>NZ_KV837971.1:22922-214543 GCF_001838615.1 Haemophilus sp. HMSC61B11
TTTCTTCTGAGCAAAATAAGTTTGAAGTTGAGTTAAATAAACACGGTAATTTTCGACCGCACTTTTCACCACTTATCAAACAGATTCTTTAACATTTTGCTCTTCATCAAAATGATGGGAAATTAAAATGAACGTTAGAGGTTATAAACCGATAAATAAAAATACTGAAAAAATGACCACACCTATAAACCATAGTCAAAATTTCAGTATTTCCAAAGCTTATGTATCACCAAGATTAAACAGCTTTATCAAAATATAATGGCACATCACTTAATTTAGCCATATTCGTGATATAAGCTAAAACTGCTGGTGGGAATTCGATGTCTTTCACACAAGTCAGATTTCGTAATACAGGGAAAACGATAATATCTTCAAGAGAAAGTTGGCCGTTTAACGCATTTTCAGATTGAATCAATACGGTTAATTTCTCTAAATCTCCTTTTAAGCGAGCAAGATAGGTTTCGGTCTTCGCAATATTTTCTGCAAAATCACCAATAAATTCCGTTTTCTTTTTAGTGAAATAATCAACCGCACTTTGGGTTTCAAATTCTGCTAAACCGATTTGTGTAAAGCGTGCAGTCGTAAGATGACCATAATAACTGCCAACTTCTTTTAACCATGTTTCAATTTCAGGACGAACGTGTTCAGATAAAATTTTTTCACCAAAATATTCATCTACATAATGCACGATATCCAAACTTTCCGGCATCGCAGTTCCATCTTCTTTGACAAGAATCGGTACAACTTTTTTACCCACTAAACCAATCGGTGTTGCTTCATCATCATTTGCGAGCACCACAAGTTCTACCGGCAGATTTTTTAAACCGAAAATCATGCGGGCTCGCACACAAAACGGGCAATGATCATAAACATATAATTTCATTTTTTACTCCTCTTTTTCCTGTAATAACTTTCCTAATCCACTTTGTCTTTTTACCGTATTTCTGACCGCACTTTGCCAGATTTTTTGATTGGCAAATACGGAAAGTTGATTTTTCGCACGGGTAACACCGGTAAATACCAGCTCTCGTGAAAGCACTGGATTGGGTTCTGTTGGTAACACCATAACCGTATGATCAAATTCCGAACCTTGGGATTTATGAATCGTCATCATAAACGCAGGATCGTGAGCAGGAATACGACTGGTCGAAACTTCTCTATTGCCGAACCACACTTTGCCTTTAGCTAAACACAAGCCAATATCACCGTTATACAGTTTCACATTATGATCGTTTTCTGTAATCATAATTGGCTTACCGATATACCAATCACCTTCTTGGCGGAACCAAAGTAGTTTTTCTGCACGCAATGCCAAGGCAATTTCACGATTTAATTCTTCCACACCTAATGCTGAAGCGCGAAGTGCGGTCAAAAATCTCACCGAATTAAAACGGTCTAAAATCGCTTCTGCATAAGTTTTTTCATTACCCTTTTCATCTATAAATTTTGCATTGAGATCTTTCTTCTGAGCAAAATAAGTTTGAAGTTGCGTTAAATAAACACGGTAATTTTCAACCGCACTTTTCACCACTTGGCGAACAGATTCTTTAACATCTTGCTCTTCATCAAAATGGTGGAAATGCAACTCTTGTGGATATTCCGCAAAGGTTGCCACACTACCCTCACCTTTTCCTTGTTGAATTTGCGCTGCAAGTTGTTTAATGCCCGAATCATCTCGGAAACGACGACTAAAGGTTAAATGGCAAATGGTATCGCGCAACGGACTATGCTCCCCCCCAGTTGGAACAGTATAGCCTGTTGTTGCATAGATATAATCGGCTTGAGTAGGGCTATAATCTTGCGTTAAAAACTGTGCAATTTCACCTAATACTGCCCCCGCTTCAACAGAAGCCAATTGAGCTTGGTCACCCAATAAAATCAAACGCGTTTCGGGTTTCAACGCTTGCACAAGTTTCGCCATCATAGGCAAATCAATCATTGAGGTTTCATCCACTACTAGTACATCGATTTGCAGTGGATTATGTGCATGATATTTCACGCTATCGGTAAAAGGTCGAACGCCTAGTAAACGATGCAACGTTTCTGCTGTTTTAGGAATGGATGCGCGTAACTCATCTGAAATCGGCATTTGAGCCAAGGCGTTTTCGATGGATTCCGTTAAACGAGCCGTCGCTTTTCCCGTTGGCGCAACCAATTTAATATGAAGTTTGCCACCAAATAATTCCTGTAATACACATAACAAGCGAGTGACTGTCGTTGTTTTCCCTGTTCCAGGGCCACCTGTAATCACAGAAAATGGGCTTTTTACCGCCGTTGCGACTGCTACTTTTTGCCAATCAACTTGCGCTTGTTGTTGAGGAAAATAGCGATCTAATAATGCCCGAATTTGTTGCGGCTCTACCGATAAAGTGCGGTCATTTTTCAAGGCATTTTTAATATATTGCGCCACGCGGAATTCATCTTGCCAAGCTCGATAGAAATAAATCGCCCCAAATTGAAATGCGAGAGGGGCAACCTGATTTTCAGGATCTTGTGTAAAAGCGATATGCCCCGCTAAGGCTGATTGCCATTTTGATACAGGAAATGAACCAATCTTTTCATTGATAAGCGACAAAAAATCTGTTTCAGTATGACGATAAGCCAACCCGAATAAATTACGTTCTAAAAAGCGATCTAACACACAACAAGTATTGCCTTGCGTATAGCTCCAGTTGCAAAGTGCGGCTAATAAAATCGCTAAATTTTGGATGGGCTCGGCATAGCCTTTATCTTTTTGTTTATCCGCAATTAATTGAGCAAAATAATAATCGCCTTGAGTAATCACACCTTGTTCTTGCAATGATTTTAATAGGCTTAACATTAAAATAATTCCTCTAATTGTTGGATTAATTGCCAATCTGGTTTATCAAAAAAGATGCCCGATTGTGGCGAACCATTCATTCCTCGTAAAAATGCATAGACCACACCACCAAAATCTCGGTTGTAATCGTAGTGAGGCAAACGTGTTTTTAAATAACGGTGTAATGCCACCACATACAACAAATATTGCCAATCATAATGATGTTCTAATATGGCTTTTTTCAATGCAGCTTGATCGTAATCCTTTAATATTTCACCCAAGAAATTCGATTTGTAATCAAGCAAATAATATTTATCTTGATGACTAAAAACTAAGTCCATTGTACCTCGCACCATACCTTGAATATCATCAAACTGTAACGGTTCTGACGGCAAATGATGCCAAGTTGCTAACGCTCGATTAAAACCTACGACATCAAAATGGCTTGTGATATTGAGATAAAACGCCAACTCTTTTAAGCATTGTTTTTCGTTAATTTGTGCAAGGGTAAAATCATCGTTTGACAAAATTGGTGTACTGAGTATTTGTTCAAACCACTGTTGAACTGCTACAAACTGCTCTTCTACAAGATTCAAATCCTGACATAATTTTTCAATGTTTTCTTTCTCAGCCAGTTGAGCAAAAGGCACCTTTTCAAAATAACGATGTAACAACGTACCAATTTGTGTTCCCCGTGGGAAATCTAAAACCATTTCATCGTTATCATGCTCAAGTGCGGTCAGATTTTCAGTGATATTTTCTGTTGAAATAGATGCATCATAATCTTTCGCATCATCAAAAATGAGCGATTTTTTCACCGCACTTTCATTCAAATAAGCTTTGCGTTGATGTGTTTGTTCTATGCCACTAAAGCTCGTCACTCGCCAATCTTGTTCAATTTCACCTTGGAAAATTTCTGCACTTAAATTTTCTTGAGAAATATTTAAGGTAAGTGGTTCACTGGCTTGTAACACATCGGTTAATTCAATTGCTACATCATTTGGTAAAAGCTGCTTAAATTTTTCCAATAACGGTTGGGTATCCCAATTATTTGGCAAATCGAGTTTTCGACCAATTTCACCTTGTGTTAAAACATACAATAAAGCATTCCATTTTTTATCAAAGGCTTTCGGTAACACAAAGGCCATTTGATATTTTGCTCGGGTTAATGCCACATAAAGCAAGCGCAATTCTTCCGCAAAAACTTCTTGGGTTAGCTCATCCAAGTGTTGATCTTGCATATCCCACAAGGTTTTGTTTTGTTTCTTATCGTAATATAAATTAAATAGTTTCTTTTTAGTTGGGTCTTTTGCTGCATTTCCTAAAAATGGCAACCAAACTAAATCATATTCCAACCCTTTAGATTTATGGATAGTCACAATCTTCACTAATTGACGTTCGCTTTCTAAACGGATTTGTACTTCTTGACGACCATCATCTTGAATTTGCTTTTCAAACCAACGCAATAATGCCGCTTCACTTTCATTTAATGCCGCTGCTTGCTGTAAAATTTCGGCTAAGTGTAATAAATCTGTCAGTTTTCGTTCACCATCAGGCCGAGATAAGAGTTTTTCTGTGATATTTTCTGCTAAAAGTAAATGATGCAACATCGGCAATACGCCTTGGCGTTGCCAAATTTGTTGATACTCTGCAAATTTTTCAGCCCAACGTTGCCACTGAATTTCATCCTGGTGAATTTGGTGAATTTCAGCTGCATTTAAGCCGAAAAGTGCGGTCGCTATTGCATTCAAAATTGGGCGCTCAGTCACACTCAAACAGGCTTGCAAAATCAAGGCCAGTTCTTTTGCTGTGTTACTCTCAAAGACATTTCCTCTATCCGAAAGGTACACGGAAGCAATACCAAGCGCTTGCAATTCTTTTTTCACCAGCTCTGCTTCGATATAACCACGCACCAAAACAGCTATATTTTCTGCTCGCAATGTTTGATTTTCCGCTTTGCTTTCATTCGGAAAAACTACCGGGTTTTCTGCCGCACTTTTTAACCATTGCTGAATCGATGTCGCGCAAGCTTTCGCATAATCTTGCTGGGTGGATTTGTCTTTATCGTTAATGTAAAAACGAAAGGCTGGTTCAGGCTGATTATTTAACTGAAAAACAAGATTTTTCTTGGCTGCACCTACATTTAAAAATTCAATATTTTCATAAATAAAGGGATCATTTTTGAAATCAAATAATCGATTTACCCCTTCCACTAAAGGTTGAGAAGAACGATAGTTTGTGCCTAAGTTAAAACGTTCATTGGCTTCTTTTGCTGCTTTTAAATATGTAAAAATATCGGCGCCACGGAATCGATAAATCGCCTGTTTTGGGTCTCCGATCATCATAAAGCCAACATTACCAGACGCGGTTTCATTGTGATAAATTTTCGAGAAAATTTGATACTGTAACGCATCTGTATCTTGGAATTCGTCAATCATGGCAAAAGGATATTGAAAACGAATTAATTCCGCTAACTGTTCTCCGCCCTCACTATGTAATGCCTCTTTCAATAAGCGTAATAAATCATCAAAAGATTTTTCAGGATGATTCGCTTTGTATTCAAGAAGTTTCTTTTGAATACCTTGACGATAGTGGTAAAGAATGATTTTTTTAAATAAATTACTCGGTTGAAGTTGCTCAATTAAAGCTTCAATCTCTTCAAAAGTTGGATGTGTTATTCTCACACCTTTTTTCTTGAAAGGTGCGTTGACAGCGTTATCCAAAGCCGATTGTGTAAATTTTTTTACTAATGTTTCGTTTAAGGTGATATCTGCTCTATTTTTTGCCCATGAGGTGACTTCATCTACAAGTGATAAAATTGTTTTGCTTGAATGTGTTTTTCCATTTAAACAAGATTTCTCTTTTTTTACGACTTCTTCATCAAAAAGATCGCGAATTTCAACCGCACTTTCTAACCAAGCATCTTTAATCTTTTCAATAACTTCCGCATTTTCAGCGATATCTTTTTGCAAAAATTCTTTTAATGGCAGTTCTAACAGTTCTGGTTTATCAAGTTGCACAGAAAAATCATTTCCAATATTTGAGCCTAAATCATTCAATACATCTTCTGGCGACTTTAATTCTTTTGAGATAAATGCAGCCAAATGGAAAGGCAAATCATAAAAATGCTCTCGCCAAAATTCATTTGCAAATTGTTTGAGTAAATCAGACTGATCTTTGAGAAGTTTTAAATTGAAATGCACGCCTGAATTAAAAGCATGTTGCATCAGCATTCGGCGACAAAAACCGTGAATGGTATAAATGGAGGCTAAATCTAAATTTTGTTCGGCCAGCTTTAAGCGACGAAGTGCGGTCGGAATATCCTCTAAATAAGGCAACAATTCCGCTAAAAATTGATGTTCCCCAGTAAAAATCGCTTTATCTTGCTTTTCATAATATTCAGAAAAAATCGAAATTGCCGCCGTTAAACGTTCCCGAATTTTACGTTTTAAATCCTCCGTCGCCATTTCAGTAAAGGTTACCACCAAAATTTCGTCCACATTTAATGGACGAGAAAAACAATTTTCGCCTGCTTGTAAAAGTAAACGAAGATAGATAGAACCGATAGTATAGGTTTTCCCAGTACCTGCAGAGGCTTCAATTAAATTGACTTGATTTAAAGGTAACGAAATGGCATTAAGTGCGGTTGATTTTTGGCTCATTTTTTATTTTTCTGTAAACATTAGAGTGCCCCTATTTTAGGGATTTAACGGGGGGATTTCCATAAAAAATGCGGTGAAATTTCACCGCACTTTATTCTTTATCTTATTATTTTAGAACGTTAAAACTTTATCCGCCCATAATGTCCATTCAGAAACATCATCTAAAGTACCAAGGGTCACGCCGTCAATTAATTTAGCATCTAATAAACCACGTGCTTTTACACAGCTGGTACATAATTTAATTTCAGCACCTTGTGCCGCTAAAATATCGATAAGTTGTTGGATATTGAAACCTTCATTTGGGTTTTGCCCAGCAATACCGCATAAAATCGCATCAGAAAAGCAGAATAATTTAATATTTACATCCTTGCTGTGCTCTTCTTTCATATTGATGGCGAAACGAACAGCGTTGAAGGTTTTTTCTCCGCTATATGTGGAATCATTGACGATAAAAAGAATATTTTGCATGACGCACTCCTTGTTGCAATGCTATAAAACGAAGGCGTAATAAATTACGCCTTTATGAAATCAGCCAACCCAAACGAACTTGGCCACAAATAATAAAGACACCACCCACACAGGTGCATTTACTTCTTTAATTCTACCTGTAGAGGCCTTCATGACGCAATAGCTAATAAAACCAAATGCGATACCTTCAGTTATTGAATAGGTAAATGGCATCATGGCGGCGGTGATAAAAGCAGGCGTAGCTTCGGTTAAATCATCCCAGTGCACACGGATAAGACTGGATGCCATTAAAATCCCTACATAGACTAACGCCCCAGCTGTTGCATAAGCAGGCACCACACTCGCTAACGGTGAAAAGAAAATGGTAAGTAAGAATAAAATACCTACTGTCACTGCGGTTAAACCTGTTCTACCGCCGACTGAAACCCCTGCGCCACTTTCAATATAGGTACTGATAGCGGATGTTCCGATATAAGAACCTACTACAGCACTCACGCTGTCCACATAAAGAGCTTGTTTCATTTTCGGGAAACGACCTTTTTCATCGCTGAAACCTGCTTTATCGGTCACGCCTAATAAGGTGCCTGATGAGTCAAATAGGTTTACTAAAAGGAAAGAGAAAATAATGCCGAGCAATGCGGTATCTAAGGCTCGGACAATATCCACTTTACCCACAACTGAGCCTAAACTTGGTGGCATAGAAACAATACCATGGAAAGTGACTTGATCGTCAATTAATAAGGCTAAACCAGTCACTACCGCGATAGAAATTAATACACCTGAGAAAATATTACGTGCCGCTAGCACCACAATAATGAAAAAGCCTAACACACCAAGCAGAATTTTCGGATCATGTAAATTGCCTAATGCCACTAAGGTTGCAGGATTCGCTACAACCAATCCCATATTTTTAAAGCCAATTAACGCAATAAAAAAGCCGATACCTGCACCAATTCCCACTCGCAGTGAAAGCGGAATCGAAGCCATTAACCAATAACGGATTTGGAATAGGGTGAGAACAAATAAACCAATCGAGCCCCAGAAAATAGTGCCCATGCCCACTTCCCAAGAATAACCGAGCTTGCCAACGACTACATAAGCAAAGAATGCATTAAGTCCCATAGCAGGTGCAAGGGCGATAGGTAAATTACTGAATAATCCCATCGCAATGGTACCGAGCGCGGCAATTAAACAAGTAGTGACGAAAACAACTTGCTTATCCATTCCTGCATCACCTAATACGGATGGGTTCACAAACACGATATACACCATGGTAAAGAAGGTGGTGATACCAGCAATAATTTCGGTTTTAGTGGTACTGCCCTTTTCTTTAATCGAAAAAAGGCGTTCAAGTAAAGATTGTTGCATTGTCTTTCCCTTAACTTAAATTAATAACCTTGGTGATAAATCGACTCAAGTAATTTCACACCTAATAAGGCGATATTGAAACGTTGCTCATCGGCAACTGTCCAAAATTCAACGCCATTTTCAACCGCACTTTGTTGGCTGATATGCAATTTTACGCTTTCTTCACCGTTTTCGTTTTCACCATTAATTACTGGTGTAATCAGGCTATCGTGTAATTCAATCAACTCACTTTGTTGCGGTTGGAAATCAAATTCATAATCTGAAAGCGCGGTCACTTTTTGCGCCATTCCGTAGAAGACAGGCACTTGAATTTGATGGAAAATCACATTGTCTAACTGCGGGAAGATTTTTTGTAATTGCAGATTTAAATTAGCTGCTTGTTGTGGAAACACATCAAAGGCAAAACGGGTTTCGCCTTCTTCCAATGGCATAGCATTCAGTAAACGAGCGGTTTGACCCGCAAGTTTATTCACGGTTTCACCATCTGTATAAGAAGCGGGCAAAAGTGACGTTGCAAAAACTTGAGTTAAATTTGTTTGTTGAACGATTGGTAGTAAAGATAATGCTAATTGACTCACTTGCGGATCGGGTAAACTCACAATGTTACGTTGTCTTAATTCAGTCAGATTTTCTTCATTGATTGTAGGAACTACGACGGGTACATCAGACAATGCAGAGCAAATCCCTTTTAAATCAATCACCACACAGCCACTTTCTGCAGCCTGTGCTAATAAAGGCGCTTGGTCAATTTGGCCTGCGAAGAAAAGATAATTAACGCTATTCCACTCAATCTCATCAGTGGCTAATTGAGCAACGGCTTTATTGCGAAAACGCACCGATTGCTCTTCTTCAAAAGGATAAATTTCTACAATTGCAACCTTGCCTACACTTAGCTCACTTTGTTCAAGTGCTTCGGCAATTTTTTCACATAGATCAAATTCTGCTGCAATAGCAATATTTAGGCTTGCGTCCATTTTTCTCTCCGCTGTAAAATGTTCTGAACCGATTCATTCTACAGAAAAAAGACTCATAAATACATAAGGAAATCAGATGACACCAGCAATTGATTTACTAAAGAAAAATAAAATTCCTTTTACTCTCCATACTTACGATCATGACCCTAACAATACGCATTTTGGCGATGAAGCCGCTGAAAAACTTGGGCTTGATCCGCACCAATCCTTTAAAACACTTTTAGTCGCTGAAAATGGTGATCAGAAAAAATTAGCGTGTTTTGTGCTTTCCACGGCAAACATGTTAAGCTTGAAGAAAGCGGCAAAATCAATTGGTGTAAAAAAAGTTGAAATGGCCGATAAAGATGCAGCACAAAAAAGCACGGGATATTTAGTCGGTGGCATTAGTCCATTAGGTCAAAAGAAACATGTAAAAACAGTAATAAATTCGACCGCACTTCAGTTTGATACGATTTTTGTTTCTGGTGGAAAACGTGGATTAAGCGTCGAATTAGCCCCACAAGATTTGGCTAAATTACTGAATGCCGAATTTATCGATATCATTGACGAAGAATAGAAAAAAAAGCCCGAATGAATCGGGCTATTATTTTTATTATGATGTCGTGTTTATTTGAATTAGAAACTTGATGTATCTTGGAATAAGCCAACTTTTAAATCAGTTGCGGTGTAGATAACGCGACCATCGACTTCCACTTCACCATCAGCCATTCCCATCACTAATTTGCGATTAATCACACGTTTCATATTAATGCGATAAACCACTTTTTTCGCGGTTGGTAAGATTTGTCCAGTAAATTTCACTTCACCTACGCCTAATGCACGACCTTTACCTTTACCGCCAACCCAGCCAAGGAAGAAACCGACTAATTGCCACATCGCATCTAAGCCTAAGCAGCCTGGCATGACTGGGTCACCGATAAAGTGGCAACCGAAAAACGGTAAATCTGGATGAATATCTAATTCCGCTTCAATATACCCTTTACCAAATGCACCGCCGTCTTCGGTCATTTTTACAATGCGATCCATCATCAACATGGTTGGTGCTGGAAGTTGCGGGCCTTCTTTACCAAATAACTCACCACGACCAGAAGCTAATAAATCTTCATAGGTGTAGCTGCTTTTAATGTTTGGTGTACAGGTGTTTTCCATTTTTCATTTCCTTGTATATGTAGTTTTGCTTGGTTACAAACAATAGGTGCAGATTCTATGGGGATTTATAAGAAATGTAAACAGCGAACACTTGTTAGCTCAACTTGTCGGAGCAGTCAGTAAAATTAAGATAAAAGAAAAGCGAACTCAAGGTTCGCTTTAAAGAAATTAAGATTTAAAGAAATCTAACCAGTTTTTTTTCGGCGTTTCCGACCGGAAAGCAATTCGATTTTGAATTAAACGCGCAATAGGTTCTTTGCCCTTCGCATATTCTTCTTTCTCTTCCAATAAATCGCGGTCAAATAGAATTTTAGCTGTTTGATAAATATCTTCGACTTGATAGATAAAGAACTGCTCATTTTTCACCGCCTCAACCACTTCATCAGATAAACTTAATTGCTGAATAGTCGTCGCGGGAATAATCACCCCTTGTTTACCCGTTAAACCACGACGTTGGCAAATAGTGAAAAAGCCTTCAATTTTGTCATTCACTCCGCCTACTGCGTGCACCAAACCAAATTGGTCAATGGTACCCGTAATCGCAATATTTTGTGGCAATGGCAAATCAGATAACGCGCTGACTAATACGGAGAAAATAGCTAGAGACGCACTGTCACCATCAATTTCACCATAAGATTGTTCAAACACTAAGGAAGCAGAGAATGGTAACTGTGATGGCAACTCTAAGATACTGGCCAAGCACGCTTCTGAAATCATCATGCCTTTCCCGTGGAGGTTGCCGGCTAATTCGTTCTTACGCTCCACATCCACGACTTCACCATCACCAAACTGCACTAAGCAACTGATACGAGAAGGTTCACCGAAACAAACGGGGGTGCCTGGATATTCAATCACAGACAAGCCATTAATTTGCCCAACAATTTCACCGTTGGTTTCTACATAAATTTGTTCGTTGAGAATATCCGCATAAGTACGTTCACGTAAAAAACCGTGCTGTTCGTTCTTTTGTTTAAAAGCTTGCTCAAAATCAACCGCACTTAAGGTTTGTTTTTGTGACAACGTCGCGGCATTAAGCAACATTTCTGTTATTTTTAACGGTGAAATATTAATTAAAAAGCGATCTTCACTCTCACGCACCAATAACTGATAGAGTTTATTTAATGCGGTTAAATCTAAATCGAGCTCATATTTTGAGGCTAATGCTAACACATAATTGGCCCAATTTTCTTGTGCTTTAGGTTGCGAAACAGAATAATAGCTTTCAATTTCCGCGTAATCCGCCAAGCTGTAAAGATCTTCTTCTAACTCACCTAAGGTCGCAATTTCAGTGCGATTGCCTAAAATCACCACTTTTAAATTAAGTGGATAACTTGGAATATCACAAGGCAAGGTTTTAAATGGATGGGCTGAATACCAATTAAAAGTTTGCGTTTGCAAAATATGCTTTAAGCGTTGCCATAAATCAAACTGGCTTAGCATCGTTACTGCACTTAAAATCAAAACGCCCCCATTGGCTTGATGCACTAAGCCTGGTGTAAGCAAAATATCTTGCGAACTTGGATGAACACGTACACTACCAAAAAGGCTAAATTGATCGGCATGTAATGCCTTCAGCACATCACCTTGTGCGGCAAAATTATCAGATGGTGATCGAGCGGGCTCGGTATAAATACAAGGGAAAGAAAAAGAATCACCCTGCTCAACCACATAATTCACCCCAAAAACTGACCGCTCTTTTGGCTGTTCTTGGCGAATAAGTTCTGCTAATAAATCTGCATATTCTGCTTGATCATCGGCTTTTAAAACCAACAAAGAACGACGAGGTTGTTTTAAGAATAACGAAATCGCTTTTGTGGCATGCTTTTGTAATGACCAAAAATCAGCCTTTTCTGCTGAAAGTTCAGTAATCGATAATTCTGGTTGTAAGGCTTGCCAATTTAAGGCTTGTTCCGAAGATGTTGAAGTCACGGCATATCTCGCTTTAATTAAATTGGCGGTATTATCGCACACTTCACACTGAGTGAAAATCCGTTATAAAAATCTACTGGAAAAATTTATTTAAACAGCGTATATTTACGAGGTTACCACGTCACTAAAAAGTATAATAAAACGATGAAATACCAAAAATTAGAAAACCAAGAAGCAAACTGGAAATGGATTTATCTCATTCGCAAACATCGCGAAGGGGAAAAAATTACCCGTTATGAAGAAAAAAGCTTAGAAGAAAGCAAAGTTCAAGAATTAATAGAATGTCAGAATTATCCTGAAAAAATCGAGGTATGGATTAAAAATCACCTTTCTCTTGATTTACCTATTAAGCTTGATCAGGCTATTCGTGCAAGACGTAAACGCTTTTTTAATGCTGAAAAACAATCAACGAAGAAAAAATCTATTGATTTAGAATATGGTGTTTGGCTTCGTTTGTCTAAATATTCAAGAAAAATGAAAATGACACTTTCTGAAACCATCACTTATATGATTGATGAACGTGAAAGCAAAGCATTATATGAAAGCCAAATGACAGCAATGAAAGCTGGTTTGAAAAATTTGCTCAATAAATAAGATGAAAAAAAGCCAAGGCCGAAACCTTGGCTTTTGATTATGCTAAATAGAGAAGATTTTGAAACGTTTTAGCGTTTCGCCTATTCCGCAATCGGAATAATTTTTGTGGCGTGAGATCCTTTGTCGCCGTGAATCACTTCAAATTGTACACGTTGTCCTGCTTTCAATGAACGGTAACCATCCATTTCAATTGCTGAATAATGTGCAAAGATGTCTGTATCCACGCCTTCTGCAGAAATAAATCCAAATCCTTTTGCGTTATTAAACCACTTTACTACACCAATTTCCATAGTAGACCTCTATAGGCTTCGCCCTTAATACTTAAAAACAATAAGACTCATGCCTTATCACCTCAATTGGAAATATATTCAAACATTTTATTTTTTTATGCAACAAGGAAACTTTAAAAATGATACATTGATCACAAAAATTTTTATTTATTTACTGTCTGAAGCCTCTTTCTCACCTTTTTGATGAATTTCACGCAATGCTTTTGCCACAATTTGAATGGCTTCACCACTACTAATTCCTTGTGCCATTAATTCCTGAATTTGCTCTACTGCTTTTTGTTGCTGTTCGTGGGTTAAATTAATATCTAACATGATTTCTTCTCGTTCAATAGACCAATTAAATAATTCCATCACTTTCATCCATTGTTCATCTAAATTAGCTTTAATTTCTATTTTTTTTAAATCAACCGGATGCTCAAAAATAAGTATATCTGCGTGTAAAAATAAACGCTGACAGCCTGAATGTTCCGTCAATGCACGATTTTGATGTAAATCCCCATATTGTGTATCCCCTAAAATAGGATGAAAGATATGTTTCATGTGACGTCGTAACTGATGTTTTCTGCCTGTTTGGGGAATTAACTTAACTAAAGAGTATCTTGTTGTTTGATAACGTCCTACTGCATAAGGCATTTCCACAATGTTTAAGCCCTCATAATCCGTCACTGCCTCTTGAGGGGCTTTATCTTCCTGGGCAAACTTATCTGCAATCTTATCTAATTGGATTTTAAGAGGATAATCAATCTGCCCTTTTCCTTGCAAATACCCTCGCACAATCGCTAAATAAGATTTTTGCACCGTTTTCTGTTCAAATTGCTGACACATTAAATTCGCCATTTCACTATTTAAAGCAAACAGCAAAACACCTGATGTGGGGCGATCTAATCGATGAATCGGAAAAACATGTTGCCCGATTTGATCACGTAAGGTTTGCATCACAAACTGCGTTTCATGAGCATCTAGCCAACTACGATGTACCAACATACCCGCAGGTTTATTGACGGCGACAAGATATTCATCTTGATATAAAATTTCTAACATTTATTGATTTTGTAATAAGGCTTCTAATTCACGTAACGGTGTTAATAATTCAACTAAAAAATCTTCTTCTGCTTCTTTAAACGCTTCCTCTAAATAAGGAGACACCGCAATTTTTGAGGGTAACTCAGCGCCACTTTCAAGTAAGGCAAACATTCTTGGAATAAAAATCCATTGTAACCATTCTTCTGGTGACATGGTATCAATGGCAAAAGGCTCTTCACTTAAAAAAGCGTCTTGTGAGGGCGGAACCGCTTGCCATAAATCAAGTTTTTGCATGGCGAGTTGTAATTGTTGAAGATGAAGTTTTGTTTGATTACGCATAATTTTTCCTATTTATAAACAAGCGGCGTATTCTACGAGCATCAATTCACACTGTAAAGTGCGGTCAATTTTAGCGATGAATAATCGAAAAGTCAGAATAGCGTTTATCTTCAATATTATCGACTAAGACCTGTTCAACAGTTGCGGTTCTTGGCCCGACTTTTAACCAATCATAAAAGTATTGCAGTTGGTCATCGTTGCCTTCCGCAATGATTTCGACACTTCCGTCTGTACAATTTCTTACCGTGCCTTTAATACCAATTTTCTCTGCTTCTTTCCACGTAAAATAGCGAAACCCGACACCTTGAACTCGACCATATACGACAAATCGTTTTGCCATGATTTGCTCCTTTGTTACAAAAATTTTTTAAAAATTAACCGCACTTTCCTATTCCCATTTTTTTAAATTTAGCATAGCATTACAAGCATCTAATTTCATTCAAAAATAAAAGGAGTAATTATGAAATTATGTAAGTTTGCTTTAGGTGTTGTTGTCCTTGCAGTCAGTGCGAGTAGCTTAGCCGGCATGGTCACCACCTCATCAAACCTTGAGTTCCTTGCTATCAACGGCCAAAAAGCCAGCAAATCCCTTCTAAAAGAAAAAAAAATCATTCAATGCTGAAGCTGACCAAACACAACAGGTTGTGGTACGTTTAGGTGAGATCGTCGGTACAGGTTCTAGCCAAGGACTTTTTGAATCTAATCCTATTATTGTAACCTTCAAAGGTACGGCTGATGATGTTGTGGTATCTGCAGAAAAAATTCGTTCTCAAGAAGATGGCGAAAAATTTAATGCACAACCACAAATTACCGTTAAAACAAAATCAGGTAATGTGATTGATGCTAAAGTGGATACCTTAAAACAAGAAGGTTTATTCCCATCAGCGAATATTGTTAACGATCTTGCTGAGTATAATGCATCTAATGCACCAGCAGCGGTTTCAACTTTAGCTGCACCTGCAGTAGGTATGATGCCTGCAGCGTCATCAGAAAAAGCAGCGAAAGGCAAAGTCGTTGTACAAGGTGAAAATGTTGCTGAACAACAATTACAATACTGGTTCCAACAAGCCGATAAAGAAACCCAAACTCGTTTCTTAAACTGGGCGAAAAAACAAAAATAATCGTTTTTTAACCGCACTTTGATAAAGAAGTGAGCCTTCCCGCTCACTTTTTTATCATCCATTTTTTAGTCATTAAATAATAAGCAAGGATATCAACATGAATCAATGGCTTAATGCAAAAGTAATCGCTTCAATACCTATTTTTATTGCAGTGAATATCGCAGCGTTCGGCGTCTGGTTTTTTGATATTTCTACGCAATCCATGCCCTTAATTTTAGGGATTATTGCAGGCGGTTTAGTAGATTTAGATAATCGTCTTACCGGACGATTAAAAAATATTTTTTACACATTAATTGCCTTTGCCATTTCAACCTTTATCGTTCAACTCAATATTGGTAAACCTATTCAATACGTATTGTTGATGACCATCATCACCTTTTTATTTACGATGGTTGGTGCCGTGGGGGAACGTTATCGTACCATTGCGTTTGGTACGCTGGTGGTCGCCATTTATACCACCCTCACTTATATACCAGATAATTCTGCGAGCTGGTTTATCAATCCGGTGATGATTTTATTAGGCACTTTGCTCTACAGTGTAGTGACTATCATTGTTTATCTCTTTTTTCCAAACCGCCCAGTACAAGAAAGCGTGGCAAAAGCGTTTTGTGCCTTAGGCAATTATCTAGATGCAAAATCAGAATTTTTTGATCCTGATGAGATTGATGAAATTGAGAAAAAACACCTTAATTTTGCGATGAAAAACACCAATGTGGTGGAGGCTTTTAACCAAGCAAGAACAGCGCTTTTCTATCGCATTCGTGGACAACATCGCCATGCACGCACACAACGCATGATCCGTTATTATTTTGCAGCACAAGACATTCATGAACGTGCAAATTCAACACATTTTGATTATCGACAAATTGCGGAACAGCTCAAAAATACGGACTTAATTTTCCGCATTCAGCGTTTGCTCGAATTACAAGCACAAGCATGTCATGATATTACGGCTTGTCTGCGTCAAAATACGCCCTATCACTATAATATTCGCGTAGAAAAAGCATTGATGGGCACGATTCAATCCCTTGAGCTTTATAGCAAAGGACATACTAATCAAAACAATGTTTTGCTTGCCCTTCAAACACTTATTGATAATCTGCAAAGCATTAACTGGCAGTTACGTCAGCTTGAGCAAGAAACTACTGAAAATGAGCAAACTGGACAGATCCATACTGAACAAATTACAGGATTAAAAAATATTCTTTCTGTTATCGGAAGTAATTTTACCTTTGAGTCACCACTTTTCCGTCATGCTATACGTTTGTCTATCGTGGTATTTTTGTGTTGCGCTATTGTTGAATTTTTCCAATTTAATTTGGGTTACTGGATTTTGCTTACCGCGGTCTTTGTTTGTCAACCAAACTATTCCGCAACCAAAGTGCGGTTACGCCAGCGTATTATTGGTACGATTTTAGGGGTAATTATTGGCTCCTTATTGCCATATCTCAATCCAACATTAGAGATGAAACTTGGCTTAATGGTGGTGACCAGTACGTTCTTTTTCTTCTTCCGAAGTAATAATTACAGTTTCTCCACGTTCTTTATTACCTTGCAAGTATTGATCAGTTTCGATGTGATGGGATTTGACACACAATCAGCGCTCTTCCCTCGCCTCATTGATACCGTATTAGGTTCAGCCATTGCATGGTTTGCCGTTTCTTATTTATGGCCGGATTGGAAATATCTGCAACTCGATAAAGTGAGCCGTCAAGCGATTCAAAGTGATGCGCAATATTTCTTACACATTATTAGCCAACTGCAATTTGGTAAAAGCGATAATTTAAAATACCGCATTGCACGCCGTAATGCCCATCAATATGCGGCAGCATTAAGTACGACGCTTTCCAACATGAACAACGAACCGAAAAAATATCAAGCGTATTTGCAGGAAGGTTTTGACTTATTAAAAATGAATTATTCCCTATTGAGCTATATTTCTGCTTTAGGGGCATATCGCAATAAAATGGCGCAATTACAACAAACTACCGAGTTTTTATCAGACTTTTATCCTGTGGCGAAAAAGGTTTTATATGCACTGGAAAATATTGAAAAGCTTCGTCCAGAAATCTTTGAAAAGCTCCAAAATAGTATTGAACAGAGCTTAAAAAAAATTCAATGGGATGAAACACAAGCTAAAAACAATGCGGTCTTTGCGTTGCCATACCAACAACTTAACTTGATTTCTCAATTGCTACCTCAGTTATATCGCTATTTCCAACATAGTCAGAAAGAACTGATTGCAAAATAAAGGAAAAACTGACCGCACTACCCCGAATTTTTTATTGTTCTCAATGCAATAAACAGGGATAATACGCCTCTTATATAAAATATAATTTAGACGCAATGACACATTACATTCTACTCATTATCAGCACTGCATTAATTAATAACTTCGTTTTGGTCAAATTCTTAGGACTTTGTCCATTTATGGGTGTGTCCAAAAAAATTGAAACAGCAATTGGTATGGGGCTTGCTACGACGTTCGTATTAACCGTCGCATCATTGTGTTCTTATTTAGTCGATAATTATATTTTAATGCCACTAAATGCCACCTTCTTGCGCACATTAGTGTTCATTTTAGTGATTGCCGTCGTGGTTCAATTTACCGAAATGGTAATCAATAAAACGAGTCCATCACTTTATCGCTTATTAGGGATTTTCTTACCACTGATTACCACAAACTGTGCCGTACTCGGCGTGGCATTATTAAACGTCAATTTGGCACACAATTTAACCGAATCCGTCATTTATGGTTTTGGCGCCTCTTTAGGTTTTGCGCTGGTTTTAGTTTTATTTGCCGCGTTGCGTGAACGCCTTGTTGCTGCAGATGTCCCTATTACGTTTCGTGGCTCGTCTATCGCATTAATTACGGCCGGTTTGATGTCTCTCGCCTTTATGGGCTTCGCCGGATTAGTAAAATGATTTATCTCTTGATGTTTATTACTGTAACAGTGATTTTTCTCGGATTATTTTGGAATAACACTAAAAAATAATGTTTATCTTAATTTCAGTAACCGTTCTCGCTTTAATTTTTGGCGCGATTTTAGGCTTTGCTTCGATTAAATTAAAAGTCGAAGCTGATCCTATCGTCGAAAAAATTGATGCTATCTTACCGCAAAGCCAATGTGGGCAATGCGGCTATCCTGGCTGTAAGCCTTATGCTGAAGCAATTGCTAATGGTGACGTTATCACAAAATGCGTGCCAGGTGGTCGTCCGACGGTAGTAAAAATTGCCGAAATCATGGGCGTTGATGTCCCAGCAATGGATGATGTCGCTGAACCTGAAGAAATGGTTGCTTTTATTGATGAAAATATGTGTATTGGCTGTACCAAATGTATTCAAGCCTGCCCTGTTGATGCCATTATTGGTACAAACAAAGCCATGCATACTATTATTCCCGATCTCTGTACAGGCTGTGAACTTTGCGTCGCACCTTGTCCAACAGATTGTATTTCCATGATTAAAGTGAAAAAAGATATTGATAATTGGAACTGGAAGTTTGATCCTAAATTAGTCATTCCGGTTGTAAACACCACAGAAATCGAGAAAAAATTAGTGGTTGGGGAGTCGGAATAATATGGCTGATGTATTAACAAGATTTAACTCCGGCAAAATTTGGGATTTTAAAGGTGGTATTCATCCTCCTGGAATGAAATCTCAATCAAACCAATCCCCTATTCAGCAATCTGAACTTGCTCATGATTTTTACGTGCCAATTAAACAACATGCCGGCACAGCGGGAAATGTATTAGTTAAAGAAGGCGATTATGTGCTTAAAGGTCAACCTTTAACACAAGGTGATGGTTTAAGAACCTTGCCTGTTCACGCGCCAACTTCTGGTACCGTAAAGTTTATCGGAAAACATGTTGCGCCCCATCCTTCGGGTTTAACCGAGGATATGATTCATATTCAAGCGGATGGCTTGGATAAATGGCGTGAGCAATTTCCACTTGAAGAATTTTTCACACAACCTGTCGAACAACTCATTGATCGTATTTATCAAGCAGGGGTTGCCGGCTTAGGTGGTGCGGTATTCCCTACTGCAGCCAAAATCCAATCAGCTGAAAAGAAAGTTAAACTTTTAATTATTAACGGTGCGGAATGCGAACCTTATATTACCTGTGATGATCGCTTAATGCGTGATTACACGGATGAAATGATCGAAGGGATTCGCATTTTACGTTATATCTTACGTCCTGAAAAAGTGGTGATTGCGGTTGAAGACAATAAACCTGAAGCAATTCAGGCTATTCAACAATCACTACATGGTGCAAATGACATTGAATTGCGCGTTATTCCGACTAAATATCCATCTGGTGCTGCCAAACAACTGATTTATTTGCTTACCGGCATGGAAGTGCCAAGTGGCGGACGTTCTTACGATATTGGCGTATTAATGCATAATGTCGGTACAGCTTTTGCGGTGAAAAGAGCGGTTATTAATGATGAGCCTTTAATTGAGCGTGTCGTTACGCTGACTGGTGATAAAATTTCAGAGAAAGGCAACTACTGGGTTCGCTTAGGTACACCAGTTGACCATTTATTGGCGCAAGTTGGCTATCAATATGATGAGCGCTTCCCTGTTTTTGCAGGCGGACCAATGATGGGATTACAACTTTCTGATCTCAACGCACCCGTCACAAAATTAATAAACTGTTTATTAGCACCCGATCATTTTGAATATGGTGAACCTGAACCGGAGCAATCTTGTATCCGCTGCTCTGCTTGTTCTGATGCTTGCCCAGTCAATTTAATGCCACAGCAACTTTATTGGTATGCTCGCAGTGAAGATCACCAAAAATCAGAAGAATATTGCTTAAAAGATTGTATTGAATGTGGTGTGTGTGCCTATGTTTGCCCAAGCCACATTCCGCTTATCCAATATTTCCGTCAAGAAAAAGTGCTAATTTGGGAAATTAAAGAAAAAGCGAAAAAAGCCGAAGAGGCTAAAATCCGTTTTGAAGCCAAACAAGCTCGTATGGAGCGTGAAGAACAAGAGCGTAAAGCTCGTTCACAACGTGCGGCAGAAGCTCGTCGAGAAGAACTTGCAAAACAAAAAGGTGAAGACCCCGTTAAAGCCGCGTTAGAACGCTTGAAAGCAAAACAAGCGGGTTCAGCAGCAAATAAAGAAACGAAAACTATCGTATCTGAGAAAGGGGAAATCTTACCGGACAACCATGAACTCATGGAGCAACGTAAAGCCCGCCGTCTTGCTAGACAACAAGCACAAGCAGATACAAGCACTGCGTCGGATGCAACACTGTCACAAACTGATGAAAAAGATGCGAAGAAAGCAGCTGTAGCTGCAGCCATAGCAAGAGCCAAAGCTAAGAAAGCTGCCGCTCAAGGTGAAGCTGTTACGACAAATACAACTGAAAATGCAGTCGAAAAAATAGATGAAAACTCAACCGCACTTGACCTGAAAAAAGCCGCAGTAGCTGCAGCCATTGCAAGAGCTAAAGCAAAGAAAGCCGCCGCTCAAGGTGAAACAGTTGCAACAAATGAAATTGAAAGTACGGTTGAAAAAATAGATGAAAATCCAACCGCACTAGATCCTAAAAAAGCCGCTGTAGCTGCCGCTATTGCGAGAGCAAAAGCTAAGAAAGCTGCTGCTCAAGGTGAAACGGTTACGACAAATGTAACTGAAAGTGCAGTCGAAAAAACAGATGAAAACCCAACCGCACTTGATCCAAAAAAAGCTGCTATCGCAGCAGCCATAGCAAGAGCTAAAGCAAAAAAAGCGGCTGCTGAAGCTGTCAAAGAAACTGAATAACGCAGGAAAAGATTATGTTTAAGAAAATGGTGAGTTCGCCTCATACTCATTCAGGCAAATTAACCGCCCGTATTATGTTATGGGTGATTGCAGCCATGCTGCCTGCTCTGCTCACACAGATTTATTATTTTGGAATGGGTGTTTTGGTGCAATCCGCTTTGGCTATTTCTTTCGCATTATTGCTTGAGTTTATTGTGACCAAATTGCGCAATAAGCCCAACCTAGTCTATATTTCAGATTTTAGCGTGGTGCTTACCGCCTTAATTTTAGCGATGGCGATTCCGCCTTATGCACCTTATTGGGTGATTTTAATCGGTACGCTTTCCGCTGTTATTCTAGGTAAACATGTTTATGGTGGCTTGGGACAAAACCCATTTAATCCAGCTATGGTGGGTTATGTGGTGCTATTGATTTCTTTCCCACTACAAATGACAAGTTGGATGCCACCTATTTCATTATTGAATGAACCCCCAACATTTGCGGACTCTCTTTCTTTAATTTTCACTGGCTTAACCACTGACGGTTTTAGCTTAAGTCAACTCGTCCATTCCATTGATGGAATTACACAAGCGACACCATTAGACAGTGCAAAAATCTTCTATAACTTACATCAAGGCGATGAAAGCGTATTTCATGATTTTGTAAAATTACCGATTTTATTACAAAACGGGACTGACTTTGCTGAAGGTTGGTGGCAAGTCAATCTGGCATTCATGCTTGGTGGAATTATATTAATCTTAAAGAAAAAAATTCACTGGCAAATTCCTGTTTCAATGCTCGTGACCTTTGTGACCTTAGCAACAATCACTGCGATGTCAGGCCATCATCATTTAAGTATGATTAGCCAACTCTTTAGCGGCGCGATGATGTTTGGCGCGTTCTTTATTGCGACTGACCCTGTCACAGCGTCTATTACACCTCGCGGCAAGCTTGTATTTGGTTCCTTGGTCGGATTATTGGTTTACCTCATTCGTTACTTTGGAAACTACCCTGACGGCGTGGCATTTGCGATTTTATTAAGTAATATTTGTGTGCCACTTATCGACTACTACACTCGTCCTCGCGTAGCGGGGCACTTTGCAAAAGGGAGAAAATAATGGGTATTTTTAAAGTCACCTCCCGTTTTGGTTTGTTATTAGGTTTTATTGCGCTTGTATGTACCGCTGTTTCTGCTGGCATTTATATGCTGACAAAAGATAAAATTGATGAAGCCATGGCTGAACAACAAAAAGCGTTATTACTCCAAGTCATTCCTCAAGATTATTTTAATAATAACTTGCTTGAAAGCGTAGAAACGCCCGAGCAAGATAAACTCAAAGGCATTCAAAAACTCTATTTTGCTATTAAAGATCATGTACCAACTGCCTATGCTTATGAAACAACGGCACCTGATGGTTATTCAGGGAATATCCGTTTATTGGTGGGTATTACACCAAAAGGTGAAGTTTTAGGTGTGCGTGTCATCGAACATCATGAAACCCCTGGATTAGGCGATAAAATCGAACTTCGCATTTCTGACTGGATTTTAAGTTTTACAAACCAAGTTATCGTACCTGAAAGCCTAAAAGATTGGGCGGTCAAAAAAGATGGCGGTAAATTCGACCAATTTTCTGGCGCAACGATTACGCCGCGCGCGATTGTGAATCAAGTAAAACGCTCTGCTCTCGTGATACTTGAAAATGAGGCATTACTCAACGAGATGGCAAAAAAATACGCGCAATAGGATATTTATTATGACTGATTTAACCGAAAAAACGACCGCACTTGATGAGCAAAGTGCGGTTGAAAATTCAGAAGAAATAACGCAAACGCCTTCTGTTTGGAAAGAAATCTTTATTCAAGGCGTATGGAAAAACAACTCTACCCTCGTGCAATTATTGGGGCTTTGTCCGCTGTTGGCTGTTTCAAGTACTGCAACAAATGCATTAGGTTTAGGTTTGGCGACTATGTTGGTTTTAACCTGTACAAACACCGTTGTATCGCTCTTTCGTAAGCAAATCCCTCATGAAATCCGTATTCCGATTTATGTGATGATTATTGCCACCACCGTAACCGTGGTGCAATTATTGATGAATGCTTATACCTATACACTCTATCAAGCACTTGGGATTTTTATTCCTTTAATCGTGACTAACTGTATCGTCATCGGTCGAGCCGAGGCCTTTGCATCTAAAAATAGCATTGCACATGCTGCCTGGGATGGTTTTTCGATGGGATTAGGCATGGCATTAAGTATCACCGTATTAGGTGCGCTACGTGAAATCTTAGGCCAAGGTACCCTTTTTGAAGGCATTGAAAACCTATTCGGTCAAGGGGCAAAATTCCTGACATTACATATTTATCACGCTGACAGCAGCTTTTTACTCTTTATTCTTCCGCCAGGTGCGTTTATTGGATTAGGCATCCTACTGGCGATTAAAAACCGAATTGATATGAAAAAATGAACCAAGCTAAACGAATTGAAATTCTCACTCGACTTCGGGAGCAAAACCCGCATCCCACCACGGAATTAGAGTATAATTCGCCTTTCGAATTACTCATTGCTGTGATTTTGTCAGCCCAAGCCACCGATAAAGGCGTGAATAAAGCGACAGCAAAATTATTCCCTGTGGCAAATACCCCACAAGCTATTTTAGATCTCGGCTTAGAGGATTTAAAAGAATATATTAAAACCATCGGGCTTTATAACAGTAAAGCAGAAAACATCATTAAAACCTGCCGTGATTTAGTTGAAAAGCACAACGGTGAAGTACCCGAAAATCGAGAAGCGTTAGAAGCCCTTGCGGGGGTCGGCAGAAAAACGGCAAATGTCGTGTTAAATACCGCTTTCGGTCATCCAACTATTGCAGTGGATACGCATATTTTTCGCGTATGCAACCGCACAAACTTTGCCCCTGGCAAAGATGTGGTAAAAGTGGAAGAAAAACTGCTCAAAGTTGTGCCAAAAGAATTTAAAGTGGATGTACATCACTGGCTTATTTTACATGGGCGCTATACTTGTACCGCGCGGAAACCTCGCTGTGGGGCTTGCATTATTGAAGATCTCTGCGAATACAAAGAAAAAACAGAATATTAAACGAATAAAAGCAAACGGAATATATTATGACTACAAACACTCAATCTCGCCAAACGTGGTCTAGCCGACTAACTTATGTGCTCACCGTTGCGGGCGCGACAGTTGGCTTTGGAGCCACTTGGCGCTTTCCTTATTTAGTGGGTGAAAATGGCGGCGGTGCCTACGTACTCCTTTTTTGTATCGCGATGATTGTCATTGGTATCCCAATGATTTTAGTGGAAAACGTTATTGGTCGCCGTTTGCGTGTGAATTCCATTGATGCCTTTGGCGACAAAATCCAGGATAAAGGTAAAAACATCTCCAAATATTGGAAGATTCTTGGTTACATGGGGCTTCTTGGCGCATTTGGTATCATGGCTTATTACATGGTATTAGGTGGTTGGGTGATGTCTTATATCATTAGTCTGATGAATAACACCCTTGATATTAGCGCCCCAATTACAAAAGAAGTGGCCAAAGATTTCTACGATTTACACATCAGCAACAGCCCATGGGAAATCATGCTTTACACCTTCTTGTTCGTGGCGGTGAATTACATTATTTTGGCAAAAGGTATCATCGGCGGGATTGAACGTTCCGTAAAATACTTAATGCCATTGCTCTTTATTTTCCTAATTGGCATGGTAATTCGTAATCTTACCTTACCGGGTGCAATGGAAGGTGTGACTTTCTACTTAAAACCAGATTTCAGCAAAATCACACCTAAATTATTCATTTTCGTATTAGGTCAAGTGTTCTTCGCATTAAGCCTTGGCTTCGGTGTATTAATTACCCTCTCCAGCTATTTAAATAAGGAAGAAAACCTTATTCATACAGCCGTTATTACAGGTTTTACCAATACCATTATTGCTGTGTTATGTGGTTTTATGATCTTCCCGTCATTATTCACATTCGGCATTGAACCTAACGCAGGACCAACCTTGGTTTTCCAAAGTTTACCAATTGTATTCTCACACTTATGGGCAGGTAAATTCTTTGCTATCGTCTTCTTCGGCTTATTGCTTATTGCGGCATTAACTACATCAATTACCATTTATGAAGTCATCATCACCGCATTACAAGAAAAACTCAGAATGCGCCGTGGTAAAGCGATTTTTGTTACCTTGATGGGGATTTTCTTATTAGGTAATATACCCTCTATTCTAGGTGATAACCTTTGGAAAGATTTCACTATCTTCGGTAAAAGCATTTTCGATGCCTTCGATTTCGTCAGCGGCAATATTCTCTTTATGTTGACCGCACTTGGTTGTGCTATTTTCGTTGGTTTTGTGTTAAAAGACGATGCGAAAAAAGAACTATCACCGACACCAAATTCGCTCTTCACCACAATTTGGTTTAACTATGTCAAATTTGTGGTACCTGTAATTATTTTGGTAATTTTTATCAGTAATATTTAATAAAAAACCGAGCTATTTAGCTCGGTTTCTTTTTACCTATACCCTATTTTGCTTCAGCTTGGGTCTTTTTCTCTTCAAGTTCTTCCCATCGCATAAATGCAGTTTCAAGTTCTGCTTCCGTATCCGCTAATTCTTTTAGCTTTGCATCCGTTACATCATGGGCTTGTTGGAAAAAGTGAGGGTCACCAATTTCAGCTTGAAGTGCGGTAATTTTCTCTTCGAATTCTTCCAATAGCTGTGGAAGTTGTTCTAACTCACGTTGTTCTTTGTAAGACAGTTTAACGGATTTTGGCTTTTGAGAAACAACGTCATTTTTAACCGCACTTTCCTGTGCTTTTGGTGTTTCTTTTTTGACTTTTTGAGCTTCTTGCTCTGCTTTCATGGCAAAGTAATTGGCTTGTTGTCCTTTTGCATCAAAGAAACCGCCCACGTATTTATTCAATACACCGTCGCCTTCAAAGAAATAACACTCCGTCGCAACGTTATCAATAAACTGACGATCATGGCTGACAATCAACAAGGTGCCTTGATAATCCGTGAGGATTTCTTCCAATAATTCTAAGGTTTCTACATCCAAGTCATTGGTTGGTTCATCGAGAATCAGTAGATTATTCGGTTTCAGTAATAATTTAGCCAATAACAAGCGATTACGTTCACCACCAGAAAGGGCTTTGACAGGTGTCATGGCGCGTTTTGGTGGAAATAAGAAATCCTGCAAATAGCCCAACACATGACGTTTTACACCATTAACCTCAATATCCTGCTTTCCATCAGCAACGTTATCCATTACCGTTTTTTCTGGATCAAGATCAGCACGATATTGGTCAAAATAAGCGATATCTAATTTTGTACCGCAATGAATGCGACCACTCGTTGGCTTAATTTCACCTAATAAAAGTTTAATAAATGTGGTTTTTCCGCAACCATTTGGGCCAACCAATGCAATTTTATCGCCACGTAAAATGGTCGTACTGAAATCTTTGAGAAGTTGTTTGCCTTCAATTTCATAGTTCACATCTTCCATTTCAAATACTATTTTGCCAGAGCGACTCGAGTTATCTAATTGTAACTTGGCGGTACCCATCACTTCACGACGTTGGCGACGTTCTTCACGCATCGCTTTTAAGGCGCGCACTCGTCCCTCATTACGCGTACGGCGAGCTTTAATACCTTGACGAATCCACACTTCTTCTTGCGCTAAACGTTTATCAAATAATTCATTTTGCAACGCTTCAACACGCAAATTCTCTTCCTTGGTCGTAAGATATAAATCATAGTTGCCCGGATAGGACACCAGTTTACCGCGGTCCAAATCGACAATACGGGTCGCCATTTTGCGGATAAAAGAACGGTCGTGGGAAATAAATACAATACTTCCGCTAAATTCTAATAAGAAGTTTTCTAACCATTCGATTGCATCTACATCCAAATGGTTGGTCGGTTCATCTAATAACAAGACATCAGGATTACACACCAACGCACGAGCAAGAGCGGCTTTACGCAACCAACCACCCGATAAATCGGCTAATTTAGTATCGGGATTTAACTCGAGCTTTTGCAGGACTTCATTGATTTTATTTTCAAACTGCCAGCCGTTGGCATGCTCTAATTTGGCTTGTACTTGCGCCAGTTGATTAAGAATTTGCTCGCTATAATTTTGTGTCAACTCTTGCGAAATATGGTGATATTCCTTTAACAAATCCGCTAAATGCTCAATCCCTTCCGCCACATAATCAAATACATTCCCTTCAGCGTGGCGAGGCGGGTCTTGTTCTAAACGTGAAACCACTAAATCTTTTTCATACTGCACTTTACCGTCATCCATGGTGACTTGCTGTGCAATAATTTTTAATAAAGTCGATTTACCTGCCCCGTTACGCCCCACCAAACACACGCGCTCATTGGGTTCAATATGCAATTCGGCGTGATCAAGTAAAGGATGATCACTAAAAGAAAGATAAGCGTTAGTTAAACTAATTAATGCCACAAAATTGTCCTATAAATTCAAAATATCAATAAAAATAACCGAACTTTAAAGCTGGTGATAAACCTTTAAGGCATAGGCATCTGACATGCCCGCAATATAATCACAAATAATGCGTTTTTTGCCCTGTTCTGGTGCATTTCTCCAGCGATTAGCGGTATTCGTTGGCAATAAACGTTCTGGATCAGACTCAAAAATCTGGAACATTTCTGTGAGAATACGTTGTCCTTTATATTCAATACGTTGCGTTTCTACATGGCGAATCACGTATTTCCACACAAATTTTTTGAACACATTTAATGCAGCAATCACATCTTGCGGTAGTTCTGCGTTATAACGTAACAAAGGTTCATCAAAATTGCCGGTGACTTTCCAACGTACATGAGTAATAAAGAAATTCACTAATGCACCAATGGCATTTTTACGTTCAAAATGATGATTGGAGAACAATCGTTGGCTGACTTGCTCTATATTTTTTGCCAGCCAATCCGAAGGAATCGTTTTAAGTTCATCTAAGGCTTCTTGCCATTGATGTTGATTTACTACACCGGTCACAATCGCATCTTCTAAATCATGTACGCCATAGGCAATATCGTCTGCCAACTCCATAATGCTACAATCTAACGATTTAAATTGTGTTTTTAAAAACTCGACAGGATTTGACCGCACTTTTTGAAATGAACCAAATAAAGTGCGGTCATTTTCAGAAAGATTTTGCAACAGCCAATCAAACATTGTGACGTCATCACGGAATAACCCTTTTCCTGGTTTCCAATCACTAATTTTGACATAACGCGGATCAGCGCTTTCAGTATGCGGCAACTGGACATATTGAGGGGAAGATAAGTCTAAAATATTCGGATATTTCACCACGCCTAAAATAGCACGACGCGTTAAATTCATCCCTGCTGTTTCAGTATAAGGCTCAAGTTTAGTAATGATACGAAATGTCTGCGCATTGCCTTCAAAGCCGCCATGATTCCGCATCATATAATTGAGGGCCACTTCCCCACCATGACCAAATGGTGGATGGCCAATATCATGCGCAAAGCACAAACTTTCAATTAAATCATTACTTGGTAATAAAGGTTTGAGTTGTTTCTGTAATTCACTTTTTTCAATATGAAGCTGGTCTGAAATAGCAACATAACTTTCCGCAAATTTTAATTGGGAAACAAGGCTGCTACCGATTTGTGCCACTTCAAGGGAATGGGTTAAACGAGTGCGATAAAAATCATTTTCTCCCACAGCATGAATCTGTGTTTTGGCTTGTAAACAACGGAAAGCGGCAGAATGTAAAATCCGTCCGCGATCACGACGAAAGGGAGGTCGGTGATCTTTTTCGCGAGGCGGATCAGGAAGGAAACGTTCAGTCCAAAAATCAGCTAATTGGGTTCTCATAAAAATAAACGAATAACATAGAATACTAAGGGCGCTAAAATAGAACTCATAATACCGCAAAGTACCAAAGAAATCGAACTATAACTACCCGCTTTTGGATCGGCTTCCATACAACTTACCGTACCTAATGCGTGAGAAACCGCACCAACAGACAAACCCACTGCTTCTTGTTGTTTAATCCCAACTTTTTTCAAGATGAGATAACCAAAAACGGAGCCTTGTAAACCGGCAACGACCACACCTACCGCAGTCACGGCGGGAATACCGCCTAAATGCGAAGACACTTCCATCGCAATAGGGGTAGTAATCGATTTTGGTAATACTGTTGCTACCATTTCAGGACTTGCGCCTAAAATAATAGCAAAAATAGCCCCTGTAAACATTGAGAATATCGAAGCCAATATGACGACTGAAAGGATAATTTTCCACTGTTTGGCAATTTGACGAAGTTGTTCATACAACGGTAACGCTAGTGCAACAATACTCAACCCTAATAAATTATTAATCGGCGCATTTCCTGTCATATAATTATCATAAGGAATACCTCCTACCTCTAAGATAAAAACGAGAATGGATACAGTAAGTACGAAAGTATTGAAAATCATGGACTTCCAACGTTTACTAATTTGTAATGCGAGCCAAAATCCAAAAATCGTTAAACCAGTATAAAGATAAATTGCATACTGCATAATAAAACCTTAGTCTGCCTGAAAATTACGTTTCTCTAATACTTTCTGACGTTTATGAGCAAAAGATTGCTTGTAAAACAAATAATTACCCCAAAATGCGATAATAAAGAGCGTCAGAAAAGTACTGAGAATATTTGGAATGAGTAAAATTTTCCATTGAGAAACAAGTAAATCATAATATTTGATAATGCCTACACTCACTGGCACAAAAAGTACTGCCATATACCGAATTAACAAACTAGAACCCAAATAAATCCATTCTAAACGAATGATACGAGTGGTTAATCCAATAAAAAGTATTAACAATCCCCAGATGCTGCCAGGAATTCCAACAGGCACATACTGCGAAATCAAATTGCCGAGTAGCAATATAATGTATAAAATCACGAGCGAGCGAACAAGTTGAACGCCTTTTTGGAGTAACATATTTCCTCTTTCAACTTATTTAACAATAATTCAAATTTATTTTACGCTTTTTTTGTTAGAATTACCCTCTCTTTTTAGTTAAATATTGCGATATAGATCAAAGAAATTCCAAATGATTAAAAATGCTTTCTTATTTTTAGCCCTAATTTTGACCGCACTTTGGACGCAATTTTCAGTCGCTACTGAACGCCAAATGGCATGTTGGGTTGTAGGTGTCAGCGATGGCGACACCTTAACTTGCCTTTTACCCACTAAAAAACAACTCAAAGTGCGATTACAAGAAATTGATGCACCGGAAAAAGGCCAACCATTTGGAAAGAAAGCCAAACAATATCTTTCACAACTGGTTTTCAAACAAAATGTGACGTTGTCCGTTTCTGGTTACGATCGTTACCAACGTATTTTGGCAACGGTTTACCTGCAAGAACAAAACATCAACTTAGAAATGGTAAAAAACGGCATGGCGTGGGTTTATCCGCAATATGTTAAAAATCCACTCTACTTTCAGGCACAAGATTTTGCCCAACAACAAAAAATTGGCTTATGGCGAGATTCCAACCCTATTGCCCCTTATGAATGGCGAAAACAGAACAAAGCAGGCAAACATGGAGGTCAACATGGCTTTTGATTATCAATCATTTAAAAATGAATTTCCTTATTTTAAATCGTCAAATGCCGTGGTTTATTTGGATAATGCGGCAACAGCATTAAAACCTCAAGCACTAATTGATGCAACAAGTACTTTTTATCAATCGGCAGGCTCCGTGCATCGTAGTCAGTATGAAGCCGCACAAACAGCACAATATGAAAATGCCCGTCACTTAGTTAAAACCTTAATTAATGCAGAAGATGAAAAAGCAGTGATTTGGACTTTAGGAACGACGCATAGCATTAATTTAGTCGCTAATGGTTTACTCCCCTCTTTGCATACAGATGACGAGATTTTAATTAGCCAAGCAGACCATCATGCTAATTTTGTTACGTGGCATGAGACAGCGAAAAAATGCGGGGCAAAAATTCAAGTATTGCCTATTTTGGATAATTGGTTAATTGATGAAAATGCCTTAATTGCAGCCTTAAATGAGAAAACCAAATTAGTGGCGCTCAATTTTGTTTCCAACGTAACGGGAACAGAACAACATATCCAACATTTAATTCGAGTAATCCGTCAACATAGCAATGCGCTCGTTTTAGTGGATGCCGCTCAGGCTATTAGCCATATACAAATTGATTTACAAGCATTAGATGCGGATTTTATTGCCTTTTCTGCACATAAAATTTATGGGCCAAACGGCATTGGCGTATTAAGCGGAAAATTAAGCTCACTTTCCCTGCTACAACCGCTTTTTTACGGTGGAAAAATGATTGAGCGCGTATCCCATGAATGTATTACTTTTGCCGATTTGCCTTATCGACTAGAAGCCGGCACACCAAATATTGCGGGCGTGATTGGCTTTGGTGCAGTGCTAGATCGGCTCAAAAAATGGGATTTTCAGGCCGCCGAAACTCATGCCATTGAGCTTGCCGAGCAAAGTAAAGTGCGGTTAAAAAACTATCCGAATTGTCGTTTATTCAATTCACCGCAACCGAGTTCAGTAGTTTGTTTTGTCTTTGATGGTATTGCAGCATCTGATCTTGCTACCCTCTTAAGCGAACAAAAAATTGCATTGCGTGTTGGTGAACATTGTGCCCAACCTTACTTAGCCCGTCTTGGTGAACGTACCACATTAAGACTTTCTTTTGCGCCTTATAACAGCCCACAAGATGTGGAAGCTTTTTTTGCGGCATTAGATAAATCCTTAGAGTTATTAACATGCTAGAAAACATTAAACAGGCAAAAAATTGGGAAGATCGCTACCGTTTTATTATTCAAACCGGTAAGCATATCTCTCCTCCCTCTCCAGATGAATTAACTCAAATGCGATCAATTCAAGGCTGTGAAGCGGGACTTTGGTTTAAGGCTATTCCACAAAATGATGATACGTTTCAATTTCAAGCTTACAGCGAGGCACGTATTATGAATGGTCTGTTATGGTTGTTGTTACAAAACATCAACGGCCAAACCCGAAACCAATTACAACAATTTAATATTCGTCAATTTTTTGATGAGCTTGGTATTGCCTCTCGCTTAACTGCAACCCGTTTAAACGGTTTAAAACAAATCGAAGAAATCTTACACAATCTGTAATTATGTATCTGATCGAACCTTTTTTTAAATTGACCGCCTTAGAAAATGATATTGGGCAACAAAGCCGTTTGCTCAATGCCGTCATCGACCAATGGCGTTATAACGGACAAATTATCGGCCGTGAAATCCCGCTTTATTTGATGGAGGAAGACAGCGAACAAGGTTTTGCAATGCGCGTTATTTGCCCTGAGCAAGATAGCCTTTTACCCGAGAATAATAACCAAACTGTAAATCTGGCGATGGAAAATGCTGAAAAGTGCGGTCTAAATTTTCAGGGTTTTCAAATTATTGCCGATGATTTAAATGCAGACAGCACCGCAGAATGCAGCCATCCTGCATGGCAGATGCTTTATACCACACATTTGCAATCTTGCTCGCCATTGCATAGCGGAGATGATTTCTCCCCAATTCCACTTTATAAACAGCTAAAAAATCAACCGCACTTAAGCCAAGATTTGATTAAATGGCAGGAAAATTGGCAGGCTTGCGATCAGTTGCAAATGAATGGTTCAGCTTTAGAAAAAGAAGCATTAAACGAAATCTCCGAGATTAATAGCACGCTCTGTAAACATGGACGCTACCTTGCTACTGAAATCGAAAAAGAAAGTGGCATACCGACCTATTATTATTTATACCGTGTCGGTGGACATTCTTTAGAATCGGAACAACAACGCTGTTGCCCGCAATGTGGTGGCGATTGGACATTAGACGCACCACTATTTGATGTAATTTACTTTAAATGCGACCAATGTCGATTAGTCTCGAATGTGTCGTGGAATTTTTTATAACGCTTTCGTCATTCAGGAAAACAAATGAACTATCAAGATAAAAGCCTTCAATCTTTAAAACTCGGTCAAGCAACAGAATATGCTGCGAATTATGACCGCACTTTGTTACAACCCGTGCCTCGAAAACTCAATCGTGATGGCTTAGGCATAACTGAACAACAGCCATTTTCCGAAGGGGCGGATATTTGGACAGCCTACGAAATTTCTTGGTTAAATCCAAAAGGTTTGCCACAAGTAGCTATTGCCGATGTGGAAATTGATTATCGCAGTGAAAATTTAATTGAATCGAAAAGCTTTAAACTCTACTTAAATAGCTTTAACCAAAGTAAATTTGCTGATTTTGCTAGCGTAGAACGCACTATGCGTGAAGATCTAAGTGCTTGTGCTCAAGGCGAGGTCAAAGTACGTTTGCATCCTTTATCCCATTATCAAGGACAAAGTATTGATACTTTACCGGGCGATTGCATTGATGATCAGGATATCGAAATCCACAGCTACGAATTTGATGCAGACATTTTGCAAGATTGTACGTCCAATAACGTGGTGGAAGAAACCTTAGTAAGCCATTTATTGAAATCTAACTGTCTTATCACCAGTCAGCCGGATTGGGGAACCGTGCAAATTCATTATGTGGGTAAGCAAATCGATCGCGAAAAACTTCTCCGCTACATAGTGTCTTTCCGTCAACATAATGAGTTTCACGAGCAGTGTGTCGAGCGTATTTTCTGTGACTTGATGCATTACGCCAAACCAGAAAAACTCACCGTCTATGCGCGTTATACGCGCCGTGGTGGATTGGACATTAATCCATTCCGTTCGAACTTTGAGGAAATTCCACAAAATTTACGTTTGGCAAGACAATAAGTAAAAAGAAAAAGTGCGGTGAAAATCAACCGCACTTTTTACTTTATACGTGACGTAAATCGTGAGCTTGTTGTAATAACTGACGACTTTCTTGCAAGAATTGATCAGAATATTCCCCAAACCATTCTCTCACTTGATGGAAAGCATCAATAAATCCTTGACGATCGCCTTTTTCAAAGAATTGTAACGCTTCTTCATAGGTTTGTTTCAAACTTTCAATCACATCTAAATTTTCTGGCTTATCCATAATAATATCTGCATAAAGTGCCGCATCTTGAGCAAATAGACGACCAATCATAGCTAATTCCAAACGATAAATCGGGGAAGATAGCGCCAATAAATTGCTTAAATTGACGGGCTGTTTAGAAAGATGCAGACCATTCGCAAAGGTAGAAAAGTGACGTAATGCTTGAATGTACGTCATATTGTGATCATGCTCAGCTGCATCAATTTGGTAAATTTTTGCACCCCAGATTTGAATTTGCTCCAGTAACCATTCATAACACTCACTAAAGCGCCCATCACAACACACAACCACTTGTTTTGCCATGCTCGCAATATCAGGGCCAAACATTGGATGCAATCCAACTACCGCCCCTTTATGCACCTCTAACATTTTAGCTAATGGAGCACGTTTCACGGAGGTGAGATCCGCCAGTAGCATATTTTCCGTTAAATAGGGTTTTAAACGTTCTATGGTTTCTAACGTGTGATCAATTGGCACGGAAACAATGACAACATCTGCATTCGTTAAAATGCGTTCTGCCACATCCCAATCATCCAGATCTAAAATAGAAATAGGATAACCAGAAGCGCGCAAATAGCGGGCAAGTAATTGCCCCATTTTTCCGTAACCGCCGACAATAACAATTTTGTTAATGGCTGGATTCAGGGTTTTAAAACCAAACTGATTTTCATTGGAATACGATTCACGCATGAAACGACGAAGCACATCTTCGATAAGTTGTGGAGAGATTCCCGCTTTCGCCGCCTCTTCTCGGCGCGCTTGTAGCATTGCTAATTCACGTTCTGGCGCATAAATTGGTAAACCTTTTTCATGCTTAACCTCTCCTACCTGGCTTACCAGTTCGAGGCGTTTAGCAAAAAGTTGAATCAGTTCACGATCGAGCGCATCAATTTCCTGACGTAAATGGTTAAGGACATCCATAATTCACCTGTAATATCTTATTTACATTGATTGCAATTAAAAGGTTACAGGTGAGATTACTGGAATTAAAACAGAAAGGCAAATGGTTAGAGAGATTGTGTAATCAAACGTTGCGGACGAATTACATTGTTATCATCGATAAGTGCCACGCCTAAAAAGATATTCTTATCAGAAAACAACCGCACTTGACCATGTAACTTGGCTTCATTAGCAAATTTGACTCGTTGTCCAAAGCAGATACCTTTACTTTGCTCGGCATTTAGCTGTAATGCGGGTAGTTTACTGACCGCTGTATCTGTCGGTAAAAGATGTTGATCGAGTTGAGCAAGATCATCTTGCTCTGCAAGCGTCTGCAAAGCATCCCATGTCATCATCTTTTCTGTTGGGTAATCGGCCACTGCAGTTCGACGTAACACGGTCACATGAGCACCACAACCTAACACTTCACCTAAATCATCCACTAATGTACGAATATAGGTTCCTTTCGAACAATGCACTTCTAAAGTTAAAAAAGGTGCTTGATACTCGATAAAGTTTAGTTCAAAAATCGTGATAGGACGGGCCTCACGTTCTACCGTAATGCCTGCGCGAGCATACTCATATAATGGTTTTCCATTGTGCTTTAACGCAGAAAACATAGTCGGCACTTGCAAAATATCACCACGGAATTGTTCAAGTGCGGTCAAAATTTGTGATGTTTCCACATTGACAGAACGAGTTTCTACCACTTGTCCTTCAGCATCCGAGGTATCCGTACGCTCACCTAGTTTTGCTGTAACCACATAGCGTTTATCTGCATCTAATAAGAATTGGGAAAACTTTGTCGCTTCACCTAAACAAATAGGCAGCATACCGGTTGCCAATGGATCGAGCGCACCGGTATGCCCTGCTTTATTCGCTTGGAATAGGCGTTTAACTTTTTGCATAATGTCATTCGATGACATGCCTTGTGGCTTATCTAATAAAAATACGCCATCAATATCACGCCCACGTTTACGAGGTCTCGACATTAGTCATTTTCCTCAACGTGTTTTTTCTCGTCTTCACGTACCACGTTTGTCACTAAATTAGACATACGCATCCCTTCAACTAAGGATTGATCGTAGAAGAAACGAATTTCCGGCACAATGCGTAAGCGCATCGCTTTACCCACTAATGAACGGATATAAGGTGCTGCTTTTTCTAACCCTTTCATGCCTTGTGCGATCGCTACTTCATCATGATCAAACAAAAATGTGACAAACACTTTTGCATAAGCTAAATCGCTTGATACCTCCACATCAGACACGGTTACCATGCCAATACGGGGATCTTTCACTTCACGCTGTAAAATGATGGCGATTTCTTTTTGTAATTCTTGTGCAACACGATCGCTGCGTTTAAATTCTCTTGCCATAATATTTCTCTTATTAAAAAGCGGTCAAAAATACGTTGAATTTTGACCGCTCTTTTTATCGATTAGATTGAACGTTTAATTTCAACGACTTCAAACACCTCGATTTGGTCGCCGACTTTTACGTCATTGTAGTTTTTAACGCCGATACCACATTCCATACCATTACGGACTTCAGCAACGTCATCTTTAAAGCGACGGAGAGATTCCAATTCACCTTCAAAGATTACCACGTTGTCACGTAATACGCGGATTGGATTGTTACGTTTTACTACACCTTCAGTCACCATACAACCCGCGATTGCACCAAATTTCGGATGTTTAAACACATCACGCACTTCAGCCAAGCCGATGATTTCTTGTTTGAATTCTGGTTGTAGCATACCACTCATCGCGGCTTTCACATCATTTAATAGTTCATAAATGATGGAGTAATAACGAAGGTCAATGTTTTCTGCTTCGATAATACGACGAGCAGAAGCATCCGCACGTACGTTGAAGCCGACCATAATCGCATTCGAAGCAGCTGCTAAGGTTGCATCAGTTTCAGAAATACCACCTACACCAGAGCCCACAACTTTCACTTTCACTTCGTCAGTAGAAAGATCTTGTAACGATTGAATAATCGCTTCCACAGAACCCTGAACGTCCGCTTTCACAATGATGTTCAGTTCAGCCACATCACCTTCAGTCATATTGCTAAACATATTTTCAAGTTTCGCTTTTTGCTGACGAGCAAGTTTCACTTCACGGAACTTACCTTGACGGTGTAATGCTACTTCACGTGCTTTTTTCTCATCACGTACTACAGTTGCTTCATCACCCGCTGCTGGCACGCCTGAAAGACCTAACACCTCAACAGGAATAGATGGACCGGCTTCATCGATTTCTTTACCGTTTTCATCGCGCATTGCACGAACACGACCATATTCAAAACCGCAAAGTACGATATCACCTTTACGTAAGGTACCAGATTGAACAAGAATGGTTGCAACCGGACCACGACCTTTATCAAGGTAAGATTCAATCACTACACCGCTTGCCATGCCGTCTTTTACAGCTGTTAATTCAAGTACTTCTGATTGAAGTAGGATGGCATCTAATAAGTCATCAACACCGGTACCTTTCTTCGCAGAAACAGGAACGAATTGCACATCACCACCGAATTTCTCAGAAATCACTTCGTGTTGAAGTAATTCTTGTTCTACTCGGTCTGGATTTGCTTCTGGTTTATCAATTTTGTTCACTGCAACCACTAAAGGCGCACCCGCTGCTTTCGCGTGTTGAATCGCTTCAATAGTTTGAGGCATCACACCATCATCTGCCGCAACCACAAGAACTACGATATCCGTTGCTTTCGCACCACGTGCACGCATTGAGGTAAATGCGGCGTGTCCTGGTGTATCTAAGAAGGTGATCATTTTGCCGTCATCCATTTCTACGTGGTATGCACCGATGTGCTGAGTAATACCACCCGCCTCACCTGCTGCCACCTTCGCTTTACGAATATAGTCAAGTAATGAGGTTTTACCATGGTCAACGTGACCCATAATCGTTACAACTGGTGCTCGAGTCACTTTTTCTGCGTTAACATCACGATCGCCTAATACTTCTTCTTCAAGTTCATTCTCATTACGAAGAATCACTTTGTGACCTAATTCTTCAGCCACTAATTGTGCCGTTTCTTGGTCAAGCACTTGGTTAATGGTTACCATTTCGCCCATCTTCATCATTGCTTTGATGATTTCAGTCGCTTTGGTTGCCATTTTGTTTGCTAATTCTGCAACGGTAATGGTTTCACCAATAACAACATCTTGTTTCACAACCTGAACAGGTTTTGTGAAGGCTTGTTGTAATGCTGCACCTTTCTTACCATTTTTACCTTTACCGAATTTACCGTCTTTTTGATTTTTACGGTTAGATTCGCGCTCATTTTTATTGCCGCCTTTCACGTCATCGCGTTCTTTTTTCGCTTTAGCGACTTTATTTTTGCCGCGACCGCGATTTTCATTACGGCGTTCTTCTTCGTCTTCCGCTTCTAAAGCATAACGAGAGCTTAAATTGTAATCAGTATAATCTTCTGATGCGCTTTCATTGCTTGACGTATCCGCTTCAGCATAACGTTTAGCATCCTCAGCTGCTTTACGTGCTTGCTCTTCTGCCTTTTGGCGAGCCAGCTCTTCCGCTTTGCGACGAAGTTCTGCTTCTTCCGCTTTACGTTTTTCTTTTTCTGGATCAACAGATTTAGGTTTATTTTCAACCGCACTTTGTGCTGGTTTCGCTGCCTTTTCTGCTTCAACCTTCGCTTTTTCAGCTTTCGCTTTTTCTGCTGCAGCTTTTTCAGCAGCTAAACGTGCTTTTTCTTCTGCCGCTTTCTTCTCTGCTTCTTGCTGTGCTTTTAATTTTTCTGCCTCAGCGGCTTTTCGCGCAGCATCTGTTGGCACAGTGCGTTTTTTACGAACTTCAACTTGTACCGCTTTTGCTTTACCGCCAGCTGTTGTACTGCTTACGGTTGTTTTTGTTCTGCGTTGAATACTTAGTTTTTTCGGTGCATTCGCATCCGCATTTTTTACATCTTCAGTCATTATTAAACTCCTTACTCTTCGCTAAACCAGCAAATATTACGCGCAGCCATAATAAAGTCAGCGGCTTGCTCTGCGGTTAATTCTTCGATATCAGCTAAATCATCTACACCTTGCTCAGCAAGTTCTTCAAGCGTAGTAATTTGTTTTTCAGCTAATTTAAAGGCAATGTGACGATTCATCCCTTCAAGATTTAATAAACGATCTTCAATATTCGCTTTTTTCAAGGCTTCTTCTTCAGCTGCAGCAGCTGCAGTAATGGCATCTTTTGCGCGACCTTGTAATTCTTCGATAAGATCTTCATCTTCTAAACCATCAATTGCACTCAGTTCGCTCACAGGAACATAAGCCACTTCTTCTAATGAAGTAAAACCTTCATCTACTAAGATTTGAGCAAACTCTTCATCAAGACCTAATTTATCCATGAATAAATTTAATACTTTAGTATCTTCTGCTTGATGTTTCTCATTTAATTGTTCGGTAGTCATGACATTTAATGTCCAACCGGTTAATTGTGTCGCTAAACGTACGTTTTGACCGTTACGACCAATTGCTTGTGCTAAGTTGTCAGCATTAACAGCTATATCCATTGAGTGATTATCTTCATCTACGATAATTGAAGTCACATCAGCTGGTGCCATTGCATTGATCACATATTGTGCTGGATTGTCATCCCAAAGTACGATATCCACACGTTCGCCACCTAACTCGTTGGTAATCGCTTGAACACGTGCACCACGCATACCCACACATGCACCAACTGGGTCAATACGTTTATCATTAGATTTCACCGCAATTTTCGCGCGAGAACCTGGATCACGTGCCGCACCACGGATTTCAAGCATTTCTTCACCGATTTCTGGTACTTCAATACGGAATAACTCGATTAACATTTCAGGTTTTGCACGAGTCACAAATAGTTGTGCAGTTTTGCTTTCTGGATTCACTTTATAAAGCACACCACGAACACGATCACCTGGACGGAAGTTTTCACGAGGAAGCATATCTTCACGCATAATCACGGCTTCTGCTTTATTGCCTAAATCTAAAATGATGCTTTCACGATTTACTTTTTTCACCGTACCCGTAACAATCTTACCTTCTTCAGAACGGAATTGCTCAACCACTTTTGCACGTTCTGCTTCACGGATTTTAGTGCTGATTACTTGGCGAGCAGTTTGCATTGCAATACGGTCAAATGCGATAGACTCAATTTGGTCTTCAACATAATCACCAAGTTGAACATTCGGATCTTCAAATTGTGCCGCTTCTAATGTCATTTCTTTTGTTGGCACTTTAACTTCATCAACCACCAACCAACGACGGAATGTATCAAATTCACCCGTTTTAGGGTTGATAGACACGCGAATATCGGTTTCATAGTCATATTTCTTCTTCGTTGAAAGTGCAATCGCACTCTCTAACGCTTCAAAAATCTTTTCACGTGGTAATAACTTCTCGTTAGATACTGCTTCAGCAGCTAACAAAATCTCTTTACTCATTTTCCTTTTTCTCCTTTAAAATTTTGCGATTACATTGGCTTTTTGAATGTTGCCAAAAATAAGAACTTGTTCCTGACCATCAACAATAAGTGTCAACATGTCATTTTCAATTTTTTCCAATTTACCTTGCCATTTACGACGATCTAAAACAGGAATACGTAAATGCACAGCGATATCCTCGCCCACATAACGTTGGAATTGTTCAAGCGTAAATAGTGGACGATCAAGACCTGGTGATGACACTTCGAGGTTATATTTATCCGCAATTGGATCTTCCACGTCTAAAATCGCGCTCACTTGACGACTTACATCAGCACAATCATCAACGCCTACGCCACCGTCTTTATCAATGAATAAACGTACGGTCATAAAACGACCTGCACGTTGGCATTCAATCCCCCAAAGTTCGCAGCCTAAGTCTTCTACTGCACCTTGAAGCATCTCTTGCAATCTTTGTTCTAATGTTGCCAATTTTTGCTCCTAATCTTAAAATTCAGACATAAAAAAAGGGTTAGGTTCCTCAATGAACCTAAGCCCAGTTTCTAAATTTCTCGTACAAAAAAACCCCAAACTTGGGGTTCTTTTTACTGAACTTGTTATTGGTTGCGGGGGCCGGATTTGAACCGACGGCCTTCGGGTTATGAGCCCGACGAGCTACCAAGCTGCTCCACCCCGCGTCCGAAATATGGGGTGTATTATAGTGTTCTAAATCAAAAGATCAAGCGGTTTCTGCTAATTTTCTTGAAAACCTAAGATTTTTGACCGCACTTTGCTTTATCTTAAAGTGAGAGTTAGAATCCAAAGCCAGTTCCAAGACCTACACCAACGCCCACACCATTACTGCCGCCACCAGCGCCAACACCCACAGAACAAGCGCTTACCAAAGCACTTAATACAGCCACTAAAAATAATTTTTTCATAGATTTTCCTTTGTTAAATGTTCAAATAACCGATAAACGGCCAATAAATCCGTTCGAGCAATTGGTTTAAACGGAAGTAAAAGATAATAAAGCCAGCGAAATCTTCTCATATATGACAACATATCAGCCCAATAAATCGTTGGACAGTGAGATTTATAATAATCAAATAATTCATTAAGCTTTTCATCATCTAAGCCTTTCACACGACACAAACTGTATAAAAATGCTAGCATATCACGTGTAATCAACCAATGTTCATTATGGCTTTTTGAATGGGATTCAAAGTCCATAAAACTAATCTGACCATCTCTCCATGCAATATCTCGTATGGCTGGACGACCATGAATAATGCCTTGTTGATGAAGATTAATCAATATCTCCATCGCTAAATGCAAAATATGTGATTTTTCTGTCCAAGACAACGTTTCATCATTAAGCCAGATGTTCAATGTTGGCCCTGCATCTTCCAATACTAAATAATCATCACCGAAATCACATAATTTAGGTATTGGTGCACCAATATTATTCAGGTGCTGAAGAATCTCACATTCTTCTTTAAAATGTTGCTTTGGATGCGGTTTTAATAATAACCATATCCCTTTTAATTGCTCGGGTTGTTTTAACCAATAATGTTTCCCTAAATATTCAAATTGGAAAACACGTTCCCCACGGTGTTTTTCAAGAAGCTTCTGCACATGCTCTTTAAATGACGAAGTCATAATCTCTACTTAAATTTTTATTGTATAGTGAAAAGATAAGCGATACATTCTACAAAATTTTTATTCTTTTTCAATCAAGGAGAAAAATATGCATTTTTTGAAAAAAGTACTCGCCGTACTGATATTAGGTTTCTGCACGCTATCCGTGCAAGCCTCTCCATTCAGTATTGGCGAGCAACAAATTAACCAGTATTTAAGCGAAAAAGGCACGATTAGTGACAAGCTCGGTATCCCTGGATTATTTTCTGTCGATTACGCATTGAAAGATTTGGTGACTCAAATCGGGCAAACTGAAAGTAATCGTGTTGAAATGAGCGGTTTGGTTGATACGCTTATTCGTTTATCTGGTAAAACCTACCCAGCTAAATTGCATTTAACCTTTGATGCCGTTCCAGAGTATAACGCACAAGAAGGTGCACTCTATTTAAAAAATCTGCGAATTTTACGCTGGTCTGGCGAACCTAATAGTGCCATGGAGCAACTCCAAGATGTTATGCCGCTATTAAGCGATGGTGTAGCAGCCTTATTAAGTCAGATGCCGGTTTACACCTTAGATGAAAGTGATATGAAACAAATGCTCATTAAGAAATTTGCCAAAGAAATTAAAGTTGAAAAAGGTCGATTGGAATTAATTGGTGGAATGTTTTAACAAAAAGGGCGTATTAAACGCCCTTTTTTATAACTCAATGATAGCTCGCAAACCTTGAGTGTGTCCGTTATCTTCAATATTTTCCAGGCGGAAACGGTAATGGTGCAATTCTGCGATTCTTGCCACAATAGACAATCCAAGCCCACTTCCCTTTTCATTTTGTCCTGCCGGACGATAAAAACGCTGCCCTAATTTTGCTAATTCTTCTGGGTCAACACCACCGCCATTATCTTCGATAAGAATCTTACGCGGCTGCAAAATCAAACGTACCTGAGTACCTTGCGGACAGTATTTAATGGCATTATCCAATAAATTTCGTAGCATTTGTGCAAGTAATAATGGCTGTCCTTGCTTAACGGCGGGTTCTCCTTGATGATCAAACTGCAATTCGATTTGGCGTTGCTGCGCACTGAAATATAACTCACCGATAAGTGAAGTTATCATTTCTGACCAACGAATCGGTTCCTGACGATTTAATTCTTTAAGATTATCTAATCGGGAAAGCGTAAGAAGCTGTTCGATTAATTGAGTTGCTCGGTCGATACCTTGGGTTAAATGCGCTAAAGCCGTTTCACGTGTTTGTGCATCATCGCCAGCCAACTGTGCGACTTCTGTTTGAATACGTAATGCCGCTAATGGACTGCGTAATTCATGTGCGGCATCGGAAACAAAACGTCTCTCCCGTTCCAACTGCTCACCAGTACGCGTAAAAAATTGATTTAAATTTTGAACTAACGGTAGAATCTCTGTCGGCACATCATCATCTTCTAATAACGATACATCACCTGGTCGGCGAGCTTGTACGTTTCGACTCAATCGATTAATCGGTTTTAATGCACGATAAATCACAATAAACGCGACCAATAATAGTATTGGTAATCCAGCAAACCAAATCCCTGTTTGGCTGAAGACCATTTTATTGACTAACTCTTCACGATATTCTAACTCTTGACCTACGGCGATCACCAATTCACCATTACCAACAGGTTGCCAATAAATCAACCATTCATCGTCATCATCTAAAATATGCGCTTTACTAAAACCAGTTTTATTTTGAAAAATAAATTTATCGCCATTATCACCATCGGTTAATAATCTTTCACCTTTGTTAGAAAATATGGCAAAGGCTAACGCATCATTATCGTAATGACGTTTCTGTGATTTAAATCCACCACGTGGAAAGTTCGCATTTTCGCCCAATAATACATTTTTCAAATCAGAAGCTGCCAAACGCTCGGCAAAAAGTACTTGTTGTGCATTAAACACATCTTTGACTTCTTTTTTAACAACCGTCCAAGCAACAGCCGTGGCAACGCACCACACACAAAGTGCGGTCAAACTTAAACCGATTAAGAGACGGAAACTCAGTCGTTTATTTTTCATTAACTTGTCCTAAAGCATAGCCTACACCATGTACAGTACGAATAAATTGTTTACCCAGCTTTTGACGTAAATTATAAATATGTACGTCCAATGCACCGCTACTTAATTCTTCATCCCAATTTGACAGTTTTTCTTCAATAGTCGCACGTGAAAGCACTCGTTCTTTATTCAGCATAAAAAGCTCGAGTAATTTATATTCACGTCCAGTTAATGTAATTTCATCCTCATTCAACCAAGCCTTACGCTGTGCAGGATCGAGTTTGACATTGCCATGCTCAATCTGTGGTTTAACTTGCCCATAACGACGACGAATTAATGCTTGCAATCGCACCACCACTTCAGCCAAGGCAAAGGGTTTGCAAAGATAATCATCCGCACCTTGTTGAATGCCTTTAATGCGTTCATCCAATGTATCACGTGCAGTTAAGATCAACACTGGCACATCTTGATTATTTGAACGCCATTGTTTTAATACCTCCAAACCATCTAGTTTAGGCAGGGTTAAATCCAATACCACTGCATCATAAGGCGCGCCGATTAAGGCGTTTAATCCACTTTGCCCATCAGTAAACCAATCTACAATAAAGCCTGATTTCGTTAAACCAATTTGCAGACCATTGCCGATGAGAGGATCGTCTTCTACTAATAAAACTCGCATAATATTGACCGCACTTTTCTTAAAACGAAAAAATGGCGGGCTTTTGCCCACCACTTCAAATTATATGAATTATTGCGCTTTTTCAACGCTAATGACTTCAAGCTCTGCTTTTTCAAAAGCGTCATTATCTAATTTACCGTAAACGCGGATTTTATCCTGAGGTCCCACATTTAAACCATTCCAAACACGGTTTTTAATTTCCAATTTGATTTGGTCTGTACCATCGGTAAAAAGATATTCATCACCATCAATTTGTTGAGTGATGTTACCTACTAAGGTAATCATAGAATTATCTTTCGCAGATAATGCTTGTTTAACAGTAAGTTGTTGACCTTGATCACCACCTTGGAAGCCACCTTGTGCAGTGTTGCCATTAAAACCAGCAAATGCCACTGAAGTAGATAAAGCTAAAAGAGTCGCTAAAGCAAATTTTTTCATCATGTTCTCCTAAATAGAATTAAGCATAAATTAATCATGTTTCAAAGCGAAGGATTATCCTCATTGCCGCCTTGTTGATGCTTATTAAACACAACAAATCTTAATGAAATCTTAAGCAACCTTAAGATTTTTAAATTTTTTTAAAATCACCAACAAAATCGCTCATTCACCAAGTTATCTTGGCGTTCTTTCTCCCATTTTGCTTTATTTTCAGGATTAGCAAAATAGCGGTCTTGCTCAACTAGGCGCGCATCAAGTTTTGCCTCTGCTTCTTTTAATGCCTGTTTTCTATCTGGATGTTTGCTTGGTAATTGAGGTAAAAATACAGTCTGATATGGGTGATTTTTCGCCCAGTCAATCGCATCTTGCGATGCCTTGTGTTGCTTATTCAAATCACAGAACGCATAGGGATTAACATGTTGCCCGACTAATTGCCCAAATGCCGTGTTATTCGATACGGTTAATTTATCTAAATCCAACACATATAACGCGGTGATTAAACGGTTTTGCCCACGATAAAACCATTTTACCGCTTCATCACGCAAGCCAAAATCATAAGCACGAGCAGAAAGTGCAAACATTGTCATCGGAGAAACAAAATCCACTTTTTTCTCAATAATATTGACCGCACTTTCAAAATCTTTTTGTGTATTTTTCAGTAATAACGCATCAATATCTTTGTTCACATTAATCTGTTCAAGTCGCCCATCTCTGGCATCGTAATAAGGCTTTACATACATATCAATATGCTTAACCGGCTCTTTTGAAATGGTGCTACAAGCCGTTAATAAAAGCGCGGTTGAAATTAACGTTAATTTTAGAAAGGTTTGCATGTTCTTCCCTTATGATGAATATTAGCTCGCTATATTACAACAAAAGAGCCGTGAGTTTTACTTCTCTTTCTTCTATAATGAGCAAAATTTTGTTTTATTTTGTTTCATGAAAATTCATCTTATTCAGCGCAAAATCACCTTAGATTTCGATAACCAAACTTCTCTGCTTAACTTTTTAGAACAACATCAAATTCACCATGAATATCAATGTCGTTCAGGTTATTGTGGTTCTTGCCGCGTGAAGATCAAAAAAGGCAAGGTATCTTACGCCGAAGCGCCCCTTGCCTTTATTCAACCCGATGAGATTCTACTGTGTTGTTGTCGGGTGGAAAGTGATATTGAATTGGAACTGTAATTCATTAAAACTTAACGAACTCTGCCCGTATGCAATTTTACTATTTTTTAGGTGCCAGTAAATAACTAAAAAATATAATTACAAAAAATATAAATACTGAAGGTTTAAAAGTGTCTTCAAAGATAAACCTGTAGTTTATATTGGGTGCCTCTAAAACAATTCCACCAACTATAATCGCTATAGATATACCCAAATAAATAGCTAAAAAAGCAATAAGTAAGGAGAAAATACTCTTCATCTTTTTCCTGTCTAAATCAAAGATTCATCATGCAAAAACATAACGATCCACACATAACATGTACGGATCGTTATTTAATAAGTGAATTAAAAAATCCTATCTACTCTTTATAAATTATTCAAATCCAACACGTCTGTCATATCAAACAATCCGTGAGATTGTTTTTCTAACCATTTACCTGCACGAACTGCACCATTGGCAAAGGTCATACGGCTTGATGCTTTGTGAGCAATTTCAACGCGCTCACCAATATCCGCAAACCATACACTATGTTCACCCACGACATCAGAGGCACGAATGGTAGAGAAACCAATTTCATCACGTTTGCGTTCGCCTGTAATGCCTTCGCGACAAAATACGCCATGCGTTTTCAAATCACGACCTAGGGTTTTCGCAATGTGTTCGCCCATAGAAAGTGCGGTACCCGATGGTGCATCCACTTTATGGCGGTGGTGTGCTTCAATGATTTCAATATCACAATAATCGCCCATCACTTTGGCAGCTTTTTCTAATAGTTTAAACACCAAATTCACCCCTACGCTGAAATTTGAGGCAAATACAATGGCGATTTTTTCTGATGCGGCTTGAATTGCGGCTTTACCTACATCATCAAAACCTGTGGTACCAATTACCATCTTTTTATTATTAGCGACACAAAATGCGATATGCTCAAGCGTGCCTTCCGGACGCGTGAAATCAATCAGCAAATCAAAGTTGTCTTTTTCTGCATTTAAATCATCTGATACTTTGATACCTAATGCACCAATACCCGCAAGCTCACCGGCATCTGCACCGACTAAAGAGGAACCCTTACGTTCAAAAGCCGCACCTAATTCTGTTCCTTCTGCATTATGTACGGCTTGAATTAATTGACGCCCCATTCTTCCGCCAGCACCGGCGATCGCAATTTTTAATGTCATGTTTTGTCCTTTTTTATCAAATTAAAGCGTGTTGAACGCCACTATAAATTAAATAGATTCCGAAGAAAATAAAAATCAGCCCTGCTGCATTATCAATATAGCGACTATATTGGCTATAAAACTGTTTTGCAACAGAACGAGAGAAAAGCACCGAAATGACGTAGAAATATAAAAAGGTTTCTACGGTAATCACGGCAAGTGCGGTCAAAATTTGTGATGTTTCGGTAATATTCACTAGAACCAATGACATCACACTGCTGAAATAAATCACCACTTTAGCATTAGATAAATTGACTAATAAGCCTTTCATAATGCTCGTTAAGGTTGATTGATTTGGCACATTTGCATTCTGCTTTTCATCAAAAACCGCATTGTTTTTTACTTTTGCCATTTTAATGCCGAGATAAACTAAATAGGCTCCACCAAGCATCATCACAATGCCTTGAATAATTGGCATGCTGGCAAAAATAATGGCGAGCCCTAAAACAGCAGCCGTCGCCCAGATTAATACCCCAATGGTAATCCCAATCACGCCACCAATGGCTTCTCGACGAGAACTCATCGCTGAAACTCGACTGACATAGAAAAAATCAGGGCCAGGCGAAAGCAAGCCAACAAGATGAATAATCATCAAATTTAGCATGGCAAGCCTATAATACGTAGTATCGCAATCACGATAACCGCATAGATTGCTGCTAAAACATCATCCACCATAATCCCAAAACCGCTTTCCAGTTTTTGGTCAAAATAACGGATGGGATAAGGTTTTAAGATATCGAAGAAACGAAACAATACAAAGGCAATCACAATCCAAGGTAACGATGAGCTTGGAATCGCCACTAATACGATAAATACCCCAACAAATTCATCCCAAACAATGGAACCGTGATCATGAACCCCCATATCATCTGCAGTTTTTTGACATAGATAACAGCCAAGTACAAAGCAAAGTGCGGTCAAAATTAAGAAGATTTTTAGCCCAAGGCAAGCTAATAATGCTGAACCTAAAATCGTTCCAGCTAAACTTCCCCATGTGCCCGGTGCTGGACGAATTAATCCTGAACCAAAACCTAATGCAAGTAAATGAACTGGATTTTTTAAGCTGACTCTATCAAGTGGTGAACTATTCATTATTTATCCTTAAAATGATCAAAACCTGACGGCGCTCGATAATTGATTACGCGCCCATCTTTTAAAAAAGTCATCTGATTGTTATTTTGCGGAACGATTTTCCCGATACAAGTACAAGGTACATTTAATAATTGAGACAACTTTTCAATCTCGGCCTTTTTATTTGCAGGAACCGTAAAGCAAAGCTCATAATCTTCCCCGCCACTTAATGCAAACGCTTCTGCCTTTTCTAAGTGATATGTTTTTTTGACTGGTGTGGATAAAGGCAAGGTAGATAATTCAATCTCCGCTGAACATTGGCTTCTCGTTAAAATATGCCCTAAATCAGCGACAAGACCATCTGAAATATCAATGCATGAATGCGCGACATCCACTAATGCTTGACCTAATTCAACGCGTGGCATCGGATGAAAATGGCGTTTTACTAAAAATTCAATATCAAAATCGACCGCACTTTTACCTTGTAAGATCCAATTTAAACCTGCCGCACTATCACCTAACGTGCCTGATACATAAATTAAATCACCAACCTTCGCGTTATGTCGAAATAAAGCCTTTCCTTTTGGTACGAAACCTTGTGCCGTAATGGTTATAGAAAGTGGACCTTTCGTTGTATCGCCACCAATTAATGTTACATCATATTGATTTAATGTATCAAACAGACTTTGACTAAAGTGGCTCAGCCAGTTTTCATCAACTTTAGGTAATGTGAGTGCAAGAGAAATCCAAGTGGGTTTCGCCCCCATAGCAGCTAAATCACTTAGATTTGTCGCGATAGCTTTATACGCTAAATCTTGGGGAGAAATGGAAGATAAAAAATGCGTGCCTTCGACCATTGTATCGGTGGTGATCGCAAGCTGATAGCCTTCTGGAATATGAGTGATCGCACAATCATCCCCAATACTGAAATCAACAAAGTGTTGATTGCCTTTTTGTATTGAGAAATATCGCCCTATAAGATCAAATTCACCCGTACTCATTTTATCTGCGCACCAAAAAACAAAGGGCAGACATTTGTCTACCCTACATTTGAATAATTATTTGCGACCTAATGCAGGAGCGACTTTATCCAATACACCGTTAATGTATTTATGGCTTTCATCTGCACCAAATACTTTCGCCACTTCAATTGCCTCGTTAATCGCCACTTTATACGGCACATCTGGCTCAAATTGAAGTTCATAAACCGCTAAGCGTAAAATCGCTCTTTCAATCGGATCTAATTCATCCAACGCGCGATCTAAATAATGGCTCATTGAAAAATCAACGGCTTCTACATTCGCAACGGTTTGACGGAAAAGGCGGCTAAAATAAGGTTTATCCACACCTTTTAAATCTTGATCCACAACGAACGTGAGTTCCACTTGTTCTGGCGCATTACCAGAGAGCGCCCAAGAATATAATGCTTGAACGGCACATTCTCTCGCTCTACGACGTGGCGATACTTTTTTTACAGGTTCTTTTTTATCTGTCATTGGAATTATGCCGCATCAATTTGTTGTAAAAGGTTCACCATTTCAAGTGCCGTTAATGCTGCTTCTGCACCTTTGTTACCTGCTTTGGTGCCAGCGCGCTCGATAGCTTGTTCAATGTTTTCAGTCGTTAAAACACCAAATGCCACTGGAATTTCAGCTTGCATTGCTACTTGACCTAAACCGCTACTTGCTTCACCCGCTACATATTCAAAGTGAGCTGTACCACCACGGATCACAGTACCTAATGCGACGATTGCATCAAATTTTTTGCTTTCAGCTAAACGACGTGCTACTAATGGAAGTTCATACGCACCTGGTGCACGAACGATAGTGATATTCTCATCTTTCACTTGGCCGATACGTTTTAATGCATCTACCGCACCTTCTAATAAACTTTCATTAATAAAACTGTTAAAACGAGCAATCACCACTGCGATTTTAGCATTTGGCGCAGCTACCGCACCTTCTAAAACTTTCATACTTTTTCCTAATCTGAATGAACAATAAATTTGACGGTGGATTTTAGCATAAAAAGAAACCCTGTGGAAATAATCCGACAGGGTTTTCTATGAGTGGAAAAGAACTTACTTCTCGAGTTTTAACGGTTCAATTTTCCAGATATTTTTCGCATATTCAAGAATTGTACGGTCTGATGAGAAGAAGCCCATGTTCACCATATTTTGAATGGTACTAGCTATCCATACATCACGATCTTGATATTTTTTATCTACCGCTTTTTGCGCTTCCACATAACTGCGGAAATCAGCAAAAGATTGGTAATAATCGTGGTACTGTAAACCTTGAATTAGAGAGTGATAACGGTTCGGTTCTTCCGGCGAGAAATCACCACGAATGATTTGGTCAATAACTTCACGTAATTGCTCGTCATTTTGATAATAATCAAACGGACGATAACCTTCGCGACGTAATGCTTCCACTTGTTCAACCGTATTACCAAAGATAAAGATGTGATCTTCACCAACATTATCTAAAATCTCAACGTTCGCACCATCAAGCGTACCCAATGTTAACGCACCATTTAAGGCAAACTTCATGTTACTGGTACCTGATGCTTCTGTTCCTGCAAGAGAGATTTGCTCAGAAATATCTGCCGCTGGAATGATTAATTGTGCAAGACTTACGCTGTAGTTCGGGATAAAGACAACTTTTAAACGACCTTTTAAGCGTTCATCATTATTGATAACATTCGCGACATCGTTAATTAAACGAATGGTTTGTTTTGCTGCATAGTAAGCTGAAGCTGCTTTACCCGCTAGAATGAACACACGTGGCTGCCAATCTTTTTCTGGATGAGCAAGCATTTCGTTATAACGTGCAATAATGTGTAACACATTAAGCATTTGACGTTTGTATTCGTGAATACGTTTTACTTGTACGTCAAATAAAGCATGTGGATCTAAATCGATATCAAGTGTTTTCTTCACATATTGTGCTAATTTCACTTTGTTATCGTATTTAATATCTGCAACAGCACGCTTAAATTCACCTTTATCTGCAAACGCTTTAAGTTTTTCAATTTGGCTTAAATCGCAACGCCATTCAGAACCAATATATTGATCAAATAAAGCCGCTAATTTCGGGTTCGCTACGGCAAGCCAACGACGCGGTGTCACACCGTTTGTTACATTGGTGAAACGTTCTGGATAGATACGAGCAAAATCAGCAAAGGTTGATGTCACCATAAGATCTGAGTGAATTGCAGCAACACCGTTCACTTTATGCGAACCCACAACAGACAACCATCCCATACGCACTTTACGTTGATATCCTTCTTCGATAAGTGAAACGCGACGGATAAAATCCATATCAGTCGTGACATACGTTTTCACATATTCAAGGAAATGATCATTGATTTCAAAAATCATTTGTAAGTGACGCGGTAAGATTTTCGCCATCATTTCTACCGGCCAGGTTTCCAATGCTTCTGACATTAAAGTATGGCAAGTGTAAGAGAAAATACGACGAGTCACATCCCAAGCGTGTTGCCATGAGTAACCGTGTAAATCGATTAAAATGCGCATCAATTCAGGAATAGCTAATGCTGGGTGGGTATCATTCAAGTGAATCGCCACTTTGTCAGCAAGATTATCCAATGTACCGTGTGTTCTTAAATGACGACGGAGAATATCTTGTAAAGAAGCTGATACTAAAAAGTACTCTTGACGTAAACGCAACTCACGGCCATTCCAAGTAGAATCATCCGGATAAAGTACGCGGGATAGATTTTGGTTAGCAGAACGCGTTGCCACAGCTGCTAGGTGGTCACCACGGTTAAATTCTTCTAAATCAAATAACTCTCCACCATGGGCAGACCATAAACGTAAGGTTGAGGCTGAATCATTTTTGTAACCTGGAATCATTTGATCGTATGCAAGTGCGGTCACTTTTTCAGCCGGATTCCAAATACATTTTTTATCTTCAAAATAGATATGACCACCAAAATCAATGCTAAAACGTTTTGATGGACGCATAAATTCCCAAGGCGCACCTTTTTCTAACCAATCATCGGGACGTTCAACTTGTTGACCATTTTCAATTTTTTGACGGAACATACCGTATTCATAACGAATACCGTAACCCATCGCAGGAATGGCTAATGTTGCCAGTGAATCCATAAAGCAAGCAGCAAGGCGACCTAATCCCCCGTTACCTAAACCTGGATCCACTTCTTTTTCAATAATCTCTTCCAAATCAACATTCAATTCAGCCAGAGCTTTTTCCGCCACGTCATAAACACCTTCCGCAATCATCGCATTAGAAAGTGTACGGCCAATTAAAAATTCCATAGAAAGGTAATAAACACGACGGGTTTCTTCTGCACGAGATTGACGAGCGGTGGTAATCCAACCTTCAGTCACTAAATCACGTACAGCATAAAGTGTCGCATTTAGCCAGTCACGTTGACTCGCCTCTTTTGGTGAACGACCAATTAAGAAAATTAATTTATAAACAATTGCTTTTTTTACGTCTTCAACATCAAGACTTGGCCGGTTGTAAAGAAATGGCGAATCAAAATTGTCCATGATCATAGAAAGTAAAACCTCAATAAAAAAATCGCACAAATTTTAAGCTTTTTTACGAAAAAAACAATAAAAACCCCCTATTCAAAGGCGATTATTTTGAAGAGGGAGTCAATCCATTGAATTATGAGTCTAAAATGCTTAAATAAAGTTGCTCATATTGAGCGGCCGCATTTTTCCAACTAAAGTCCTGTGCCATGGCGTTATTACGAACCATTGCCCAAACACGTTGTTTTTGCCACAAGGCAAAGGCATGTTGGATAGTACTTCGTAAATCATCTGCTTCGGCTTTTTGAAATACAAAACCTGTTGCAGTACGCTCTTTAATGGTTTCACTTGTACTGTTCGTCACGGTATCAGCTAATCCTCCCGTCGCACGAACAAGCGGCAATGTGCCATATTGCAAGCCATATAATTGGGTTAATCCACAAGGTTCAAAACGGCTTGGCACTAAAATCACATCACCACCGGCAACCATTAAATGTGAAAGCGCTTCATCATAGCCAATTTTTACTGCGATATTTTCAGGATAACGTTGTGCCAATTGGCAAATTCCCTCTTCCAAATATTTCGCACCTGAACCGAGAATGGTTAATTGACCACCTTGTTTAACAATTTCATCCGCTGTCGCAATCAATAAATCCACGCCTTTTTGTTCTGTTAAGCGCGTTACCATCACAAATAAAAGTGCATCAGGTTGTTGTGGTAAATTGAAATAAGCTTGTAAATCTGTTTTATTTTTCTTCTTGCCCGCAATGGATTTCAATTTGTAGTGATGCTGAATATAAGCATCACAACTTGGATGCCAAATTTCTTGATCTACGCCATTTAAAATCCCCACCAGCTTACCTGCTTCACGTAAGCCTGTTAATAAGCCTTGTAAGCCATAAGCAAAGTCTGGTGTGGTGATTTCTTTCGCATAAGTAGGACTCACAGCTGTTACCATATCAGAATAATAGAGGCCAGCTTTCAAATATGAAATTTGGCCAAATAACTCTAAACCATTAACATGAAACATCCCTTCTGGTAAGCCAATTTCATGTAAATGGTGATGTGCAAATTGTCCTTGATAAGCAAGATTATGAATAGTAAATACTGATTTTGCAGGACGACCTTTATTAAAGAGATAAGCTGCCACTAAACCTGCATGCCAATCATGAGCATGAACCACCTCTGCTCGCCACCAACTGTCTAAGCCTGTCGCAAGTTCAGCGCCCACCCAGCCTAGTAAAGCAAAACGCTTATAGTTATCGGCATAATCGTTATAACCTGTATCATGATAAGGATTCCCTTCTCGCCAATAGAGATATGGGGCATCAATCAGATAAATTCCTACACCATTGTATTCACCATAACGTAATACAACATGACCTGCAAAATTATCAAATTCAGTGACGACATGAGTATTCTCAATACCAGCTGAAATTTTTGGATAAGCAGGCAATAAAATGCGTGTATCAATACCTATTTCTTTTTGGGCAAAAGGTAGCGCCCCTAAAACATCAGCGAGTCCACCGGTTTTTAATAAGGGATACAGCTCCGAGCAAACATGTAAAACTCTCATAATTTTCCTTTTATACTTAAGATTGTGCTGTCATTGATAACAGCACAATCTTTTTAGTTCACTTAAAATACTGTCAAAATTGACCGCACTTTAGTCCAAATGTTTTTCATCCGTAATTTCTTCACCTTGCAATTTTTTTAGCATTGTTGGCGTAACTAATACAACTTTACCGGTAGAACTTACACGAAAACGTCTACTGTCTAAGGCTTTATCTACACCGATTTCCATACCATCTGGAATAATACAATGACGATCAATAATACAATCTTTCAATATACAATTTTTACCGATTTGTACTTGTGGTAAGACAACGCAGTGATCAACAGAAGACTCTTCATTAATTTTAATTCTATCAAATAAAACTGAATTGCTAATAGATGCATCAGTAATCACGCAGCCGCCACCAATAAGCGAGTTATCTACCGGTTTGACATTTGCATTTTTATAGAAGAACTTAGATGGATAAGCCTGTACTGGATTACCACGAATTGGCCAGCTTTGATCGTAAATATCTAATTGCGGATGTTCTGAAACCAAGTCGATATTCGATTGCCAGAAACTATCAAGTGTCCCTACATCACGCCAGTAAATTTCACCTTCGGTATTACGTCCCATACAAGAACGGCTGAATGGATGCGCATAAAGCACGCCTTCTTCTAAGCATTTTGGCAAGACATCTTTACCAAAGTCATGGGATGTGCAAGGTGTGTTTACTTCTCTATCAAGCATTTTATATAGATATTCTGCATCAAAGACATAAATTCCCATAGACGCTAATGAAATGTCTGGTTTACCAACCATTGCTGGTGGATCTTTTGGTTTCTCCACGAAGGCTTTCACTTTAAGATTTTCGTTTACTGCCATGACACCAAATTCACTGGCTTCAGAACGTGGCACCTCAATACAACCTACTGTACATTTTGCTCCACTTCTGACGTGATCCATCAACATGACACTGTAATCTTGTTTATAAATATGGTCGCCTGCAAGAATCAAAATGTATTTTGGGCGATAGTGATTACGGATAATTGCCATATTTTGATATACCGCATCCGCTGTACCACGGTACCACGTAGAATCATCAATTTGTTGACGGGCAGGCAACATATCTACGAATTCACCACGCTCTTGCGGTAAGAATGACCAACCTGTTTGTAAATGGCGTAATAAAGAGTGAGCGGCATACTGGGTTACAACACCGATACGATTCAGGCCTGAGTTAATACAGTTGGAAAGCGCAAAATCAATAATGCGACGATTACCACCAAAATATAACGCAGGTTTAGCACGTTTATCGGTTAATTCATGTAAGCGAGAACCACGACCACCAGCCAAAATAAGCACTAAAGTATCTTTAACTAATTCATATTTATTAAGATCACTTTTCATAACAAACTCCATCGTTTTCATCATCCATATGTTCCAACACTTCAAATGCTATACCGCTCACATCACATTGTTGAATCACGCTATTTTCAGTTTCGGCAATCTTTTTCCATTTACCATTTGGCAAATAAAAAGATTGCGGTTCAGTTTTTGCATTAATTAAGAAAAGATATTTGCCGTCCAACATAACTTGTAGGGCTTTGCTTTCCCGATTATGCCAATCGTCTAGTGTCATCGGGTTTCCCCCAGTATTCAACCACTCGACATTTTCATCCGACCACCAAGCCTCCTGTTGCAAACTTTGAATTTTTTTTCGTAATGCAATGGTTTGCTTGGTAAAGTCAAATAAGGTTTGGTTAAAATCATTCCACTTTAACCACGTAATTTCGTTATCTTGGCAATAGGCGTTGTTATTGCCATATTGGCTGTTGCCGAACTCATCCCCAGCAAGCAGCATGGGGACACCATTTGCCAGTAATAAAGAGCCTAACAAGCCTTTTTCTGATAAAACACGGTTATTTTCGACCGCACTTTGCCATTCATCAGATAAATCCAGTTGAGAACCTTCTATGCCATGATTGTAGCTATAATTTTCATTGCGTCCGTCACGGTTCTCTTCACCGTTAGCGTCATTGTGTTTATGGTTATAGCTCACTAAATCTCGTAACGTAAAACCATCATGAGCGGTAATAAAGTTCAAGCTACCATGTGGTAATCGTCCTTCTCGTTTAAAAATATCGCTCGAGCCAGCAAAACGTTCTGCAAAAGCACCCACTTCACCACTTTGCCATAACCAAAAACGACACATATCATCGCGGAAACGATCATTCCATTGAGAAAAATAGGCTGGGAAATAACCAACTTGGTAACCGTAATGCCCTATATCCCAAGGCTCTGCAATTAATTTAATTTGTTGTAGAACGTCATCCTGTTCCATTTCCGCAAACAATTTTGCATTTGGATTGAAATCAGGCGTTTCACGACCAAGTACCGTGGCTAAATCAAAACGGAAACCATCTACATGACATTCTGTTACCCAGTAACGTAAACAATCTAATACCCATTTGCGAGTGACATCATTGGCAAGATTGAGCATATTGCCGCAACCTGTCCAGTTAATGTAGTCGCCATGTTCGTTTTGCCAGTAATAGGTTTTGTCATCAATGCCACGCTGGCAAAATGTCGGAAATGATTTTTCGGATTCAGCCGTATGGTTAAACACCACATCTAAAATCACTTCGATACCAGCTTGATGCAAGGCTTTCACCATGCTCTTAAACTCGTTCAAAGGCTGTTTTTGATCAGATGCGTAACTTGGTTCTAAAGCAAACATGGCTAGTGGGTTGTATCCCCAATAATTACGTAATCCTTTTTCTTGCAAATGCGGTTCATCAATAAAGAAATTCACTGGAAGCAATTCAAGGCTGGTAATACCCAATGATTTAAAATACGCAATATTTTCAGGGTGTGCTAAAGCCGCATAAGTGCCCCGAATATTTTCTGGAATACGTGAATTTAATTGGCTAAATCCTTTAACATTCAGTTCATACACAATGGTTTGAGCCCAAGGAATAGACGGCTTGCAATCCCCATTCCAATCAAAACTCTCATCCACCATGCGACCTTTAGGTGCAACCGCTGCATTATCTCGTCCATCATTTAACAAGAAAATTGAACGGGCTTCTGGTGAACTTAAATCTGGTTTATGAGTGACCGCTTTCGCATAAGGATCAAGCATTAACTTTTGCGGATTAGCTAAAGTGCGGTCATTTTTGCCTGTAATTCTGAACGCATACTCATCATTTAGCTCGACTCCCTCAATTGCCACATGCCAAATGTCATCGGTTCTGCGCATGGCAAAACGACTTTCTTTGCCATCACGGAACAAGCAAAGTTCAATAGCATCCGCCACACTAGAAAACAGCGCAAAATTCGAAATTTTTAGGCCGTTTTCCAGCGTTTGTGAATATCCCATTGGGGAAGATTTACCATTGTTATAAAAACTAAACATCGTGTTCTTCGCTATTCTTATGCTTTGTACTTCAAATAGATCGTTGCGAGTGGCGGAATGGTCACGCTAATCGAATTGTCACGTCCGTGACTGGCGATCGCTTCACTTTTCACTGAACCGAAATTACCTACATTTGAACCTTGATAATACATTGAGTCAGTATTCAAAATTTCCTCGTATTCACCCGCGGCATTCACACCGATACGATAGCCTTCACGTGGCACTGGGGTGAAGTTACTGATCACGATAATGCGTTCGTCATTACTGCTCTTACGTTCAAAGGCAAAGACCGAATTTTCCGCATCGTCCACCACTAACCAATCAAAGCCTTCTGGTTCACCGTCTAATTCAAAGAGTGGTGCATTGTTTTGATAAACGCCGTTCAAATCTTTAACTAATTGCAAGACGCCTTTATGCCATAGGCCACCATGGTTTTCATCAAGTAAGAACCAATCCAAGCTTTCTTCATAATTCCATTCACGACCTTGAGCAAATTCATTCCCCATGAATAATAATTTCTTGCCTGGATAGCCCCACATATAACCGTAGTAAGCGCGCAAGTTAGCAAATTTTTGCCATGCATCGCCAGGCATTTTGCCGAGTAACGAGCATTTGCCGTGTACGACTTCATCATGAGAAAGTGGCAATACAAAGTTTTCGCTGTATTGATAGATCATCCCAAAGGTCATTTTGTCGTGATGATAACGACGATAAACCGGATCGAGTTTCATATAACTTAGGGTATCGTTCATCCAGCCCATGTTCCATTTGAAATTAAATCCAAGTCCACCATTTTCTGTCGGATGAGTTACACCACCAAAAGAAGTAGATTCTTCGGCAATGGAAATCGCGCCAGACATCTCAGAATGGATTTTCCAGTTGGTGTGTTTTAAGAATTCAATCGCTTCTAAATTTTCACGGCCTCCATATTGATTCGGGATCCATTCGCCTTCAGCACGACTATAATCACGGTAAATCATTGACGCTACTGCATCTACACGGATACCGTCTAAACCAAAGCGCTCTAGCCAATACAGTGCATTGCTGGATAAGAAGTTTTTTACTTCATTACGACCATAGTTATAAATCAAGGTATTCCAGTCTTGGTGATAGCCCTCACGCGGGTCAGCATACTCATATAACGCAGTGCCATCGAATGCAACTAGTCCATGTGTATCACTTGGGAAATGTCCCGGTACCCAGTCTAAAATCACATTTATGCCTGCTTTGTGGGCTTTTTCGACTAAACGTTTAAAGGCTTCTGGTGTACCGAAACGACTAGTCGGCGAATACAAGCCTATTGGTTGGTAGCCCCAGGAACCATCGAATGGAAATTCAGAGAGTGGTAAAAACTCAATATGGGTAAAGCCCATATGTTTGACATAAGGAATGAGTTCATCAGCGATTTGGTCATAATCAAGCCAGAAATTATTTTCTAAATTACGACGCCATGATCCCAAATGTACTTCGTAAATCGAAATGGGTTGATTACGTTGATTCGCTTGACGACGTTGCTCCGTCATTTCGACTACATCTGGTAACATGCTGATTTCTGATGCGGTATCCGGACGTAATTCAGATCTAAATGCATAAGGGTCAGCTTTTAAACGAAGGTTGCCATTGCAATCAATCAATTCAAATTTATAACGTTGACCCAAGCTAGCTTTGGGTAAGAATAATTCCCACACCCCACTTGCTGGATGAAAACGCATCGGATGACGACGACCGTCCCAATAGTTGAAATCACCCACCAATGAAACGCGTTTCGCATTTGGCGCCCATACACGGAAATTTACGCCTGGTACACCATCACATTCAGTAAAATGTGCACCTAATACGTCATAAGGGCGTAGTAACGAACCTTCTGCTAATAGCCATTGATCTAAATCATTAATCATCGGATGGAAACGGTACGGATCTTCAATAATTTGGGCTTCTGCCCCCCAATACACTTTTAATTGGTAGACCAAGAAATGACGAATCTCCGGCACAATCGCAGTAAAAAATCCGCGGTCATCCACTTTTTCAAGAACGACAACGATAGATTGACTTTCTTTATCAATCACTTCGACTTTATCTGCATCCGGTAATAAAGCGCGAACCTCAATACCATTATGAGTTTCATGCATGCCTAATACAGCAAAAGGATCGGCATGTTTGCCATCAAAAAATGAATTAATTACTGATTGCGCGACTAGTTTCGTCATGACATACTCCTTTATGCTTTGCAAGCTTGATTATTTACAACCGATAGTATTTTCTCGTTTGTTGAGAGACAAAAAGCATTAAACGATAATAGATAAAAGACAAAGCAGGCAATGAAAGTGCGGTTGAATATGGAATTGTTTTTTCAAACTGAATTTGGTTTTGCTCGTCGAGCAATTGATAACGCAAAGAAGCATCAGGAGGAGAAGAAAACGCGGTTAAATCATCATGAATGGGTTCGTTTTCAAAGGCACATATTACATCTTGGAACGGCTGATTTTGTCCAATATTCGGTGGAAATTGCAACTGCTCGATAAAATAATCAATACTGGTTGGCGACGCATCAATTAAATACCCATCAATATCATAATGGGAAAACGAAATGCCAAGTTTTTCAGCAGATTGTTTAAGTGATAAGGACATTTGCATACAACGACTGATACATCTATATAATACTTATTAAGTATTATAGGTAAGCGCAGTTGAAATACAATTGTCAATGTCGCAAATTGTGACCTACGTCAAAAAACAAATTTCAAAAAGTATATAAGTGAAAATTTATTCAGTTTCAATCACAAATTCGAACCAATCAATAACATCTTCTTCGTGCACGCCATCTCGAATTAAAATGCCTGCATTTTTCACTGAATTAGGATCGCCACTGATTAAGGGATGCCATTCGGGCAAAGGTTTACCTTCATACAATAAACGATAGGCACAGGTATTCGGCAACCATCCAAAATCAGGCAAATTCTTTTTGGTTAATTTGGTGCAATCACTTTCGATTTTAAAACGCTCAGGATAATTACGACACTTCCCTGTTTCCACATCTAAGAGATTGCAAGCAATACGTGTGTAATAAAGTTTTTCACGCTTTCTCCGCCCTTGAATATATTTCCGATAACAGCATTTTCCGCAGCCATCACATAAGGCCTCCCATTCGGATTCTGTCATGTCAAGGAGCGATTTTTTTTGCCAAAAATGAGATTCAAATTGCATAGTGAAACCAATAAAAAAGTGCGGTCAAAATTTACGTAATTTTTGACCGCACTTTGTTGTTTAGAATTAGAAGCCTTCTTTTAAGCTTACGGTTAAGTTAAACACTAAGTGCTCTGGGCGGCTGTCTTTATTATCCGCACAGAAATAACCTTCGCGTTCAAATTGGTAACCTTTTTCTGGTTCCGCATTTGCGAGGCTTTGTTCGACAAAACCGTGTTTCACCACTAAGGATGTTGGATTTAGCACGCTTTCGATTTCCTCTGCAGCACCTGGATTTGGTACGGTGAAAAGACGCTCGTATAAACGGAACTCCGCTGGGTGATTATGCACTGCAGATACCCAGTGGATAACCCCTTTTACTTTGCGACCGTCCGCTGGATTTTTACCTAAGGTTTCCGGATCATAGGTACAGAAAATCGTGGTGATTTCACCATTTGCATCTTTTTCTACACGTTCAGCTTTAATCACGTAAGCGTTACGCAAACGCACTTCTTTACCTAATACTAAGCGTTTATATTGTTTGTTCGCTTCTTCACGGAAGTCTGCGCGATCAATATAAAGCTCTTTCGTAAACGGTAATTGACGCTCACCTAATTCAGGACGATTCGGGTGGTTTGGCGCCGTTAAAGTTTCTTCGCCTTCAAAGTTTTCAATCACTACGCGAACAGGATCAATCACCGCCATTGCGCGTGGTGCATTCTCGTTTAAATCGTCACGAATACAGGCTTCAAGTGCAGAATACTCTACGACGTTGTCTTGTTTAGTCACACCGATACGACGACAGAATTCACGTAACGAAGCCGGTGTATAACCACGACGACGTAAACCTGAAATCGTTGGCATACGCGGGTCATTCCAACCATCCACAATACCGTCATTTACTAATTTCAATAACTTACGTTTAGAGGTTAATGTGCCTTCTAAATTTAAACGTGAAAATTCATATTGATGCGGTAATGGACGTTCAATACTAATATTATCCAACACCCAGTCATATAAACGACGGTTGTCTTGGAATTCTAATGTACATAAAGAGTGTGTAATACGTTCAATCGCATCAGAGATACAGTGAGTGAAATCGTACATTGGGTAAATGCACCATTTATCACCAGTTTGGTGATGGCTCGCAAATTTAATACGATAAAGCACAGGATCGCGCATGACCATAAATGGCGATGCCATGTCGATTTTCGCACGAAGACTTAATGTACCTTCCGCAAACTCACCGTTTTTCATTCTTTCAAATAATGCTAAGTTTTCTTCAACACTGCGATCACGATATGGGCTGTTTTTACCTGGCTCAGTTAATGTACCACGATATTCACGCATTTCATCTGGAGAAAGCTCATCCACATAGGCTAAATCTTTTTCGATCAACTCAATCGCATAGCCATAAAGTGCATCGAAGTAATCTGACGCATAACGCGGTTCGCCTTCCCATTTAAAACCTAACCATTCCACATCCGCTTTAATGGAATCCACATATTCCACATCTTCTTTCACCGGATTGGTATCGTCAAAACGTAGGTTACATAAGCCGTTATATTCTTTTGCCAAGCCGAAATTTAAGCAAATCGATTTGGCATGACCAATATGCAAATAGCCATTCGGCTCAGGCGGGAAACGAGTATGAACACTTTTGTGTTTACCCGAAGCTAAATCTTCATCAATAATTTGAGTAATGAAATTGTGTGTGCGGGTATTTTCCGCATTTTCTAGGGTGTGTTCTGTATTGCTCATAAATTTCTCAATAAATTGAAAATAATTTCCCCATTCTATACGAAAAGTCAGGCGTTGTGAATTTGATCCCAAAACTAACCACACTTTCATTAAATTAATACTGAATTTTTTAGGATTTTTCGGTCTAACTTGAAGATTTTTCGTGCAAACTGAAAAGTTTACCTTTAGAATACCCCTTTACTGAACAAACGTTCATTTTTATTTAGGATGACAAAGTCTTATGAAAAAACGTTTTTTTATTTTACTCGGATTACTCATTGCTGCTGGTGCGGCTTATTATTTTTTCTCGAGCAATAGCAAACAAGAAACAACCTATCTGACCGAATCAGTTACCCGCGGCAATGTGGAAAAAACAGTTGTCGCTTCTGGTTCAGTTGAAAGCGTGAATGAAGTCGATGTCGGCGCCCAAGCTTCGGGCAAAATCACCAAACTCTATGTCAAATTAGGACAAGAAATCAAAAAAGGCGAAATGATCGCTGATATTGATTCCACAACCCAAATTAACACCTTAAATACCAAAAAAGCGGCATTGGTTAGCTATCAAGCACAATTAAAAGCGAAGAAAACTGCTTACGATGTAGCCCTTTCAAGCTATAACCGCTTATCAAAACTTTATATGCAAAAAGCGACATCTTTGGATAGTGTGAATACCGCAAAAAGCACCCTTGATAATGCGAAAGCCGAAATGGAAGTCATTGAAGCCAATATCAAACAAGCTGAAATTGAAGTAAATACCGCAGAAACCAATGTGGGTTATACAAAAATCACCGCACCAATGGATGGTACCGTTATTTCTGTGCCTGTTTCAGAAGGTCAAACCGTTAATGCCAACCAAACTACCCCAACGATTGTGACCATTGCCGATTTAAGCAAAATGAAAATTAAGCCTGAAATTTCAGAAGGCGATATTACGAAAGTTAAAGCGGGTCAAGAAGTCAGCTTTACTATTTTATCGGATAGCCAAACGGTGTATCACTCTGTCATTGATTCTGTTGATCCTGCCAATACGACGATAACTGATAGCTCTTCAACATCATCTTCGACAAATTCAAGCAGTAGTAGCTCCACAACCAGTGCGATTTACTATTACGCTAATGTATTGATTGATAACCCTGATCGCACTTTACGCATCGGAATGACGACAGAAAACAACATCAAAATTGCCAATGCAAAAGATGTGTTATTGATTTCCAATATGGCTATTCAAAAACGTGATGGTAAAAGCGTTGTGAATATATTGAATGACAAAAATCAACCTGAACAGCGTGAAGTCGAAACCGGTGTACAAAATGATTTCCACACTGAAATCAAATCCGGCTTAAACGAAGGTGAGAAAGTTATCGTGTCACAAGTCGCGAATGGTGAAGAGGTTGGCTCTATGCCTCGTGGTCCAAGAATGTTCTAAAAGTGCGGTAGAAAATTAATGAATATTATTGAAATTAAGGATCTCAACCGTTACTTCGGTGAAGGTGAAAATCGCGTTCATATTTTAAAGAATGTTTCTTTAAATATTAAAAAAGGCGATTTTGTGGCGATTATTGGGCAATCGGGTTCCGGTAAATCTACCTTGATGAATATTATCGGATGCTTGGATACGGCAACCAGTGGTTCTTACAAAATCAATGGAAAAGAAACTATTGAATTAACCAAAGATCAACTTTCAGATTTACGTAGCCAAAAATTCGGCTTTATTTTCCAACGCTATAACTTATTGTCGAGCTTGACCGCAGCAGAAAACGTCGCCTTGCCAGCTATTTATGCCGGAATGCCGCAAGAAAAACGTCTTTCTCGTGCGAAGCAACTTTTAGAAAAATTAGGCTTAGGCGATAAATGGCAAAATAAACCAAGCCAGCTTTCTGGTGGTCAGCAACAACGTGTGAGTATTGCGCGAGCGTTGATGAATGGCGGTGAAATTATTTTAGCCGATGAACCGACTGGTGCATTGGATTCTCAAAGCGGTCAAAATGTGATGGAAATTCTGCGTCAATTACACGCAGAAGGCCACACCATTATTATGGTAACCCACGATCGTGAAATTGCCGCTAGTGCGAATCGCGTGATTGAAATTAAAGACGGCGAAATCATTGGCGATACGCAAAAAGAAGCGGTAAAAAGTGCGGTCGAAAATCAAACCAAATCTAAACCGCACTTTGGATTCAGCAAAGATCAATTTGTTGAAGCCTTTCGTATGTCTGTGAGTGCGATTATCGCCCACAAAATGCGTTCTCTTTTAACAATGCTCGGGATTATTATCGGGATTACCTCCGTGGTTTCCGTCGTGGCATTGGGAAATGGCTCACAACAAAAAATCTTGGAAAACATTCGAGGAATTGGCACGAGTACTATAACGATTTTTAACGGTACAGGCTTTGGTGATCGGCGTGCTGAACAGATGCAGAATCTCACAATTAATGATGCCACTGCTTTAAATCAACAAAGTTATGTACAAAGTGTCACGCCGAATAGCTCATCAAGTGGTACATTAATTTATGGTAATCAAACTTTCTCCTCGACCAGTTTAAAAGGTGTAGGCGAACAGTATTTTGATGTCGATGGATTAAAACTAAAATCCGGTAATTTATTTTCGGCTCAAGATGTTGCTGATAACAACCAAGTAGCCTTAATCGATGAAAGTGCGAAAAAGTCGATTTTCCCGGATGAAAATCCTATCGGTAAAATTGTGATGTTTAATAAACGGCCATTACGCATTATTGGCGTGGTATCTGATAAACAAATGGGCGGGGCAAGTAGTTCACTTAATCTCTATGCGCCTTATACCACCGTGATGAATCGTATTTCGGGTAGCAAAAAAATTGGTTCGATTACCGTAAAAGTAGATGATTCGGTGAATACAACTGTCGCCGAGAAAGGGATTACTGAATTGCTGACCATGCGTCATGGTAAAAAAGATTTCTTTATCATGAATAGCGATACCATTAAACAAACCATTGAAAGCACAACAGGCACGATGAAATTGCTCATTTCTTCCATTGCCTTTATTTCGTTAATCGTTGGTGGTATTGGGGTAATGAATATCATGTTGGTTTCTGTTACTGAACGAACTAAGGAAATCGGTGTGCGCATGGCTATTGGTGCAAGACAATTTAATATTCTGCAACAATTTTTAATTGAAGCTGTGCTGATTTGTTTAATTGGCGGTGTGACGGGGATTCTGCTTTCGGGTTTAATCGGTCTGCTATTTAACGTATTTATGACTGACTTTACGATGGCATTCTCAACCGGCTCAATTGTTGCTGCAGTGGTCTTCTCTACCCTGATTGGTGTGATCTTCGGTTATATGCCGGCAAAACGCGCGGCACAATTAGATCCGATTACCGCCCTTGCACGAGAATAAAGAAATTTTGTAAAACACAAAAGAGCGGTTAAAATTCTCACTAATTTTTGACCGCACTTTAATTAAAAAGAAAGGAAAAAATCCATGTTAAAAATGAAAAAATTAACCTTAGCAATCGCGATGGCAACTGCACTAGCAGGCTGTGCTAACATCGGCGATTCTTATAAAGCGAGCCAGCAGGATTACCAAAATTATGCGGAAATCACCAAACAATTTAATGTAAAAGAAAACTGGTGGGCGCTTTACAATGATTCACAATTAAATCGTGTGGTAGAACAAGCATTAGTTAACAACAAAGATTTAGCCAAAGCATCTGTCGCCGTAAACCGTGCTCTATATAATGCAAACCTTGCAGGCGCAAATTTAATTCCTGCATTTAGCGGTTCAACCCAATCTTCTGCAAGTAAGAATGTGAAAACAGGTGGCAGATCAACAGTAAGCCATCAAGGTGCATTAAATGTGAGTTATACGTTAGATTTATGGCAACGTTTAGCGGATACCGCAGATGCCGCAGAATGGTCACATAAAGCAACAGCTGAAGATTTAGAAGCAACCAAACTTTCACTCATCAACTCAGTTGTGACAACGTATTATCAAATTGCTTATTTGAATGATGCTATCAGCACAACCGAGGAAACCATTAAATACTACAACGACATTAGCAGCATCATGCAACGTCGTTTATCGCAAGGTGTCGCAGACAGTGCAAGCGTGGATCAATCACAACAAGCAGTATTAACCGCACGTAACAACTTGATCAACTATCAAACGCAACGCAAAACAGCAGAACAAACTTTACGTAACTTACTGAACTTAAAACCGGAAGAAGCATTAAATATCAACTTCCCACACATTCTCAATGTGAAAAATGTGGGCGTGAATTTAAATGTGCCTGTTTCTGTGATTGCGAATCGTCCTGATGTGAAAGGCTATCAATATCGCTTAAACAGTGCATTCAAAAATGCGAAAGCAACCGAAAAAGGTTGGTTCCCAGAAGTGACTTTAGGCGGTAGTTTAACATCAAGTGGCACTAAAGTCGGTAACGCATTGCACAATCCAGTGGGTACAGGTTTAATCGGTATTAGCCTCCCATTCCTCAACTGGAATACCGTAAAATGGAACGTGAAAATCTCTGAAGCCGATTATGAAACCGCACGTTTAAACTACGAGCAAAGCATCACTAAAGCTTTGAATGATGTAGATACCAACTACTTCGCCTACACACAAGCGCAAAGTGCCTTTGCTAACTTGCAAAAAACACACAGCTATAATCAACGTATCACCAAATACTACCGTGATCGTTACAATGCCGGCGTATCTGAATTACGTGAATGGCTTGCTGCGGCAAACACAGAGAAAACCTCTCAACTTTCTATCTTGAATGCGAAATACAACATCATTCAGGCAGAAAATGCCGTATATAGTTCAATGGCAGGTTATTACTCCCGTTAAAATCATGATTAAGGAAGTTTCGGCTTCCTTAATCTTTTTTATGGATATGCAAAATGAAAAAACAGCTGACTTTTTATTTTATTCGACATGGTAAAACTGTTTGGAATACGGAAGGTTTAATGCAAGGCCATGGCGATTCCCCTTTAACTGAAGAAGGCATTAATGGTGCGAAAAAAACAGGTATTGCACTTAATCATATTCCTTTTGTTGCCGCCTACTCCAGCGTATTAAAACGTACCATCGCTACTGCATCTCACATTATTGGTGAACGTGATATTCCGTTTTTTCATCACCAAGGTTTAAATGAACAATATTTTGGTTCTTGGGAAGGGCAACTTGTTGATACTTTAAGAGAACATCCCGAATTCCAGCAGCTAATTAAAGATCCCGCCAATTATAAAGCTCAAGTAAACGGTGGAGAAACGTTTGAACAATTAGGCGAACGTGCAATGAAAGCATTACAGGATATTATTGAGATCCACGCTCAAGGTAATATTCTTATTGTGTCGCATGGCCATACCTTGCGTTTATTGCTTGCCTTATTAAACGGTGCAACCTGGCAAAATCACCGCGATGAAGATAAATCAGTATCGCTCATTAACACCTCAATCAGTGTTGTATATTATGACGATGAGAACGGTTTTCGCGTTGAGAAAATAAATGATGTAGATCATTTAAAATAAGCAAATTTAGATAAAAAAATAACCGCACTTTGGATGACCTAAAGTGCAGTTAATTTTTATGATGTTTTTGTGATTATTTCACTTCGCGGAATAAAATCTCGCTTGGAATCACAGAACCTTGCCAGTAAAGCTCGGTTGACACTTTTTCTGCTAAATCTAAGAAAGATTTCGCAATTTCACTGTCTGGTGCAGCAACTACCGTTGGTTTACCCGCATCCAAATCTTGACGAACTTGGATATTCAATGGTAACTGACCTAATACTTTCACATTGTATTTTTGTGCCATTTTTTCTGCACCACCGGTACCGAAAATCGCTTCGTGGTGGCCGCAGTTGCTACAAATATGCATAGACATATTTTCCACAATACCTAGCACTGGTACAGATACTCGTTCAAACATAGATACACCTTTCACCGCATCTAATAATGCAATATCTTGTGGTGTTGTTACCACTACCGCACCCGTTACAGGGATTTGTTGTGAAAGGGTCAATTGAATATCACCTGTACCCGGTGGCATATCGATCACTAAGTAATCTAAGCTATCCCATAGGGTTTCATTTAAAAGCTGACTTAATGCACTACTCGCCATTGGACCACGCCAAATAGTCGCATTATCTTCATCCATTAAGAAACCAATCGAGTTTGCAGATAAACCATGTGCTTTAATCGGTGTGATATGTTGGTTATCAGGTGACGTTGGGCGTTGATGCGGTGCACCTAACATATGCGGAATAGATGGACCGTAAATATCCGCATCTAAGATCCCTACGCGAGCACCTTGAGCTTGTAAAGCAAGCGCAAGATTCACCGAAACGGATGATTTTCCTACCCCACCTTTACCTGAAGTCACCGCAATGATGTTCTTCACGCCTTTAACAGCAGGTTGATTATTTGCACGTTTTAAGGTTGCGATTTGATAATTCACCACCCATTTGATTTCTTTACTATCGGTCGCTTTTAATAAGGCATCCGAAAGCTGTTGTTTCACTTGCTGCACGCCAGTGTTCCATGCAAAAGGCAATTGTAATTCAATACGTAATACATCACCGCCTTTTTCAACTTTCTTCAAAGTTTTTAATTCGATTAAGTCTTTTTGTAAGGTTGGGTGTTGAAATTGTTGGAAAAGTTGCAGAACCTGAGATTGTTGTTCTGCCGTTAAATTTTCAGAAAAAGCAGTTGCCATAATATTCCTTTAATAGTAGTAGGTAGTAGAGTAAATTTGTCAGGGATATTCTACCCTTTTTACACCTCAAATGTTAAGCTAAAAGTATAACTAAACTAGAAAAAATCACACTAATCGGGTAACATACTCGCAATTTTTGCAAAAAGAATAAGAGAAAAATAATGACAACTCAACCTCGTAAAATTTTAGTCACTTGTGCATTACCTTATGCAAATGGCGCCATTCATTTAGGCCATATGTTAGAACACATTCAAGCGGATATTTGGGTGCGTTTCCAACGTATGCGTGGCAATAACATTCATTTTGTCTGTGCAGATGATGCGCACGGCACACCAATTATGCTTAATGCCAATAAATTAGGTATCACACCTGAAGAATTAATCGCAAAAGCAAAAGCTGATCACGTCCGTGATTTTGCAGGTTTTAATATCAGTTTTGATAACTATCACTCTACTCACAGTGAAGAAAATAAACAACTTACCGCTGAAATTTACAATAAATTAAAAGCTAAAGGCTTCATTAAAACGAAAGTGATTTCTCAGTTATTCGACCCTGAAAAGAACATGTTCTTACCAGATCGTTTCGTCAAAGGAACTTGCCCAAAATGCAAAGCTGAAGATCAATACGGTGATAACTGCGAAGTTTGTGCTTCGACTTATAGCCCGATGGATTTAATTAATCCTCGTTCAGCTGTATCAGGTGCAACACCAATCATCAAAGAATCTGAACATTTCTTCTTTGACTTGCCTGCTTTTGAAGGGATGTTAAAAGAATGGACTCGCTCTGGTTCACTTCAACCTGAAATTGCAAACAAAATGCAAGAATGGTTTGAAAGTGGTTTGCAACAATGGGATATCTCTCGTGATGCACCTTATTTTGGTTTTGAAATTCCAGGTGCAAAAGATAAATTCTTCTATGTTTGGTTGGATGCCCCTATCGGCTACATGGCTTCTTTCAAAAATCTCTGCGATCGTGAAGGCATTGATTTTAATGAATTCTGGGGAAAAAACAGCGATGCTGAGCTTTATCACTTTATCGGTAAAGATATCGTGTATTTCCACAGCCTATTCTGGCCAGCGATGTTGGAAGGAAGCGAATACCGTAAACCAACCAATGTGTTTGCTCACGGTTATGTCACCGTAGATGGCGCCAAAATGTCAAAATCACGCGGTACATTTATCCAAGCAAGCACCTATTTAAATCACATTGACCCGGAATGTTTGCGTTATTACTACGCCGCTAAATTAAACGATCGTATTGAAGATCTTGATTTCAACTTGGAAGATTTCGTTCAACGTGTCAATACGGATATCGTTAATAAATTAGTTAATTTAGCTTCTCGTAATGCAGGCTTTATCACAAAACGCTTTGAAGGCAAATTAGCAGATAAATTAGAAGATGAAGCACTTTTTGCTGAATTTACTGCACAAGCTGAACAAATCGCTACTTATTATGAAAGCCGCGAATATAATAAAGCAATTCGTGAAATCATGGCATTAACTGATAAAGCCAATAAATATATCGATGAAAAAGCCCCTTGGGTCATTGCAAAAGAAGAAGGCAAAGAGGCTGAATTGCAAGCAGTTTGCTCAATGGGTATCGAGCTTTTCCGTGTATTAATGTCTTACTTAAAACCAGTTCTTCCGAAACTGGCTGAACGTGCAGAAGCGTTTTTACAAACAGAATTAACTTGGAATAATATTGCACAGCCTTTATTAGGCCATCAACTTACTCCATTTAAAGCCCTTTTCTCGCGTTTAGAGAAAAAACAAATTGATGCTGTTGTAGAAGAAACCAAGGCTCTTTTCGCTGAAGCAAACAAATCGACAGAAAAAACAGCAGCAAAAGCGACCGCACTTTCAAATGTTGAACCAATTGCTGATACTATTACCATTGATGATTTTGCTAAAATCGATATGCGTGTGGCAAAAGTGTTAAAATGTGAAACGGTACCTGAATCAAACAAACTCTTACGTTTTGAATTAGATTTAGGTGACCATACTCGTCAAGTGTTCTCAGGCATTAAAGCCGCTTATAATAAACCTAAAGAATTGGAAGGTCGTTTTGTCATTGTGGTAGCAAACCTAGCACCACGCAAAATGAAATTTGGTGTATCAGAAGGAATGATTCTTTCTGCTGGTACTGGCGGAAGTGATTTATTCTTACTTTCAGCTGATAGCGGTGTTACTGCCGGTATGCAAGTAAAATAATTTAATATTTAGGCGACTTCGGTCGCCTTTTTTATTGCCAAATAGAATCAAATACCCTACCATATCAATCAGCTATTTATCACGCAAATTAAAAGGAATTCATTATGACAAACGAACTTATCTGCTATAAACAAATGCCGGTTTGGACAAAAGATAAACTACCTAAAATGTTCCAAGAAAAACACAATACTAAAGTGGGCACTTGGGGCAAACTTACGGTATTGAAAGGTAAGCTTAAGTTTTATGAGCTAACTGAAGATGGCGATATTATTGCTGAACATATTTTCACGCCTGAAAGTAACATTCCGTTTGTCGAGCCACAAGCCTGGCACAGAGTTGAAGCCCTTTCTGATGACTTAGAATGTACGCTTGGTTTCTATTGCAAAAAAGAAGACTACTTCAGCAAAAAATACAATATGACTGCAACGCATGGTGATATAGTTGATGCAGCTAAAATTATTAAGCCTTGCAAAGTATTAGATTTAGGCTGCGGACAAGGTCGTAACTCCCTTTATTTAAGTTTAAAAGGCTATGATGTAACCTCTTGGGATCACAATGAAAACAGTATCGCCTTCTTAAACGAAACCAAAGATAAAGAAAACTTGAATATTAAAACTGCTGTTTATGATATTAACACCGCTAATATTCAAGAAAACTATGACTTTATTGTATCAACCGTGGTATTTATGTTCTTAAATCGTGAGCGTATTCCAGCCATTATTAAGAATATGCAAGAACACACCAACCCAGGTGGTTATAATTTAATTGTAGCAGCAATGTCTACGCCTGAAGTACCTTGTCCACTTCCGTTCTCATTTACATTCTCTGAAGGTGAATTGAAAGAATATTATAAAGATTGGGAATTCTTAGAATATAACGAAAATATGGGCGAATTACATAAAACCGACGAAAACGGCAATCGCATTAAGTTAAAATTTGCGACAATGTTAGCAAGAAAAAAATAATTCGCTAATTTAGAAAAGAAAATGACCGCGCGTTGTCTATCAAGTGCGGTCATTTTTTTATGTTATTTTAATTACTCTTCAATAGAACGTAATAATTCGTTGATACCTACCTTACCTAAAGTTTTTGCATCAACTTTTTTCACGATCACTGCACAGTATAAGCTGTATTTACCACATTTTGATGGAAGGCTACCAGAAACAACCACAGAACCAGCAGGAACGCGACCGTAGAACACTTCACCAGTTTCACGATCATAGATTTTAGTTGATTGACCAATGAATACGCCCATAGAGATCACACAACCATCTTCAACAATCACGCCTTCAACCACTTCAGAACGCGCACCGATAAAACAGTTATCGCCGATAATAGTTGGGTTTGCTTGTAATGGCTCTAACACACCACCAATCCCTACACCACCAGATAAGTGTACGTTTTTACCAATTTGTGCACATGAACCAACAGTTGCCCATGTATCAACCATAGTACCTTCACCCACATATGCACCGATATTGACATAAGATGGCATTAATACACAGTTTTTGGAAATGTATGCGCCTTTACGTACGGTTGCAGAAGGTACGACACGGAAACCTTCTTGAGCAAAACGCTCTTCGGTATAGTCAGCAAATTTTAATGCCACTTTGTCGTAATATTTGGTTTCTGCTCCATCAATGATTTGGTTATCATTGATACGGAAAGATAATAATACCGCTTTTTTCAACCATTGGTGAGTCACCCATTCACCATCAATTTTTTCTGCAACACGGTATTTACCGCTATCTAATCCTTCGATCACTTCTTCGATTGCTGCACGAGTTTGTGCATCAACTGTTTTAGGGGTAATTTCCGCACGTTTTTCAAATGCAGCTTCAATAACTTGTTGTAAATTTGACATTTTGCTTCCTATTGTTGATGTGAAATAACGGTTGATAGTTTTATCATATTTTTGAGTTTCAAGCAAAAAACAACCGCACTTTCTTTTGATTTAAAACATAAAAAAAGCGAACCTAATGGTTCGCTTTTTTCTATTTTTTGTTTGAGTTAGTTAATAACAGAAACATTTAATGATGAACCGCCAACAATTCTTACGCGGCGACCTGCTTTAAAGCTAGGATCCGCTTTTTGAACCACGACGATCTCTTCTCTATTATCTTTTCTGATAACAAGTTCTGCACCATTAACTTGGCTCATTTTCTCTTCAGTTTTGCTACCAATAATCGCACCACCAATAGCACCTACTGCTGTTGCAATAGCTTGTCCTGTGCCACCACCAATTGCACTACCCGCGATACCACCTAAAGCACCACCACCAACTGTACCAATTACACCTGGATTATCTGCTTGAATTTTGACCGGACGAACAGAAACAATAGTGCCATAGCTAATTGAACGTGCTTCTTTTGCTTGTCCCGCTTCATATACATCACCGCTAAAAATATCGGTATTTGCACAACCGGTTAAGCCAATAGACATCATAAGTGCTAATGCTACTGTTACTTTTTTCATAAAACTAACCTTCTAAAAATGAATTAGATTGGGTTTCTTGGAGACCAAGTAGAAACGTTTTTAACATCTTGACCATTGTTAGATACTTTCACACAAGCACCCGGCACAAAAGTCGAATCGTATTTTTGAACGATTACTTCAGTTTCACCCTCTTGCTTGTATGAACAATCATTTTTACGAATAGTTAATTTGATATCATCACCTTGAGCTTCTGCAAAAATAACTTGACCTTTATATGCGCTTTCATCTTTTTGAGATTGAGATGAACACGCCGATAAACCTAAACTGAGTAAAATAGCTAATGCTAAAGTAATTTTTTTCATTACATTAAACCTCGAGTATTTTCTTTATAGTATAGGGATGAACCTTAATACATACATGATTTTCTGTTTTATCAGAAAAACTCACCGCAATAGATGGATTGGGTAATCGCTCCCCTTCCACTTTAGGTTCACTCACCTTCATGGTTAATTGAGTTAGTTCCTTCCATAAAAATGTATTGCAAACCCTACTAACCCAATCTTTGATAGATTCACTGGGCCAAAAAGGCATTACAATCTCAATATGCTCCCAAGTTTCTTGAGGATATTGTTTATTTTTAGGAAATGGTAATTCAATAACATCGACAGACTGACCAATGAAATCAACTGGTTCATCTAGTTCAATCAAATAGATAGGACGCCCATTGACGATATTATCGCTTAAAATTCTACCGCACTTTAATAGCTCTGTCAGCCAATTTTTTGCTTTTTCTTCGGTATTTGCTCTTAAAGCTAAATGATCAATTTGATAATCGGCTAAATTAATTTTCATTACAGCAGCTAATTGTTGAATTTTTTCCTGAAACAAAGGCAATTCTTGATAAAGTGCGGTCGATTTTTCTATTAAATTTGACATTTTCTCCTGCTCTTACTTTGAGAAATCTATAAACAACGGTATCATAGCCGATTATTTTCATTATTCAATTTCAAGATTAGGAAAAACCGTGAATATTCAATCTATTTTATCCGATAAAATTAAACAAGCGATGATTGCTGCTGGCGCAGATGAACAATGTGATGCGCTTATTCGCCAATCAGGTAAACCCCAATTTGGCGATTACCAAGCAAACGGCATCATGGCTGCTGCTAAAAAACTAGGTTTAAATCCACGTGAATTTGCACAAAAAGTATTAGATCATGCTGATCTTTCTGATGTCGCAGAAAAAACTGAAATTGCTGGTCCAGGTTTTATTAATATTTTCTTAAATCCAACTTGGTTAGCGAATAACGTTTCTGCTGCATTAAAAGATCAAAATCTTGGTGTCAGTGCAAATGAAAAACAAACCATCGTGATTGATTATTCTTCACCAAACGTTGCGAAAGAAATGCACGTAGGTCACTTACGTTCTACCATCATCGGTGATGCCGTTGTTCGTACCCTTGAATTTTTAGGTCACAACGTTATTCGTGCGAATCACGTGGGTGACTGGGGTACGCAATTTGGTATGCTTATTGCTTATCTTGAAAAAATGGAAAATGAACACGCAAGCGAAATGGAACTTCAAGATCTTGAAGCATTCTATCGCGAAGCGAAAAAACATTATGATGAAGATGAAGCTTTCGCTGAAAAAGCCCGTAACTATGTGGTGAAATTGCAAGGTGGAGATGAATATTGCCGTACAATGTGGAAAAAATTAGTTGATATCACCATGCAACAAAATCAACGTAACTATGATCGTTTGAATGTCACGTTGACCGAAAAAGATGTGATGGGTGAAAGTCTTTATAACCCGATGTTACCGGCCATCGTTGAAGATCTAAAAAAACAAGGTTTAGCCGTTGAAGATGAAGGTGCATTGGTCGTTTATCTTGATGAATTCAAGAATAAAGAAGGTGAACCGATGGGCGTTATCGTTCAGAAGAAAGATGGCGGTTTCCTTTATACTACGACTGATATTGCTGCAGCAAAATATCGTTACGAAACCTTAAAAGCGGATCGCGCATTAGTGTTCTCTGATACACGCCAAAGCCAACACATGCAACAAGCGTGGTTAATTACGCGTAAAGCAGGTTATGTGCCAGACAGCTTCTCACTTGAACATAAAAACTTCGGTATGATGTTGGGTAAAGATGGTAAACCATTCAAAACTCGTACTGGCGGCACCGTAAAATTAGCAGATTTATTAGATGAAGCTATTGAACGTGCCACTGTATTAATCAACGAGAAAAATACCAACTTATCTGATGAAGAAAAAACTGCGGTTATTGAAGCGGTGGGTATTGGCTCGGTGAAATATGCGGATCTTTCCAAAAACCGCACAACTGACTATGTGTTCGATTGGGATAATATGCTCAGTTTTGAAGGTAATACCGCGCCTTATATGCAATATGCTTATACACGTATTCGTTCAATCTTCAATAAAGCAGACGTGAATCCAACCGCTCTTGCAGAAGCTAAGATTCAGCTTTCTGATGAAAAAGAACGTGCATTAGCCATCAAATTGCTTCAATTTGAGGAAGCGGTTCAAACTGTGGGCAAAGAAGGGACACCGCATGTGCTCTGTGCTTATTTATATGAGTTGGCAGGAGTGTTCTCCTCATTCTATGAACACTGCCCAATCTTAAATGCTGAAGACGAAAGCGTAAAATTGAGCCGTTTAAAACTCGCTTCTCTCACAGAGAAAACTTTAAAACAAGGTTTAGAGTTATTAGGCATTAAGACAATCGAAAAAATGTAAAAAAAGTGCGGTCAATTTCGACCGCACTTTTTCTTTATACATCCACTAAAATGAGTATCGCAGCTTCTCCGCCCCATTCTTTGGGAGCTTGGTGTAACGCTCGGACTTTCGGGTGCTGAACTAACCAACGTGGAATTTGTTTTTTCAACGTAAACGTGCCGTAGCCGGTCATGATGCTCGCGCAATAAACATGCTCATCCTCACAAGCTAACAACAGCGCGGCCAATTCCATTTTTGCTTGTTCACGGGTTAAACCATGTAAATCCAAAAATAATTCGGGTGAAAAATCACCACGACGAAGTTGTTTCAATAAATGGCTATCTTCCCCTTCGCGTAAATATTTGATGACACCATCATGTTCATTTAGCAAGGGTTCATATTCATCGGAAAAATAGAAAAGCGTATCTTCTTTTTCTCGAATATCACGTAAATGGGATTTTTTTTGACCGCTCTTTTGACGGGGCGCCACAAAGGTATCTTGCTTAATGAGTTTGATCCCTTTTGTTTCCGCCCGAAAAAGATCGAAATCATCTGGTTCTGTCATTATTTTTCTCAATTTGTTATTTTGCTTAATGATAGCACATCTATTCTATGGTATAACTAGCCAAATTTTTTATTGAGGCACAAAATGGAAACCTTACACAATCAAGAACTTGTTGCGACAATTTTAGAAGATAATGTGGCAAGTGAATTAACGACCATTCAAGATTTTTTACGCTGGACATACAGCACATTCAACCGTTCTGATATTTACTATGGGCAAGGACACGACAATGCGTGGGATGAAAGCCTTCAATTAGTCCTTGCGGGGCTTCAATTGCCGCTCGATTTTCCGCAAGATTTATTTAGCAGCAAACTTACTCATTCTGAAAAAGAGACTTTAGTACAATTAGTCTTAAGTCGTATTGAGCAACGTGTACCTGTCGCTTATTTAACGAATAGTGCGTGGTTCTGCGGATTAGAATTTTATGTGGATGAGCGTACGATTATTCCTCGCTCGCCAATTAGTGCATTAATCCAAGATAAATTTGCTCCGCTTTTAAAATCTGAACCAAAACGTATTTTAGATCTTTGTACTGGAAGTGGTTGTATTGCAATCGCGACGGCTGAAGCCTTTCCTGAAGCTGAAGTAGATGCAGTCGATCTTTCCGCAGATGCGTTAAATGTGGCAGAAATCAATATTGCACGCCACCAATTAGAACATCGAGTTTTCCCAATTCAATCAGATTTATTCCAAAATCTCTTTGGTCAGCAATATGATTTAATCGTCACCAATCCGCCTTATGTGGATGAAGAAGATCTGGCAGATATGCCGGAAGAATTCCATTATGAGCCTGAATTAGCCTTAGGTTCTGGTGTTGATGGTTTAGAAATTACAAAACAAATTTTAAAACAAGCGCCGGATTATTTAACGCCAAATGGCGTGCTCGTTTGTGAAGTGGGCAACAGCATGGTGAGCCTTATCGAACAATATCCAGATGTGCCATTTGAATGGGTTAAACTAAAAAATGGCGGCCTAGGTGTATTTGCCATTAGCCGCGAAGATTTAGTGAAATATCACGATTCTTTTTAAGCTAAAGTGCGGTTAAAAATTGTCGTAAATTTTGACCGCACTTAACAATTACTGGCGCGCGTTCTTAACGCGTGCTTTTCTTTTTTAAATAAAACAATGAATTTACAAAAACTTTTACTGACTCGTCGTTTCTTTTCTACCCTTGCATTCTTTTCCATGCAAACGGTATTTTTCATCTATTTACAAGGAAAAGGCTTAAGTAACAGCGAAATTGCCTTTTCGCTCTCGTTGCTTTTCTTCTGCAACCAAGCATTAGCGATTTTAGCCGGTATCTGGGGCGATCGTTTTGGATTGGCTAAAATGATGTTACTTGGGTGCTTTTTAGATGTGATTGCCTATATTTTCTTTCTCTCTGCTGATAATTATATTCTGCTTTTAATTGCTACCACCTGTTTTGGCTTAGGCAGTTGTTTGTTTGGTACCAATGCGAAAGCCTGCCTATTGGTGATCGCGGGTGAAGAATACAAAGAGAAAACCCGATTACAAGGAAAATATTTGAAAGTCACCTCCATGTCGTCTATGTTTGCGCCTTTGTTGGTGATTCCATTTATTAAATACAATCATATTGAATGGTTGATTTGGGTATGCTTTGCGATGGAAGCGATTCTCTTTGCCTTAATGGTAAAACCGTTTTATCAAATCCAAACCTTGCAAACCTTAGTGAAATTTCGGTTTGCCCAAATTAAAGAAATCATCACCAAAGAATTTTTATGGGTGCATTTGATGCTGTTTATTCCCCTTTCCATTGCAACCTCATTCTTTGTGATCTTTCCGTTTCTGTTTGATAACAAATTAGGTATGCCGGAACACTCCCCCATTGCACTTTTTGTAAATGGTTTGCTGACTGTCTTACTACAAAGTTATTTTTCTCGAAAAATTAACTTAACGATTAAACAAACGCTATGGGTGGCGCCAATCTTGGCTGTTGGCATCATCCTGCCTTGGTTTATTACGTTGAAATATATTTCTTTGGTTTCTGCTTATATTTACTTGGTCATCTTCACAGTGATTGAAGTCTATGCCTTAACGGCAATGGCGAATTTATTAGTAAAATTTGATAATGGTACTAACCGAGGTTTTATCTTTGGCTCATCACGATTATTGCTTTCTATCGCAACTGTTATCGTCATGAACTTAGTGCCACATTTGTTTTTATTATGAAAAAAACGGTCAGAATTCTCATTAAATTCTGACCGCACTTTTATATTTTTCTATGCTTATTTCACTTCTAATTCAACATTATCAAACAATTTCTTCACTGCGCTGTTATCACGCAATTTCTCAGCCTTTTCAACCATTGGTCGGGTTAAGTGTGGAGAGAAAAATTCAATAAAGTCATACATATAGTTGCGTAAGAAAGTACTGTGTTTAAACGCAATTTGCGTCATACTCGCTCGGAACAAATGCCCTGCATCAATCGCCACTAAATCCTTATCTACTGGAGTATGCGCCATAGATGCCATAATGCCCACACCTAATCCTAAACGCACATAAGTTTTAATCACGTCAGCATCCGTTGCGGTAAACACAATGTTCGGCAGAATCCCCGCTCGATTAAACGCATAGTCCAAATCAGACACACCGGTAAAACCAAAGGTATAAGTGACTAACGGATATTTCCCCAACTCCTCAACAGTAAGATTTTTCACTTTTGCCAAAGGATGGTCAGGTTTAACAATCACCGAACGATTCCACAAATAGCAAGGCAGTTGAATCAAATCATCAAAAATATACGGCGCTTCTGTTGTGATCGCTAAATCCACTTCGCCTGAAATCAATGCATCATGAATTTGCGTCGGTGAACCTTGATGAATATGCAAACTCACATCCGGATATTGTTTAGAGAAACGTTCCACTACAGCTGGCAGCATATAACGTGCTTGCGTATTGGTTGTTGCGATGCGTAACACGCCATGATTCGGACAAGTATATTCATTGGCTACTGATTTAATGCTTTGCGCTTTCACTAGAAGCTCACGAGCAATTGCGACGATCTTTTTACCCGCTGGCGTAATGGATTTAATGTGTTTACCATTACGCTCAAAAATCTCTAAACCTAATTCATCTTCTAACAAGCGAACTTGTTTACTGATACCTGGCTGAGAGGTATAAAGCGCATTCGCGGCTTCAGTCACATTTAAATTTTGGTTTACAATCTCAACAATGTAGCGGAGTTGCTGCATTTTCATCGCGAATACCACCTATTTTTTATAGCGTTTACTTAACTCAGTATAACGTTTTACTGCTTTACGAATTTGACCTGATTTTGGTCGACGACGAGGTTTCGTCACGTCTAATTTGGTTTCAGTTTCTGGTGGCAAGCCCACTAATTCACGTAAATAGTTGACATTTTCCAGATTCATTTCTTCCCAGCCACCACGCGGTAAACCTTTCATCAGCTTAATGTTGCCGTAACGAATACGAATTAAGCGGCTCACTTGAATACCTTGTGATTCCCACAGACGACGCACTTCACGGTTACGACCTTCCATTAAAGTCACATCGTACCATTGATTCATCCCCACACCGCCCGCAAATTTGATTTCTTTGAAATTGGCTGGACCATCTTCCAACTGCACGCCTTTACGTAAACGCGCTAACATGGCATCATCCACTTGACCAAATACACGCACAGAATACTCACGCTCAACTTCACGGCTTGGGTGCATTAAACGATTCGCTAATTCGCCATCTGTCGTGAAAAGCAATAAGCCTGAAGTATTAATATCCAAACGGCCTACCGCAATCCATCTTGCGCCATTTAAGCGTGGTAAACGATCGAATACGGTCGGACGACCTTCGGGATCACTACGCGTACAAAGTTCGCCTTCAGGTTTGTAATACATTAATACACGGCATACTTCTTTTTGTGCTTGTTGAAGGTTGATAATGCGACCATCAATACGCACTTTTACACCGGAATGTACATCAATACGATCGCCAAGAGTCGCCATTTTGCCATCGACACTCACTCGATTTTCAGCAATCATTGCTTCAATTTCACGACGAGAGCCTTGTCCTGCTCGCGCAAGCACTTTCTGTAATTTTTCACCTTCTACAGTAGATTGACGAGATGGCTTAGCCACCTTAGCCTTAGGAGTTGATTTGATGTCAGAATTGACCGCACTTTTACGATCTTTACGCTCAAAGTGCGGTTGTTTTCCTGCTTGTTTTTCACGTTCTTGTCTGACTGGTTTTTGAATAGGTTTCATCTGTTTTCCTTTGTCGCTTTCCCAAGCGTCTAAAATAAGTTAAATGAAAGGATCGGTACTACCACTTCCTTCACGTAAAATGACTGGCGATTCTTCCGTTAAATCTACCACCGTTGTTGGCTCTTGACCTAAATAGCCACCATGAATAATTAAATCCACTTGACGTTCTAAGCATTCGCGAATCTCTTCGGGATCGGAATAAGTCATATGTTCATTATCAGGCAACATCAGTGAGCAAGATAAAATTGGTTCGCCTAATGCCTTCAATAAATCTAAGGCGATTTGATTATCTGGTACACGCAAGCCAATCGTTTTGCGTTTTGACGTCATTAATCGACGAGGAAGCTCTTTCGTTGCTGTCAAAATAAAGGTATAACGCCCCGGTGTATTGTTTTTAATTAAACGATAAGCCGAATTGCTCACCGTTGCGTAGGTTGAAAGCTCGGATAAATCGCTACATACCAACGTAAAATTATGCCCTTCCGGCAATTTACGAATTGCAACAATGCGATCCATCGCATGTTTATCGCCGATCATACAACCTAAGGCATAGCCTGAATCGGTCGGGTATACAATGACACCGCCTTGACGCAAAATTTCTACCGCTTGATTAATCAAACGCGCTTGCGGATTTTCAGGATGGATATAGAAAAATTGGCTCATAATTTTGTCCTTAAAAAACTGATGAGATTATACACCGATTTAGATGCAGGTTATAAGAATTTGTTATAAAAAACGACCGCACTTTGAAACTAATCTAAAGTGCGGTCCATTTTTTAGGTATTTTATTTCAATAATTCATGAAGGGCTGAACCGATTTCAGCGAGACTTCTCATCGTTTTCACGCCAGCTGCTTCAAGTGCAGCAATTTTATCTTCTGCCGTTCCTTTTCCACCGCTGATAATCGCTCCTGCGTGTCCCATACGCTTGCCTTTTGGTGCCGTCATACCTGCGATATAAGCCACTACCGGTTTCGTCACATAAGATTTAATAAACGCTGCCGCTTCTTCTTCTGCAGAGCCACCGATTTCACCAATCATCACGATAGCTTCAGTTTCAGGATCTTCTTGGAAACGTTTGAGAATATCAATGAAGTTGGATCCTGGGATAGGATCGCCGCCGATCCCTACGCAAGTAGATTGACCAAAGCCTTCATCTGTTGTCTGTTGTACCGCTTCATAGGTCAAAGTACCGGAACGGGAAACAATGCCTACTCTGCCTTTTTTATGGATATTGCCTGGCATAATACCAATCTTACATTCATCTGGTGTAATCACGCCTGGGCAATTCGGCCCGATCATCACAACACCCGTTTCATTTAATTTTTGTTTTACCAACAGCATATCCAATGTTGGGATGCCTTCTGTAATACAGACCACTAATTGAATGCCTGCATCAATGGCTTCTAAAATAGCATCTTTACAAAATGGTGCAGGCACATAAATCATGGTTGCCGTAGCCCCTGTAACTTGCACTGCTTCACGCACTGTATTAAATACCGGCAAACCTAAATGCGTTGTTCCGCCTTTATTTGGTGAAACGCCCCCCACTAACTTGGTGCCATAAGCCAATGCCTGTTCGCTGTGAAATGTTCCTTGAGCACCAGTGAAACCTTGGCAAATTACTTTTGTCTCTTTATTAATTAAAATCGCCATGATTATTCTCCTTTTGCCGCTTTCACTGCCGCTTGTGCTGCTTCTTGTAAACTATGTGCAGCAATTAAATTCACACCACTTTCGGCTAAAATTGCTCTGCCTTGTGGGGCATTGGTTCCTTCTAATCGAACCACAACAGGCACTTTTACACCGACTTCTTGAATCGCTGCTACGACACCTTCAGCAATAAGATCACAGTGTACGATTCCACCAAAAATATTTACTAAGACTGATTTCACATTTTTATCGGTGAGAATAATCTTAAAGGCTTCAGCCACACGCTCTTTCGTTGCACCGCCACCAACATCAAGGAAGTTTGCAGGATTACCACCATATAATTTCACGATATCCATGGTACCCATAGCAAGCCCGGCGCCATTGACCATACAGCCAATATCACCTTCCAAAGCAACATAGTTAAGCTGATATTTTTCTGCTTCTGCTTCACGTGCATCACTTTGACTTAAATCGCGTAAGGCTAATAAATCAGGATGTCGATAAAGTGAGTTATCATCAATGCTCACTTTTGCATCTACGCAAATTAAATTGCCTTCTTTTGTCACCACGAGCGGATTGACTTCAACTAGAGAAAAATCTTTTTCGATAAAAAGTTTAGCGAGTTTTACAAAAATCTCGGCAAATTGTTTATTTTGTTCGCCACTTAAACCAAGTTTAAAGGCTAATTCACGGCCTTGATATGGCATTCCACCCACGAGAGGATCAATGGTCACTTTATGAATTAATTCAGGCGTCTCTCTTGCCACATCCTCAATGCTCATCCCCCCTGCTGAAGAAGCCATAAAAACCACTTTCTGCGAAGCACGATCAATTACTGCACCAAGGTAAAGTTCTTTCTCTATCTGGCAGGTTTCTTCAATATAAATGCTATTAACGGGTTGGCCTTTTTTATCAGTTTGGAAGGTGACTAAATGTTGGCCAAGCCATTTATCTGCAAAAGCTCGCGCTTCTTCTGCATTATGTATGAGCTTCACACCACCGGCTTTTCCGCGTCCACCTGCGTGAACTTGACATTTCGCTATCCAAACATCACCATTCAGCTGAAAGAGTGCCATTTCAGCTTCATCTGCCGTTTGGCACACCACCCCCTCACTCACTGGCAGCGCATATTGCTTAAAAAGCTGCTTAGCTTGGTACTCATGTAAATTCATATTTCCTTCCTATTTTGATGTTGTTTAGCGAAACAAACAAAAATTTGACCGCACTTTGTTTTATTTTAAATTCTTGGCTTGCCCTTTCTATATTGAGTTATATACTGGGACAGTATAACCACAACTCATGTTAAGGATAACAACATGCAAACGAAAAAATCAAGCAATCTTGCGATTGCACTCATTTGGTTTACCGCTGCTATTTCAATGGCAGAAATTCTCACGGGTACTTGGTTTGCACCACTAGGATGGAAACAAGGTTTAATCGCCATCGTCGTTGGACACTTTATTGGTGGTTCGATGTTTTTCTGTGCAGGTTACATCGGTGCGAGAACCCAAAAAAGTGCCATGCAAACGGTACAAATTTCATTTGGTGAAAAAGGTTCTGGACTTTTTTCTTTACTCAATGCCATGCAACTGATGGGATGGACAGCTGTCATGATTTATATGGGCGCTGACGTCATTTCTATCTTGAATCAAACACCCGATGCGTCACTCTTCCCATTTCTTACACTTGGCTTAGGCATACTCATCATACTTTGGCTACTACTCGGCTTTACTAAATTAGGTATCTTTAAAAGTATTTCACTTGTCACCATGTTTTTACTGATGTTGTGGCTTAGTATTCAAGTTGCGAATAAACCATTCATTGCCATGGATGTAGCACAAAATATCAAATTTGGTACAGCTGTTGAAATTGCTGCCGTCATGCCACTTTCTTGGTTACCGGTAGTATCAGACCACACGAAAAACAGTGAAACACCATTTAAAACGACCGCACTTTCAACGCTGACTTATACCGCGACTAGCTGCTGGATGTATGCTCTCGGCTTAGGTGCAGCATTAGTGACCGGTAAATCTGAAATATCACAAATTCTTTCGCTTGCTGGTGTCAGTGTTATCGGCGTATTAATTGTCATCGCCTCTACCATGATTAACACTGCACTTCCCGCCTATTCCACCGGCATGAGTTTAAACAATATTTTCCCTCAATTAAAAGTCACGCCAATCTCCATACTTACCGTGATTGTGGGCATTATATTAGCCTCAACCTTACCAGTGACAGAATACGAACATTTCTTGTTCTTTATTGGTTCAGTATTCGCACCAATGATCGCCGTGCTTATCGCTGATTTCTTTGTTCTTAAACAGCATGATGTAAGAAAATCAGTTGATAGTGTTGGACTCGGCGTTTGGTTTGTCGGCTTTGTGCTCTATCGTTTTCTTATGGCAAAAGGTTGGGAAAGCGATTTAGGTCTGACTTTCCCTGTTATCATCATTACCTTTATCTTAGCAATCTTAGTACGCAAAATAGCTAAATAAAGATTGGATTTTAACGATAGAAAGGCGGGCATTATTCCCGCCCTTTTAGTTACTTCGATATAAAAAAGGCTTTTCCCCTCAAAAGAGAAAAGCCTATATGCTTAGATTTCTAATAATAAACGAGTTGGATCTTCCAATAAGTCTCTAATCGCCACTAAGAAGCCGACAGATTCACGACCATCAATTAAACGGTGGTCATAAGATAAGGCCAAATACATCATCGGACGAATCACTACTTGACCATCTACCGCAACTGGGCGTTCTTTAATCGCGTGCATGCCTAAAATTGCACTTTGCGGTGGATTGATAATTGGTGTAGACATTAAAGAACCAAATACGCCACCGTTAGTAATGGTGAAATTACCGCCTGTTAAATCTTCAACCGTTAATTTACCATCACGGCCTTTTTCTACTAGCGCTTTAATTTGTTTCTCAATATCCGCCATGCTAACTTTATCGCAGTTGCGTAATACAGGTGTGACTAAACCACGTGGCGTTGAAACGGCAATACTAATATCAAAATAGTTGTGATACACAATGTCATCACCGTCAATTGAAGCATTCACTTCAGGATAACGTTTTAACGCTTCAACCACGGCCTTAATGTAGAAAGACATAAAGCCTAAACGTACACCATGTTGTTTCTCAAATTTCTCGCCGTATGTTTTACGTAATTTCATAATCGGCTGCATATCCACTTCATTGAATGTGGTGAGCATTGCAGTGGTATTTTTTGCTTCCAATAAACGTTCTGCAATACGTTTACGTAAACGGGTCATTGGTACGCGTTTTTCTGAACGAGAGCTATATGCAACGGTGCTAATGGTATTCTGCTCTGTTGCCACATCTTGTTTTGCTTTTTGAGCATCACGTTTTGCCACTTCACGCGCAATATCTTCACGGGTAATACGTCCACCCACACCAGAACCTTGAATTTTCTCTGCATCTAAATCGTGTTCTGCTAATAAACGACGAATAGCAGGACCTTGATCCGCTGAATTATTGTGACTATTTTCAATCGCTGCTTTTTGACGATCTGCTGGTGTTGGCTCATTGCCTTTCACTGTTTCAGTTGAAATATCGCCAGCCTGTTGAGTAGAAAGTTTACCTAAAAGCTGTTTACTTACTACGGTTGCACCTTCTTCTTGAAGAATTTCAGTCACTACGCCATCGCTTAAGGCTGGTACTTCAAGTACCACTTTATCTGTTTCAATTTCTACTAATACTTCGTCACGTTTTACCGTCTCACCAACTTTTTTATGCCATGTTGCAACAGTTGCATCCGCAACGGATTCCGGTAAATCTGGAACAAGAATTTCGATTGTCATTTTATTTTCCTTCAAATTATTCTTTTTTTAAAAATTACTGAAATTTCGACCGCACTTTTACAGTGTCAGCGCGTCTTCTACCAATTGTTTTTGCTGTTTGGTGTGTAAAGACATGTAACCTACCGCAGGTGAAGCTGAGGCAGGACGACCTGCATATTTTAACTTCACATGCTCTGGAAGCGAGCTGTCAAAGTTATGCTTACTACAATACCAAGCACCTTGGTTTAATGGCTCTTCTTGACACCATACATAATCCGTCACATGAGCATAAGGTTCTAATGCTTTCTTCACATCTTCATGTGGATATGGGTAAAGCTGCTCAATACGAATAATCGCCACATCGGTTTGGTTATTCGCACGACGTTGTTCCAAGAGATCGTAATACACTTTACCAGAGCATAGGACTACGCGTTTAACTTGTTTCGGATCGATGTTATCAATTTCACCAATGACTGTTTGGAATGTGCCATTTACTAATTCATCTAAATTTGACACGGCAAGTGGATGACGTAATAAAGATTTTGGTGAAATACCAATTAATGGACGACGCATTTTACGGATCGATTGACGACGTAGCATGTGGTAAACCTGTGCTGGTGTAGATGGAATACACACTTGCATATTCTGTTCTGCACAAAGTTGTAAATAACGTTCTAAACGAGCTGATGAGTGCTCTGGACCTTGGCCTTCATAACCATGTGGTAATAACATCACCAAGCCACACATTCTGCCCCATTTTTGTTCGCCTGAACTGATAAATTGGTCAATCACGATTTGTGCACCGTTTGCAAAGTCACCAAATTGCGCTTCCCAAATGGTTAATGTTTTTGGATCTGTTGTCGCATAACCATATTCAAAAGCTAATACGGCTTCTTCGGATAATACAGAATCCCACACCTCAAAACGACCTTGGTTGGCATGTAAATGTGTTAATGGCACATAACCTGTCCCGTCATTTTGGTTATGCACAACCGCATGACGATGGAAGAACGTACCACGTCCCGCATCTTCACCCGATAAACGAACATTAGCACCTTCATCTAATAAGGTTGCGTATGCCATAGTTTCCGCCATACCCCAATCGAACAATTTCTCGCCTTTTGCCATTTCACGGCGATCAGCATAAATTTTTTCTACACGAGGATGAGCACGCAAGGTTTCTGGATATTCACTGACACGCTCCGCTAAAGTTTGGAAACGTTCTTGTGGGAATTTACTTTCGTAAGGGGATGTCCAGTCATAGTTGAGATATTGCAACCAGTCCATTTGGGCGATATCCATTTCTCGCCATTCTTTCACTACGCGATCACCGTTATCTAAGGCATCACGATAGAGATTCATCATTTCAATGGCTTCTTCTTCGGTAATCACCCCTTCAGCAATTAAACGATCTGCATAGACTTTACGTGGCGTTGGATGTTTTTTAATGATGCTATACATCATTGGTTGAGTGGCTAATGGTTCATCTGCTTCATTATGACCATGACGACGATAAGAAATGAGATCAATGAAAATATCGCGTTTGAATAAATTACGATATTCCACCGCCATTCTCGCCGCAAAAGCCACTGCTTCAGGATCATCACCATTCACATGAATAATCGGTGCCTGAATCATTTTCGCAATGTCTGTACAATATTCTGTTGAACGGGTGTCATTTGGGTTAGAGGTGGTAAAACCAATTTGGTTATTGATCACAATACGGATTGTTCCACCAACGGTATAACCACGTGCATTAGACATATTCAAGGTTTCTTGTACAACACCTTGTCCCGCTACCGCTGAATCCCCATGAACAGTAACCGCTAATACTTGATTACGCTCTGTATCGTTCTTTTTCGTTTGACGAGAACGTACCGCACCAATAACCACTGGACTAACAATTTCTAAGTGCGACGGGTTAAATGCAAGGGTTAAATGTACGCGACGCTCACCGACTGCGAAGTCAGAAGAGAAACCTTGGTGGTATTTCACATCACCTGTACGCTCGCCTGAATGTTTACCCGCAAACTCGTCAAAAAGATCTTCGGGTTTCTTACCGAGCACGTTTACTAACATATTTAAACGACCACGGTGTGCCATACCAAACATCACATCTTGTACACCTTGTTTGCTCGCATGACGAATAATTTCTTTCATCAATGGAATAAAGGCATCACTTCCCTCTAAAGAGAAACGTTTTGCCCCCGGGAATTTTGCACCGAGATAGCGTTCTAAGCCATCTGCAGCGGTCAATTCACTTAATAAATTAATTTTTTCTTCTTTGGTAAAGAGCGGTTTATTTAATTGGCTTTCTAATTTGCTTTGTAGCCAACTTTTTTGCTCCATATCTTGAACATGCATAAACTCAAGACCAATTGAGCCGCAATAGGTCTCTTTCAGCATTTCAGCTAAATCACCTAACTTGATGTTATCGCGATGATAGACGTAGTGATTAATATTGAAGGTTTCATTGAGATCCTGTTCGGTAAAACCGTGATAACGGTAATCCAATTCAGGTACGGTGGATACTTTCCAGCGATAATAATTGATTGGGTCAAGTTTCGCTTCTAAATGACCGCGGAAGCGATAAGCATTGATAAATTGGAGGACTTTAACTAATTTGGCACTGGCTTCTGGATCGATAACCGTCACAGCTTCTGTTGTATTTTCTCTCGCTAAGCGACGGAAATAATCACGGACTGGTGAATGTGGTTGCTCTACTGCGGTTGTTTTCGGCAATGCATCAAACGTAGCACGCCAGCTTTCATCGACTGAAGATGGATCTTCTAAATAACGTTCGTATAATTCCTCAATATACGATTGATTAGAACCACCCAAAGCGGTTGAAGCCAACCATTCATCAAAGGCATTGTAATGCTGCATATCTACCCCTTGTATTACATGATGTTGTCTGCCCATTATACATAGGATAAAAAAAGAAATAATCCTCAAATCACACTTTGTTACAATTTTGTGATCTACTTCAACAAAAAAACCGCACATAAAGTGCGGTCTGTTTTATCTGAGTTTTCTTAGAAACTTAAGAATGGGGTGATTTTTTCAATTGTAGCTTCACCGATACCATCAATATTTGAAAGCTCGGCAGCACTTTTGATTTTGCCCACTTTGTTACGATAATCAATAATTGCTTGTGCTTTTTTCTCTCCGATGCCTGAAAGTTTTTGTAATGTTTCTGCATCTGCTTTATTGATATTTACTTTAGCAGAAGAAGCCACTTTGTCTTTTACTGATTCTTTTGTTGAAGTCGCTTTTTCTTTCACTTCTTTTACTTTATCTGCTGCTTTTGTTTTTGCGTCAGACGCTTTTTCTTTCGCATTATCTTTCACTGAATTTAATTTTTCAGTGGTTTTGTCTTTCATGGACGGTTGATTATTCTCAGTCGCTTTTTCTTTTAAAGTAGATGCTTTCTCTTTTACCGCATCTTTTGCAGAAGTCGCTTTATCTTTCATTGCATCTTTCGCAGATGTTGCTTTTTCTTTAGCTTCAGTTACTTTATCTAATGCATTTGATTTTGTTGAGCTCGCACTATCACTCATTGATTTAAGCTTATCATTTGCCGCATTTTTCACATCAGCTTTTGTACTTTCAACCATTGATTTTGAATTAGTTAAGACTGATTCTTTTGTTGGTAATACAGATGTATTCGTTGCCAATGCAGAACCAGATACGGCTAATGCAAGTGATGTTAATGTTAAAAGTGATTTTAAAGATTTCATAAAAACTCCTATTTAGTTATTAATAGGCACGACAAGCGAACCTGTATGCTAAGACTTATCTTAAGAAAATTAGTTCAAAACAAAAAAACGCCCCTAATCAGGAGCGTCTTTAAATTTAATACTGACTAATCATCACTTGAGAAGATAGAAAGTAATCTTAATAAGCTAATGAATAAGTTGTAAATTGACACATAAATACTCACTGTTGCACGAATATAGTTTGTTTCGCCACCGTGAATAATATTGCTGGTTTCATAAAGGATTGTCATTGTTGAGAACACCACAAACAATGCACTGATCCCTACCGCTAGTGCTGGAATTTGGAAGAAGAAGCTTGCCACAATCCCTAACAATAACACGATAAATAATGAGAAAATTGCGGTAGAAAGGAAAGACATATCTTTCTTCGTTGTTAGCACGTAAGCTGAACAAGCAAAGAAGACGATGGCTGTACCTGCAAATGCAAGCATAATCAAATCTTCCATTCCTCTCGCCACATACATATTTAAAATTGGCCCAATGGTATAGCCCATAAACCCAGTGAACGCGAATGCAGCCAAGATCCCCCACGCACTATTTGCTAAACGGTTTGTCACAAAAAGTAAACCGTAAAAGCCCACGAGCAATACGATAAGATTTGGATAAGGCAAGTTTAAGCTCATAGAGATATAAGCAACAACCGCCGAAAATGCCATCGTTAATCCCAATAAGAAATAGGTATTACGTAGCACTTTATGTGTGCTAAGTAGTGATTCTTCCTGTGAATTAACAACAATGCGAGATTGCATAAAAGCTCCTTATTTTACAAAGAATAAAGTTGATGAAACATCAATCCGTAAAGTAAGGGCTATAGGTCAAAAAGTCAATGGTAAATCAAGAATTTGTTTTAATTTTTAAATTTAGGAAGGTAAAAGTGCGGTCAACTTTTAAAGTTATTTTTTATATGCGTTATAGTGAATAAATTAACTTACTCAACAAGCTGAATTACATTATAATGAGCATTCTATTTACTCCACATCATGGACATTATATGAACAGCAAAAAATCTTATCTCGCTATTTTTGGCATCATTCTCGCAGTTGGATTGATGGCATCAGCGTTTATCTTAGGTAATCAATTTAAAAATTTACGCCAGACCGGCTCTATTTCAGTTAAGGGCTTGGCAGAAAGTCATTACACCTCAACACAAGGAACATGGGTTATTCGTGTAAGCGGTTGGGGTCCAACATATAATGATGCAATGGCAGCGAATCAGAAAAACTTGAATGAAGCCGTTCGTTTCCTTAAAGCACAAGGTTTCGCTGATGAAAATCGAGAAATCACAGAATTAGATGTTTCTACTCATACTGACTATTATGAAAATGAAAAAGGTGAAACCAAAAGTAGAGACAATGGCTTTGATGCATCAAGAGCAATCAGAATTTCAACCAAAGAACTGACTAAGTTACAAAAAGCACTCACCAATATTCACCAATTAGTTGCCAACAACCAAGACATTAGTTTTGGTGATCCAAACTATTACTTAGAAAATCTTGAACAAATTAAACGTGAATTAATTTCAAAAGCCACACAAGATGCACATGTTCGTGCTGAAGAGTTTGCGAAAACCAGTAATGTAAAAGTTGGCGTATTAAAATCCGCTTCACAAGGGCCATTCTACATTCAAGCGCCAAATCCTGATGCCGATGACTCTAGCGATTACACTGGTAGCTACGACACAAGCACCATTGAGAAAAAAGCACGCTTAGTCGTTACCATTGAATATGCCATTGAATAATTGTTTAATATAACCAGACATCTATAAGAACAAAGTGCGGTCAATTTCATCATTAAATTCGACCGCACTTTCTTTTAACAAGGAATAAGCTATGCAACTCCCTACTCTAAAATCCGCAAAATTAATTCGCCGCTATAAGCGTTTTTTGACTGATATTGAATTACCAAACGGTGAAGTGATCACGATTCATTGTGCAAATACTGGTGCAATGACTGGCTGTGGAGAAAAAGGTGATACCGTTTGGTACTCTCATTCTGATAGCCAAACTCGCAAATATCCACATAGTTGGGAATTGACGCAATTAGCAAATGGCCAACTTGTTTGTATTAACACGCAAAGATCCAACCAGCTAGTCTTTGAAGCCTTGCAAAATAAACAAATCAAAGAACTCGCTATGTATGATGAAATTTATCCTGAAGTGAAATATGGTGAAGAAAATAGCCGTATCGACTTCTTACTTAAAGGTGAAGGATTGCTAGATTGTTATGTTGAAGTGAAATCCATCACCTTCGTAAAAGGTACATTAGGAATGTTTCCCGATGCGGTGACTACTCGTGGGCAAAAACATGTTCGTGAGCTTTTAGCCATGAAAAAACAAGGACATCGCGCCGTTGTTCTCTTTGCCGGACTACATGATGGCTTCGATCGTTTTAAAATCGCTGAGTTTGTAGATCCTGAATATGATCGCCTTTTAAAAGACGCCAAATCTCAGGGCGTTGAAGCTTATGCTTATGCGGGAAAATTTGAAATCTCAGATGGAATTCCGACCGCACTTTCTCTCACAGAAAGTGTACCTTACATCGACTAAAAAAATAATTGAGAATTATTTGCATTTTGTTATTGACAAGGTATTTGATAATAGTTATCATCTAGCCATTCCAAAAACAAACAGATAATCACTCCAACTTCACGCCTATTTCCCCACAAATAGGCGTTTTTTTTCATCTCAATCTTTTCATTTCAGCCATATTCTCTATAATGTAGCCTTTAATATTAAAATAACATTAGGAAATAGAATGACTGATATTAATACCGTTCTCGCAGAACTAAAACGCGGTACTGATGAGATTCTTTCTGAAGCGGATTTAATCGAAAAACTGAAAGAAAATCGCCCACTTAAAATTAAACTTGGTGCAGACCCTACTGCTCCGGATATTCACTTAGGGCATACCGTGGTATTAAACAAACTCCGTCAATTCCAACAATTAGGCCACGAAGTCTATTTCTTAATCGGTGATTTCACGGGTATGGTCGGTGACCCATCTGGTAAAAATACCACTCGCCCACCGCTTAGCCGCGAAGATGTGCTTCGCAATGCGGAAACCTATAAAGAACAGATTTACAAAATTCTAGACCCACAAAAAACGAAAATCGTATTCAACTCTGAATGGTTGGGTAAATTGGGTACTGAAGGAATGATCCGTTTAGCAAGTAACTACACCGTAGCGCGTATGCTAGAACGCGATGACTTCAAAAAACGTTTTGGTAACAACCAACCTATCGCAATTCACGAATTTATTTACCCATTATTACAAGGCCATGACTCTGTTGCTTTAGAAGCAGACGTTGAACTTGGCGGTACAGACCAAAAATTCAACTTACTTGTTGGTCGTGAATTACAAAAATCAGCTGGTCAAAAACCACAAGTAGCGATTACGCTTCCATTACTTGTTGGTTTAGACGGTGAGAAGAAAATGTCTAAATCATTAGGTAACTACATCGGCGTGACAGATGCTCCAAGCGATATGTTTGGTAAAATCATGTCGATCTCTGATGAATTAATGTGGGATTGGTACAACTTACTTTCTTTCCGTCCACTTACTGAAATTGCTGAATTAAAAGCAGAAGTAGCAAATGGTAAAAACCCACGTGATGTGAAGATTTTATTAGCGAAAGAGATCATCGCACGTTTCCACGATGAAGCAGCGGCAGGGGCGGCTGAACAAGAATTTATTAACCGTTTCCAAAAGGGTGCAATGCCGGATGAAATGCCTGAATTCACCTTTGAAGGCGAAATTGGTTTAGCCACCTTATTAAAAGAAGCAGGACTGGTTCCTTCTACTTCTGAAGCGATTCGCTCAGCAAAACAAGGTGGTGTGAAAATCAATGGCGAAAAAGTCGAAGACATGAAAGCCAATGCACCAAAAGGCACGAATGTTTACCAAGTCGGTAAACGTAAGTTTGCACGCGTAACCATCGCATAAAACACCTATGAAAATGACCGCTCTTTTTAAGTGCGGTTATTTTTTAACTGATATCCACAATAGAAGGAAAATAATATGAGCCAAAAAATCTGGGTAACAGGCGATGCGGTTGTCGATCTTATTCCTGACGGTGAAAATCATTATTTACGTTGTGCCGGTGGCGCCCCTGCAAATGTGGCTGTTGGCGTAGCACGTTTAGGTAATCCAAGTGCCTTTATTGGTCGCGTAGGTAACGATCCCCTTGGCCAATTTATGCAAGACACCTTAAATGCGGAAAATGTGAATACACAACATATGATTTTAGATCCGCAACATCGTACCTCTACAGTTGTAGTCGGCTTAGATAATGGCGAACGCAGCTTTACCTTTATGGTAAACCCAAGTGCGGATCAGTTCTTACAAGCAAGCGATTTACCGCCTTTCCAACAAGGTGAATGGCTACATTGCTGCTCTATTGCGCTGATTAATAATCCATCTCGCGAAGCCACCTTTGAAGCAATTCGTCGTATTAAAGCTGCTGGTGGTTTCTTCTCTTTTGATCCAAATCTACGTGAATCACTTTGGTCAAGCTTAGAAGAAATGAAAACCGTGGTCATGGAAGCCGTTGCATTAGCTGACGTATTAAAATTCTCTGAAGAAGAATTAACGCTTTTAACCAATACTGACAGCCTTGAAAAAGCCTTTGAAAAAGTGACCGCACTTTATCCTGAAAAATTGATTATAGTGACTCTAGGTAAAGATGGCGCGCTCTATCACTTAAAAGGTAAGAAAGATGTAATTGCCGGAAAAGCCTTACAACCGGTTGATACAACTGGCGCAGGTGATGCCTTCGTTGGTGGTCTGCTTGCAGGTCTTTCACAGCATCCAAACTGGAAAGAAAATGATGTGCTTGTGCAAATTATCCGTCAAGCTAATGCTTGTGGTGCCCTTGCTACGACAGCAAAAGGGGCGATGTCTGCGCTACCCAATAAAGCACAATTAGCAGCCTTCCTAGCCAACTAAGGAGCAAAGGTGCAAATTATTGCACCTTTTATTTATGAAGATAATTTAGGAGATATTTATGAAACTTTGGTATTCCAACTCTAGCCCTTATGCAAGAAAAGCCCGTGCCGTAGTACAATATCATCAATTACAAGATCGTGTTGAATTACTTCTCACGACAAGTGGTTTAGATAAGAATTCACCACATAATTTAGACAATCCTCTTGGTCGTTTACCTGCATTACAACGAGAAAATGGTGAGTGGCTTTATAATAGTTCTCTAATTGCAGAATATCTTGATAACATCGGTACTCAACCTTCACTTTATGGGAACAAAGAGACACGTTGGGAAATTCTCCGTTTACATTATTTAGCAGATGGTATTTTAGAGAATGAAATATCCGTAGCACCTGAAAAATGCCTTCGTCCACAAGATCAATGGTGGCTTGAACGTCATCAGCAAATTTTTGACCGCACTGAGCGAAGCTTAATTGAACTAAAAAAAGCCATTGATAGTTTTGGTGAAGAATTAAATATCGGCACATTGAATACCGTGTGTGCAATTGATTTTCTATTATTTCGCGATGCTTGGACTCATGCGTCACAACATGAAACCATCAAATCATTAAAAACATGGGCTGAAGCAATGAATCAACGCTATGATTGCTTAAGAAATACCTTACCAAAATAAGATTGAATTATGATTATTTTCAATAATGGCAAATACAAAAGCATTCTAGCCGCAGAAAAAGGCGAGCTCGCAGAAATTGCTGAAACCGTGCAAAAAGACAAAGATTTTCGACCGCACTATCATATTGCCCCACCAACTGGCTTAATGAATGATCCGAATGGTTTGATCTTTGATGGTGAAAAGTATCATCTGTTCTACCAATGGTTTCCATTCGATGCCATTCACGGGATGAAACATTGGAAGCATTTAATCACGAAAGATTTCCAACATTATCAATCAGCAGATGATCTGATTCCTTGCGAGCTTTTTGAGTCTCACGGCTGTTATTCTGGTGGCGCTTTGAAAGTTGGTGACAAATTGGCCATATTCTATACCGGCAATACTCGTCGACCAAGTGATAATCAACGCGTGCCTTATCAAAATTTAGCAATTTTCAATCTTAATGGGAAATTGCTTAGCAAACGTCCGTTAATTGAAAATGCGCCTGAAGGTTATACAGAGCATGTTCGTGATCCTAAACCGTATTTTACTGAAAACGGAAAAATCCGTTTTATCTGTGGTGCTCAGCGAGAAAACCTCACAGGAACAGCCATTATTTTTGAAATGGATAATCTTGAAGATACGCCTCGTTTATTAGGCGAGCTTTCCTTGCCTGCTTTTGACAATAAAAACGTGTTTATGTGGGAATGCCCTGACCTATTGAAGATCGGTGATAAAGATGTATTTATTTGGTCGCCACAAGGTAAAGCTCGAGAAGCTCATCAATTCCAAAATAATTATCATGCGACTTATGCTGTGGGCAAATTAACGGATTTAACCTTTGAAGCAGAATATATCGGCGAATTAGATCAGGGCTTTGATTTCTATGCACCACAAACATTTGCTGGCTTAGATAATCAAGCTTATGCTGTGCTTTTCGGTTGGATTGGTTTGCCAGATTTAACTTACCCAACAGATAAATTTAAATGGCATTCAGCTTTAACCTTGCCAAGAGAATTGCGTTTAGAAGGGACGAAAATTTATCAACGTCCGATTGCTAAAATATGCGAAAATCTGACCGCACTTTCAGCGTTTCATCTCAATGGAAAAGCGGATATTGCTAATTTAGATCGTGCGTATCTTAAATTTGAAATAAATAACCAAGCCTTTGACTTAACCTTCTTCCAAAATAAAAAAGGACAATCACTGCGCCTATCTTATGAAAATGGCTTGATTTGCTTAGATCGCAGTCAAAGCGAACAAACGGAATTAATGGAAAAATTCAATACGAAACGTTTCTGCGAAATTGAAAATCTGCAGACTGTTGAAATTTTCTTTGATCGCTCAATTATTGAAATTTTCTTGAATCACGGTAAAAAAGTTATGACATCAAGATTTTTCATTGTGAACAGAGAGAATACAATAACCAGCAATCGCCCGTTAGATTTAATGATCGGTTATTTACCGGCTATTCAATATATTTAAAAGGTTTTTATGAAACAAACTCATTTCAATTTATACAAGATGAGCAAAAATGTCCTTTTTGCTTTAACGGCTTTTTCATTAGTCGCCTGTACGACAACACCAAGTGAACCGCCAAAAAATACAGAACATTGGGCAACGCTAATCAGCGAACAGGAAAATTTATATCAGATTGATAATAAATTTTACCGTAGTGAGCAATTAGAGCCGCAATCTGAAACATTATTAAATAAGTTGAATATTCACACGATTGTGAATTTACGCTTTTTTGACCGTAATGATGATAAACAAGCATTTGGTCATACTAAGATCAACTTGATTAATACCCCATTACTGACTTGGTCAATCAGCCCTGATGAAGTAGCTGATATTCTGTGGCAAATCAAGCAACACCAAAAAAATGGTGCGGTGTTAGTGCATTGTTATCATGGCGCTGACAGAACTGGCTTAATTGTTGCAAGCTACCGTGTGATTTATCAAAATTGGGATCTCAATGAAGCCAAACGTGAAATGCAACAAGGCCCTTACGGCTATCATTCTGTTTGGAAAAATATTGATAATTTCTTCACGCAAGAAAATATGGCTAAGATCAAAGCTGAATTAGATAAACGTTCTAACGCAACAAAATAAAACATGAAAGTGCGGTTAAAATTAACCGCACTTTTATTTCCAACTATGTTCTTTTATTAAGTAATGACTATGTTTGTTCAACAACAAAATGCAACACCATCTAATCTTGTAGCCTTCAATTTTCTATTGATCGCCTTTTTAACGGGGATTGCCTCTGCCTTTCAAACGCCGACCTTGAGTTTATATCTCTCTCAAGAGATTCAAGTTTCACCTTTTTTTGTGGGCTTGTTCTATTCAGTCAATGCCATTATTGGCATTATCTTGAGCCAAATTCTCGCAAAATATTCTGATAAGCAAGATGACCGTCGCAAAGTGATGATTGTTTGCTGTTTGATTGCTGTGCTTGGCTGTCTGATTTTTGCTTATAGCCGAAATTATTATGTGTTGATTATTATCGGCACAACGCTATTAGGGCTAGGTTCATCTGCCAATCCGCAATCTTTTGCTTTAGCGCGAGAATATGCTGAAAGCAGTCATCGTGAAGCGGTGATGTTCACCACAATTATGCGAACTCAAATCTCATTGGCTTGGATTGTTGGGCCACCGCTTTCTTTTTTCATTGCGTTAAACTGGGGCTTTGATTACATGTATTTGGTGGCAGGTTCTGCCTTTTTACTATGTGCAGGCGTCAGCAAATTATTGCCGAAAATTCCTCGTCAAAGTGCGGTTAAAAATCAAGAGATTTTAGACAATACGCCACCAAGAAAAAGTGTGATTTACTTGTTCATCGCTAACCTATTACTTTGGACCTGTAACAGCATGTATCTCATTAATATGCCATTATTTGTGATTAATGAATTACATTTAAACAAAGAACTGGCAGGAACATTAATGGGGACGGCTGCGGGATTGGAAATTCCTGTGATGATATTTGCGGGTTATCTCACCAAATATTTCAGTAAAAAACACTTGATGATGATTGCTTTAATTTCAGGCCTCGCCTTCTATTCAAGTTTATTATTCGCAGAGCAAACTTGGCAGCTTATCGGATTACAAATGCTTAACGCAATTTTTATCGGTATTACCGCTACGATTGGCATGGTGTATTTCCAAGACTTAATGCCGACTAAAATGGGCACTGCCACTACCTTATTTAGTAATGCCGCAAAAAGCAGTTGGATTATCGGAGGACCTATTGCGGGTATTATTGCAGAAATTTGGCATTACAACTCTGTTTTTTATGTTGCTGTAGCACTAATTTTTATCAGCGTAGGCTGTATGTGGAAAGTCAAATCAGTTTAATGAAAATAAAAAAGTGCGGTCAATTTTGACCGCACTTTTTACTTTATATTATCGCCATGCTTTGAATTGATTAATCAATCCATTGGTTGAGCTATCATGGCTTGAAACATTCTCTTTGTCTGCCAATTCAGGAAGAATTCGGTTCGCTAGTTGTTTACCTAATTCCACGCCCCATTGGTCAAAACTGAAGATATTGAAAATCACACCTTGTGTAAAAATTTTGTGTTCATACATCGCAATTAATGCGCCAAGAACAAATGGTGTAATTTTTTGCACTAAAATAGAGTTGGTCGGTTTGTTACCGGTAAAGACTTTGAATGGCACAATGTCTTTTACCTCATCCAACGATTTACCCGCTTTCACAAACTCGGCTTCGACTTCTTCTTTGGTTTTACCGAAAGCAAGTGCTTCAGTTTGTGCAAAGAAGTTTGATAACAATTTGCTGTGGTGATCACCTAATGGATTATGACTTTGTGCCGGCGCGATAAAGTCACAAGGGATTAACATCGTACCTTGGTGAATCAATTGGTAGAACGCATGTTGACCGTTTGTACCTGGTTCGCCCCAAATAATTGGGCCGGTTTGATAATCACGAATAACATTGCCATTACGATCGACATATTTACCGTTTGATTCCATGTTACCTTGTTGGAAATAAGCCGCAAAACGGTGTAAATATTGGTCATAAGGTAAAATTGCTTCAGTTTGTGCACCAAGGAAGTTGGTATTCCATAAGCCTACTAACGCTAATGTTGCAGGGATATTTTTTTCTAATGGCGCAGTACGGAAATGTTTATCCATTTCATGTGCACCACTTAATAACGCTTCAAAATTATCAAAGCCGATTGAAAGTGCGATAGAAAGACCGATTGCAGACCATAAAGAATAACGGCCACCAACCCAATCCCAGAACTCAAACATATTGTTAGTATCAATACCAAATTCCGCTACCGCTTTACCATTGGTCGAAAGCGCTGCGAAGTGTTTTGCCACCGCGCTATTATCTTTTGCTGCCGCTAATAACCAATCACGTGCAGAATTCGCATTGGTCATGGTTTCTTGTGTGGTAAAGGTTTTAGACGCCACTAAGAAAAGTGTCGTTTCAGGATTTACTTTTTTCAACGTTTCAGCGATATGTGTACCATCTACGTTTGAAACAAAGTGCATGTTCAAGTGGTTTTTATAAGGACGAAGCGCTTCGGTCACCATATAAGGGCCTAAGTCCGAACCACCGATACCGATATTCACTACATCAGTAATTGCTTTTCCGGTATAACCTTTCCACTCACCTGAAATCACACGATCACAGAACGCGCTCATTTTCGCTAATACTGCATTCACTTCTGGCATCACATCTTTGCCATCTACATAGACAGGTGTATTTGAACGGTTACGAAGTGCGGTATGTAATACGGCTCGATTTTCTGTACGATTAATTTTCTCACCTGTAAACATAGCATTAATTGCTTCATCTAATGCAGATTCTTTAGCTAATTGACGAAGCAATTTGAGGGTTTCTTGATTAATTTTATTTTTTGAAAAATCCACTAAGATTTGATTTTCAAAAGTTAAAGAATAATCGTTAAAACGATTTTCTTCTTGCTTGAACAAATCAGTAATCGTGGTATGAGCCAATTGAGATTGGTGAGCTTCAAGGGCTTTCCACGCTTGTGTATTGGTTGGATTGACGTTTTTCATGAATATTTCCTTTTAAAAATTAAATTTTCTGTATTTTGGCTTTCTTGCAAAAACAACTAATCAACATATTCTGTTATAACACGAGGCGTTAATTTTGTAATCAATTCATAGCTTAAAATACCACTGTATTTAGCTACTGTTTCAATTGGTAATTCCTTACCCCATAAAATCACTTCATCACCCACTTTATCTTGGCTATCTGCGCCTAAATCGACCGTGAGCATATCCATTGAGACACGACCGACAATAGGAACAATTCGACCGTTTAGATAAACTGGCGTACCTTCTGGCACATCACGCGGATAGCCATCACCATAACCAATCGCAACGACACCAATTTTAGTATTTTTTGGACTGGTCCAAATGCCACCATAGCCAACAGGTTCACCTTTTTTATGTTCGCGCACCGCAAGCAATGAAGAAGTTAAGTTCATCACGGGAGTTAAACCAAATTCTGCACCGACAGTATCCGTTGGTGAAATGCCGTACATAATAATCCCTGGTCGAATACAATCTAAATGTGCTTCAGGCCAAAATAAAATCCCGCCCGATGCGGCAATGGTTCTTTCTCCACCTTTATCTTTTGTCGCCTGAAGGAAACGATCAAGCTGAACTTGCGTATAATCAGAATCTAGTTCATCAGCACGGCTAAAATGGCTGACAAAACCTAAGTGCGGTTGAATTTGAGGGAGTTTTTTCAGCTCTTGATAAAAATAATCCACTTCATCAAGTGACACACCTAAACGGTGCATACCGGTATCAATCTTCAACCAGACTTTGATTGGACTTGGTACCACAGCTCGTTTTAATGCTTCAAGCTGTTCACGGTTATGTACCACCGTTTCGATGTTATTTACCGCAATAATGGGTAAATCTTTTTCATCAAAAAAACCTTCTAGCAATAAGATCGGTTTAATAATACCGTTAGAGCGTAACGATAACGCCTCTTCTAAACGTGCCACTGCAAAGCAATCTACCATGCTTTCTAAAGCAGAGGAAACAAATACCACACCATGACCATATGCGTTTGCTTTTACTACCGCAATAATTTTGCTATGTGGCGCTTTTTCTTTAATAACTTGTAAATTATGTTTTAAGGCAAGCGAACTGATTTTCGCTGTTGCCGGTTTTACGTTCATTTTTCTAATCCGTTATCTCTTGCCTAATAATCATCTCTGTATTCACGCTGTTCGGCAAGGTTATCAAAGCGTGAGAATTGACCATTAAATGCTAAACGTACACGACCAATCGGACCGTTACGTTGTTTACCAATAATGATTTCAGCAACACCTTTATCTTCAGAATTATCGTTATACACTTCGTCACGATAAATAAACATAATCAAGTCAGCATCCTGCTCGATAGAGCCTGATTCACGCAAGTCTGAGTTTACCGGACGTTTATCTGCACGTTGTTCCAACGTACGGTTAAGCTGGGAAAGTGCAATAACCGGGACTTCTAATTCTTTCGCTAATGCTTTTAAAGAACGAGAAATCTCAGCAATCTCTAAGGTACGGTTATCTGAAAATGCGGGTGCGCGCATTAATTGAAGGTAGTCCACCATAATCATGCTCAATCCACCATTTTCGCGATACACACGACGTGCGCGAGAACGCAATTCTGTTGGAGTTAAACCCGATGAATCATCGATATAAAGATTATTTTTTTGCTTAAACATCCCAAACACGCTGGCAATTTTGCTCCATTCCGCTTCTTCCAAGTTTTGGCCAGTACGAATTTTGGTTTGGTCCACGCGAGCGAGAGAGGCAATCATACGCATCATAATTTGCTCAGCAGGCATCTCTAAACTGAATACCAATACAGGCTTATCACTTGCCATGGCCGCATTTTCACAAAGGTTCATTGCAAACGTGGTTTTACCCATGGAAGGACGTGCAGCCACAATGATGAGATCGGAAGGCTGTAAACCAGCTGTTTTCTTATCTAACTCAACAAAGCCCGTTGTGACCCCTGTCACACCATTATGATTTTCAAGCTTACCTAAGGTTTCAATTCGAGCAATGGTGCTTTCCAATACGCTAAGCACATTTTGAGGTCCTTCTGTTGAAGAACTTCGTTTTTCAGCGATCGCAAACACTTCTCTTTCGGCTTCATCCAACACCATCTTGATGTCTTTGCCTTTGGGCGAATAACTGTTTTCTGCAATACGATTCCCTACGGCAATAAGCTCACGCAAAATCGCTTTTTCACGTACGATCTCTGCATAAGCCAAAATATTAATGGCATTTGGGGTGTTATTAGAAAGATCCGCTAAATAAGCAAAACCGCCTACGGAATCACTGATACCTTTGGCTTTAAGGGCTTGATCGAGGGTAATCAAATCAATTGGCGTTTGGTTACGCATTAATTCTTCCATGGTTTGGAAGATCGCCTTATGCGCAAAAGTATAAAAATCCTCAGCAATGACTCTTTCAGCAATGCCATCCCAATGCTGATTGCTCAACATAATACCGCCAAGAACGGCTTGTTCTGCTTCAGTGGAATGAGGTGGGATGCTAACTTGTTCAGTTTTCTGATCGGAAGATTGGATTTGTCGTTGTGATGCCATAAGGATTTCAATTTAAACTAAAAAACTGTGCTTATGATACCGCAAATACGAGGTGGTTTTAAGAAAAAAGTGCGGTCAATATTTTCAGGATTTTAGACATAAAAAAACGGTGGAAAAATCCACCGCTCTTTTTTATTTAAGAATGTTGATTATTCAACCGTTAAAGTACGACAAACGTTAGTTGTACCTTCTGATTCATCACCTTGTGTTAATAAAACAAGATCACCTGAAACTAAATAACCTTTTTCTTTTAATAGGTTAATGGCTGCTTTTGCACCTGCAGCGCTACGAGATTCACCATCAAAATGAACTGGTGTGACACCGCGGTATAATGCGCAACGGTTTAATGTTTCTTGAACACGAGAAAGTGCAAAGATTGGTAAACCTGAGCTGATACGTGACATTAATAGTGGCGTACGACCAGAGTGGCTTAAGGTAATGATTGCTGCAATACCGCTTAAGTGGTTTGCTGCGTACATTGCTGACATCGCTACAGATTCTTCAATATCTCTGAATTCACGATCTAAACGGTGTTTAGAAATATTGATGCTTGGCATTTTTTCTGCACCTAAACATACGCGAGCCATTGTCGCCACAGTTTCAGCTGGATATTGACCTGCAGCAGTTTCTGCTGAAAGCATTACTGCGTCAGTACCATCTAATACCGCATTTGCCACGTCCATCACTTCTGCACGAGTTGGCATTGGGTTGCTGATCATTGACTCCATCATTTGAGTTGCAGTAATAACCGCACGATTTAATTGACGTGAACGACGAATTAATTTTTTCTGTACGCCAACCAATTCTGGGTCACCAATTTCAACACCTAAGTCACCACGCGCAACCATAATTACATCAGAAGCGAGGATGATATCATCCATTGCTGCTTCATCAACGACTGTTTCAGCACGTTCAACTTTAGCAACGATTTTCGCGTCTAAACCTGCTTGTTTTGCTAATTCACGCGCATAGTTTAAATCTGCACTTGAACGAGGGAAAGATACAGCTAAGTAATCTACACCAATACGTGCAGCTGTGATGATATCTGCTTTATCTTTTTCAGTTAATGCGTCTGCAGATAAACCACCGCCTAATTTATTGATCCCTTTATTGTTTGATAATGGACCACCAACTGTCACTTCAGTAAATACTTTTGCACCTTCAGTAGAAAGCACTTTTAATTGAACACGGCCGTCATCTAATAAAAGAATATCGCCAGGAACAACGTCTTGTGGAAGAGTTTTATAGTCTAAACCAACTGCTTCTTGATTACCCTCACCTTTTGGTAATTCCGCATCAAGAATAAATTTATCGCCAACATTTAAGAAAATTTTGCCATCTTTAAAAGTAGAAACACGAATTTTAGGACCTTGTAAATCACCTAAAATTGCCACGGTTTTACCTAATTTTTTCGCGATTGAACGAACACGCTCAGCACGGCTGATATGATCGTCTGGTGTACCGTGAGAAAAGTTCATACGCACAACGTTCGCGCCTGCTGCGATAATTTTTTCAAGATTATTATCGCGGTCTGTTGCAGGACCCATTGTACATACAATCTTTGTTCTTCTTAATTTTTTAGACATTATCTAAACTCCACAAATAGTTACAATTTAAAAAAAGCTTTTTTAATTTCGGCTCATCCGAGATAAAAACCGTCGCGCATTATACGCTTAAACCACCGCAAAATCAAAACAAGCACTGAGAGTTTTTGCAACAAATTTTGGTTATTTTTTTAGCAGCTAAATTTAACTTAAAACAAATCCCCTTGTTTTCATCATTAAAACTGTTTATCATCTGCCACATCTTTTACGCGACTATAGCTCAGTTGGTTAGAGCACCACCTTGACATGGTGGGGGTCACTGGTTCGAGTCCAGCTAGTCGCACCATTTACCCTAAACACAGCCCCGTGAAACTACTCGCGGGGTTTTGTTTTTCCTAGTATTTTCAAGGCTTCTCAGCCCTTTCACTTATCGTCACTAATCGGATTTAATTGTCTTTAACCGCACTTTTTAGTAACAAGTTTAGTAACAAGGTGATAAACTTCAAAAAATCTTGTTACTAAAACTAAGGAAAAATGATGCCTCGTGTTACTAAACCGCTCACAAATACCGAAGTAGATAAGGCGAAAACAAAGGATAAAGAATACAATCTAAGTGATGGTAACGGTCTTTTTTTACGTATTAAGCCTACTGGTGCTAAGGCTTGGATTTTTAATTATTATCACCCAGTAACAAATAAGCGCACATCTTTTACTATTGGAACTTATCCAGCTATAACACTTGCGCAAGCTCGTCAAAAACGCGAAGAATATCGCGCCCTACTCGCTCAAAGTATCGATCCGCAAGAATACATAAAAGAACAAGAACTTATCAAAAACGCTCAGAACGAAAATACTTTCTATAAAGTCGCTTTACTTTGGAAAGAAAAAAGAAGTAAAGAAATTGAGCCTATGACAATGGAAAAGAATTGGGCAAGATTAGAAAACTATCTATTCCCTACTCTTGGGAATTACCCTATCGATCAGATTACTTCCCCTTTATTGATTAAAACTGTTCGGCCATTAAATGAAAAAGGTTTCAATGATACGCTGCACCGTTTATTAAACCTCGCTAATCAGATTTTAAATTATGCGGTAACAATAGGATTTATTTCGTTTAATTCTTGCTTGAAAGCATCTGATGCTTACCATAAAGAGTCTCAAAAACATCACCCGGCAATCAAACCGGAAGAACTACCGAAACTATTACAAGACTTCAAAAATTCAAGTAGAGATCATCTAACAAAGGTTTTGTTCCGATGGCAATTACTTTCCATGGTTCGTCCAGCTGAGGCGGTTTCTGTTGAATGGTCTGAAATTGATTTCGATAAGAAACTATGGATTATTCCAGCAATTAAAATGAAAAAAACAAGACAAGGGCAATTTCCTCACATTGTTCCGCTTTCATCTTTAATGCTTAAGATTTTAGAAGAATTGAAACCTATAACAGGCGATGACAAATTCGTATTTTCTCACTATCACAAGCCTAACCAATCAGCTAGTAAAGAACTAATTGCTAACGCATTGAGAAAAATAGGTTACAAAGGGATTCAAGATGCTCACGGATTGAGATCGATAGCTAGAACGTTTTTAGAAGATCAGCAAGTTGATTTCCGTATTGCTGAAAGTTGTCTTGCTCATAGCATTGGGAATAAAACAAGTCAGGCGTATAACCGTTACGATTATGTAGAACTCCGCCGCCCTGTGATGCAATTATGGAGTGATTTTGTGGAGCAATGCGAAAAAGAAAACGTGTGAATGAGCGGCGTGTAAAAAATATTACAAAAATTGGTTCACCTGTTCACCTTGCCAATTTAACCTTTTATTTCATATAGTTATGGGTGAATAGGTGAACATTATTGTTCACCCTAATTGTTCACCTTCTAAGAGAAAAGCATAAAAAAGGGGCTTTCGCCCCATTTCCCTAGTTTATGAATTGAACTCGTTTTGGAACTCATCATAGTTTTTGAAGTGAACATTGGAGCGATATCCATATTTTCCCTTAATCTTAGAGAACTCAAATTTATTTTTATGTTGCGCAAATCCTTGCTTTAATGAATTTGAGAAGTTTCTCAAAGTAAGGGTATTTGTAATGCCGCTCGCTCTCGAAAAGGCTAAGTATGCCGGATAAAGATGCGTTCTTGCCTTACCTTCTAGATTGGCATTTCCTATATACAAGCCGTCATTCTGTGGCGCAGTATAGAAATATCCGCAAAATTCGGTGATATGGTCGGATTCGCTTTTTATTTCCAAAGCCTCATCACTTGTTTGTTGCTCTTTTAAAGCGGCCTTAGCCGTTTCAGGTTGTTCAAAGGTATGTATTAGTTTGTAAATGATCCCCCCTACTTCCCCCTCAATCTTATCCATGAAATTAGGATCTCGCTCGTTTTCAGGTACTACTTTGTCAAAGTGAAAGATCACCCTTCTTCGCTCAATTCCACCGCTACGCTCTGTAAATCTAGTTGCCTCATTATTAACGATTAAGACTACTGCTGGAATAACTGCTTTAAATTTACTGCGGTGTTTTGGGTCAATATTCACAGGATCACCACCTGTGATACTTTTCAATCCACCACCATCACCACCATAACGCGATTGTTCAGGGCAAATTAGCAAAGTCTTGCCTACAAAACTTTCCCGCCCGCGTGGTTCATCTAAATCTACTAACCGCCCGCTTTCTGTGTTCTGCTCACCAGCTAATAACGTGGCAATATTAGCAAAAACAGATTTTCCACTACCACCATCGCCTGTTACTTCAAAGAATAATTGCCAGTCGTTGCGATTAGTTAAAATAACGTACAAGGCTGCTAGAATAGCGTTCTTTTTACTTTCCTTACCACCGCTTACGAAGTCTAACCATTTGTCAAAATGTGGCGTATTTTGCGCTGAATTTAGATAATCATGCGGAATATACGATGTTAGCCAGTTTTCCCTATAATGGGGCAAGAACTCTAACGTAGTGCGGTTTAAAGTTCCATTATTGAAAGCGATCAATTCTTGTGTCTGTACTCCCATTTTGGGAACTTGAATTTTTATCGTATCAATAATACCTTCTATAGAACGTGCGCTATATCCAAAGTCCTGTTCTTCAAAGAAAGCAACTACTTTATCCAAGAACTCATATTTCTCCACCATTTGCCAGCCTATGCCGTCATAGTTATAAAGCTCCCGATTTCTTGGGTTTAATGCCAAATCCATTTCTAACGACTTAGTCAAAGCTCGCGCTTTCTTATTGACTCCGTCATTTTCTTTTACTTTTTCAGGCAGTGCTAATTGCGTTGCTAAATCAGCGGTCTTTTTATCGGTTCGCAAGAGTTGAATGTAAGAGCTTAAATCCTCTTTTAATTGCGCGGCTGCATCAATGAGCTTCACTTCTCTAGCCGAAGTGTTTTTTGCTAAATTCTGACAAATTGCGGTAATTTCTTCCTGTTTTAATTCGCCATATTGAGCAATCTTCACTAACTGCTGATCTTCCTTAGCTATACGTGTTGAAGAAATATTATCAAGTTGATTTTCACCTAGAATAACTGGTTTCTGATTACTTTCTAGACCATCCACCAACGAACACAATAAAAGCCATTCTTCCCCTTTACCTTTTCCCCATGCTTGCCATGCTTTAGAGCCAGCTAACACAAATAAATCGGAATAAGGTTCATGCGGTTGATCCGCAAGATGCGGAGCATTAATTAATCGAGCCATTGTTCACCCCTTTAAGTACTCCGTTTTCAATATCATTAATGCGGTCAGCGACTACTTTTTGGAAGTATGTAAGAGTTTCAACTAAAGAAATGACTATGCTATTTTTCAGCAATCCATCAATAATTTCATCGTTAGTTAAACTTGCGACTATTTCTTCCGGATTAAGTGAAGGCGGATTAGGTGCTAGTTGTAATAAATGTTTATTAGCCGCTAACAGTTCATCGTGTAGATTTCGTAACACATAGAGTTTTTCAGAAGGATAACTCTCAAAAATTTCTGCTAACGTTACGATTGTTTCACCCAGATAAGGTAAAGGCAAATAAAGAGCCTCCCCCTCTTTCTTTTCACAATTCATCTGACAAAGCATAATCGCTTTCAATTCGACCGCACTTAAATTTGAGTAGTCTAATTTTTCATTCATATTCATCTTACTTACTCCACTTTTGTTGTTCAGCTCGTTCAGAGTTTAAAGCGCCTATTTGTTCCACCACCTCGCTAAACTTATAGAGCAGATATTTATTAGCTTGATTGAAATATTTCAATTTGGCCGTATCTTCTCGGGATAGATTGCCGTCTTTGGCCAATGCGTTAAGCAAATTTCCACCACCAGCCAATTTATTCATTAAATCCACTATTTCATCACGAAACTTGATCTTGTGATGAAAATCACCTGGATAAACTTCAAGACATCGTTTGTTGCTATCCTGTATTAGTTGGAATTGACGTGAAATTTGGGAATACTTCAAAGCCAATGGATTAAAAAACAGCTTACCTTTTCTTTTTTCAACTTTCTGTTCTTCATTACCAGTGGCACTTTTCGCCACCGGTGGCATTTTTTGTAACTGGTGGCGTTTTTCGCCACTGCTTACTAAATTTTTATTACTTGCCGCTTTCCATTGTTTTAGCTGTTCCATAGGGTTATTTGGTTTCATTTCTTGCCACCTTTCTAATTGTTGCTGCTTTCTTAATTTGCTCGATTGATGCTGCTAGTCCTTTATAGTGTCCTGTGTGTAGATAATCTTCAGCGAAGGCTAAGAATTGTTTAATACGTTTACAGGCTTTCTCTAACTGCTCTGGTGTCGGTACGTATGGCTCTTTGAATGATTTGATTTTTTTAGTTCTCATTTTCTTCCCCTTTCGTGGAATAAAAATCTACTGTTGATGATTGCTCTGCTTGTTCTAAATAATCATCAATCACGGATAAGGCGGTTTTGATAATTTCTTCACTTGTATAAAAGCCGTCTAAATCCATATCCCCGCCATCGTTCCGAATTAATGCCAAAATCGCTTTTGCTTTATGGATAGAACTATGAATTTTGCCCACTTTGGTCATTTGAATAGCGCAATGTGTAGGAATTTTGTTAATCATGAGCCACCTCCGCGAAAGAGATTGAATGGAAAGTATTTGCTGATAAAGTGCGGTCTGATTGAAGATTGATTCTTCCAGCAAGCACTAAGACGAACTCACGGGCAAGCTTAGCGCGTGCGTTGCGTTCGCTATCAGCGTTAATACGGATTTTTTGAAGGTGATTTGATAAATCAGTACGGCGAATAGCCGCGAAGATGAATTGATACATTTGCGTAAGTTCCAAAGTTATATTTTCAGGAACTACCGCTAAACTTTCCACGGTCGGGCGGTAGAACGTAACAAGGTGGAAAACTGCCAACTTTGGAAGACAGCCCGTCATAGACGGCTTATTACGCTCTACCATTGAGAGAATGATTGGATTTATATGTAAAACAAAATCCGCATATTCTTTTGGTGTGCGAATGTTACGAACAAAAAAAGCACGGTTCTGTGGCGTGCTGTCGTTCGCCAAAGTTAGATAGTTCAGCTTTCCACGGCTGGCAATCACTTTTTCTGATTGCTTGTTCATGATGCCAAAATTAACTGTGGTTTGTAAAGCGATTTCAAGCAAAAATAGCTTGAAAAATATTTCATATTGATTAAAATGTTTATGATTTAAATTCATGGTGATTATTTCCATATTTTTAAATGACCTTAACGTATTGATAAAAATTACCTTTAGAAGGTTTAAACGCCGCATTGGATAGCCTTGCGGCGTTTTTCTTTTAACGGAATCGAAAGTAGGCTTGCTGTTCTTCATGCGCAGTAAGCTCACCTCCCTTAGCCTTGTAAATGGCAATCACCTGTTTTAACTGTTCAGCATCTGCGATTTCATAGCGGTAATATTGCCCCATTCCATCCGCAGTCTTTTCGGTTGTACGTTTCACTTTGCCGGTTAAATGATTGCGTTCAAGTTCACTGATATAGTTACGTGCTGACGTCATGCCCATTGAATAACCATCAATGCCGCTAATGCTAGAAAGAATTAAACGGTGTAACACTTTTAAGAATTGTGTTGGTTTTCTTGCTTCGTTCATCTTCCACCACCTTAAGCACGTGCGGCTTTTTGTTCTTCAATCCACGCATTTACTTCTTCTAAATCCCAACGGACAAAGTTTTTTGAAAAGCGGATTGGTTGTGGGAATTTCTTGGCTTTTACAAGCAAGTTGAGTTTGGTGCGGCCAAAGCCAACAATATGGCAAGCGATTTCACCGGAGATTAGTTTTTGTTGAGGGTTTAAATTTGGATTCATAAGAAAATACCTATCGTTTGTTTAACACTGTGGAATAGCGTTCTATTCCGTTGAGTTGTTCGAACGATAGGAATGTTAAGAATAAAACACTTTTAATTCAAAGGCTTAACTTCTTAATAAGAAATGATTGCTTAAATCGAAAGAAAAAGCCCCTTAAATCGAAAGACTAAGAGGCTTTTATAGGAAACTATGATTTTTTAGGTGGGAAAATTGCTTTTATAATGTCGTTTGATTCATCAATTAACTTGTAAAAAGTGTCTGCTGCGATATTGGTATTTCTAATTCCTGATTCTTTTAGATCTGCGTTGATAACATCAAATAACTTATTTCTGCTATCAAGTTTTGGATAACATTTTTTAACCAATAAAGCGAACAGTTGCTTTTGTGGAGAACTTATTCGGCCGCTTTGGTTTGTTAAACTAAGAGAGTCTATTATCTTTTGCTTTTCCTCAAGCTCTGATTTTAATTTTTTGATTTCTTGCTCTAAATCATCACATCTTAAAGGGTGACCAGATGGCGTAAGTTTGATCAAATCATCATAGGATATTTTGATGTCACTAAAATTTATACGAAAAGTATGCTTCATATACAACTGATTATCTTCATTATATGAAGGATATTCCATTTTAAAATTAAATGAATTAAAGATATCAGCCTCTAAAGGGTTTTGAACATTAAATTCGTCCAACATCAAATAATTTGTATTTCTTAATGAGTGCTGTGGTAATGATTTCTCACAAAACACATCCAATAATTCTGGATGTAAAACTATATAGCCTTTGTATTCATTAATTTTATTTTCTTTATTATATGATAAGTACAATCCTCCGTTATCCTCAAGAATTTCATCAGAAGTTATTTCCATCTTTGATAGCTTATCTTCCAAAGATAATATATTTTGATATTCGTACTCTATCACTTCCTCTTTGAAATAAACTTCAGAATCTTCATATAGGAAAAAACCTTCAGTATCCATTCTGCCAATTTTTACTAATTGATTATCTTTAATTTCAATATTCAATAAAAATCTAATCTTTCCTTCCATAGCATAGGAATACAATAGATTTTCTTTTATTATCGAATTTGTTTTTTGATTAATAAAATCAACTGCTTGAGTTAAAGAGTAAAAATCTAGTGGTAACAATCCCATAAACGCCCCTTTCGCATTTGCCCTTATGATAGGAGCGCACCAACAAGATAAGGTTTCTTGCTTTCGGGGATCAGCCTAGATGCGCTTTATTTGATTAATTATCCCTTTAAATTGATAGTGATATTGCCTAATCGAGTTTCTTTTCCGTCATTTCCAATATGCGTTATTGTTCCGCTAATGAACGGTTTATTTTCCTCTTGTTTTTGTAAAATCCGTTGAATGATAGGGCGTTGTAATTCCTGTTCCGCCCAGCTAGATAATATTTCGTCTTGTTCTAGCGGTTTTGGTTTCTCTTTTATCTTGTATATTAGATAACAAAAGAAGGCAATAGCACCTATTAGAAAAGCTAGTAAAGGCCATTTTAATATTGGCCAAAAGATGAAAACCAACAAGCCAACAAAAAGCAATATGGCTAAAAACAACAAAAAATCTAAAGCAGAAAATACAAATAAACCAAATGCGGATAAAACGGATTTAATCATACTTTCCTCCTTGTTTTCCCTGTTTATTTCTTGTTCTATTTTATCAAAGTTTAGATACGGTAAGCTACGTTTATTTCTTATTTTTGCGCTTAGATTATAATAACTTTGCTACAAATTTGTAGTACGTACCCTAAAGCATTTTTTAGGGAAAATTTTAAGAATTTAGCAATTTGATAATATGTTCGTGCGATGTAGTCACGTATAAAAAATCCCCACGTTGTGAAACGTAGGGATTTATTTTATCTTCTTTTCGCAATTCTTCTTTCTGCCTTTTTCATATCTTCAAGATTTTTGTGCGCGATATGATAAATTGTTTCTAACACTTCCATATTGGGGCTATTTGGTCTGTTGTTTATTTCTCGTTTTGCTGCATCGCATTTACATTGAAGAATGTAGATAACTTCGTCCAGTGGATATGGTTCATAATCATCATACAAGCTAATAAAAGTGAAAAGTGCGGTAGATTTCTTATAGTGTTTCACCGCTGCTATTAGTAAGTTCTGTTTTGCCTCTTTACATCTAATCATATATCCAATCCGTTAAATTCTTCTAGTGCCTGTTTGTGTTCGTCTGATAGTTCGAAAATTAAATCACCGTATTCAAGTTGATAAATTCCGAAAGACATCAGGAACGCTACGGCGGGGTCTATTTTGTTTGCTGCTTTCTTCTTGTTCGGTTTAATGTTGGCGTTCGCATCAGTTTCCATAACTACATTTGATAAAGCCCACGCAAGCACCGGATCGCCATTGTGTTCTATCATCTGTCTGTTTATTAAAACTTCCGCACTTTTCGCCACTGGGCTAAATCGTTGGTATGTTTGCGGGAATGGTTCTACTTCAAGCCCCGCCGCTTGTAATTGCGTGCGTAAATGGGTTGCGTTCCACACATCAAAGCCTGTCATCTTGATATTGAAACGTTCGGCATCTTTCAGAATATCGTCTCTGATTTTGTCGTAGTCGATACAATCGCCTTCCGTTGCTATTAGCCAACCACTGCGCACCCAGTTTCGATACATTGCGCGGTTTTTATTTGCCACGTTGTTAAGCTGAAATTCGGGAATGTAGTGCCGTGTAAGCAATCTAACTTTGTTTCCGTGCGGGAATGTATAACAAAGGCTTGTTAAGTCATTGGTGCTTGATAAATCTAGCCCTAAATAGCAATCTTGATGAAGTAAATCGCTTTCCGTGTACTGCCGTTCGCATTGCACCCAGTTTCCATCACCTAGCCACGGCGTAGAGCCTTGACACCATACATTAAAACGCTTGGTTAGCATTTCTACCCATTCGGAAGGAATACCCCTAGCCTTCTTGATTGTGTTCTCAAAATCAAGGTAAGGAATGGATTTACCTATATTTGGATTTGCTTTTATCCAGTTCTCTTGATTGTCGATTTCGCTTTCTTCGTCTAACTCAAAAATCAACACAAATAGGCTTTCATTCTGCTCATTTCCTTCAAGGATTTGAGCGCAATAATCATAATGCTGTTTACAGGCTGAAATAACGTTACTTCCCGCTGTTGTAATGGCAAAGAGTAAACCTTCAGGGCGTGCGCCTTGTCCTAGCTCTAATGCGCTATATACGCTGTTATCTGTGTGTAGGTGATATTCATCAACAATCGCTAAACTAGGATTTGTGCCTTCAATGGTTGAGGATTTAGCGGCCAATGGTCGCATGATGCTATTGTTCTTAGGGTTGATGAGTTTGTGCTGTTGAATATTGAGCCGTTTTTTTAGTAAAGGCGAAAGTAAGCACATTTGACGCGCATCATCAAAAACGATTCGGGCTTGGTCTCGACTCACGGCTGCCGTGTAAATGTCTTGCTGGCCGCCTTCCATCACCAAAAACCAATTGGCCAAAACGGCTGCCACAGTTGATTTAGCGTTTTTTCTTGCCACTTGAATGTAAGCGGAGCGATATTTTCTTAATCCTGTGTCTTTACGCTTAAAGCCTAGAATGTTGGCAAAGAGAAAGACTTGCCAATCTGAAAGAATAATAGGCTGTCCGCGTAAGTGTCCTTTAACGTGCGGGCATAGTTTCGAGAAAGCTAAAAACTTATTAACTGCTCCATCATCAAAGAAATAATCGGGATTGTTTAAATCGTTAAAATAACGCTCTACGGCTTGTTTTATCTTCTTACAAGCCACTAACTCACCCGATTTGATTTTCTCTGCGTATGCTTGCCATATTTCCATATTTCGCCTACATAGTTAGGATTTCATCTAAGATATCGTTTTCATCTACTTCAATAGGATTTTTTCTGCGGCTTACAGGGTCGAAACCTAGCAATGATGACATCTTAATCATCACCTTTTCGGCATCTGCTTTCGCTGACAAAGCTGGATTTCTTGATTGAGTGCCTTGACTATTAACAATAATGAAGCCATTTTTGGCTAAATCTGCTACGGAATGACGCCAAATTGCGTAGTTTTCGCAATAAATTTCAAGGTTCGTTAAATCTTCTGCCTTAATATCGCCACGCTCTGAAAGTTGTTTAATTCGGCTTTTCCATTGGGTTTTAGCGATACCATCTAAAAAATCAGGGGTTTTATAGTTTCTTCTCTTACTCATACATTTCCTTATTTTCAAAAAAATTGCCTTGCGTAAAAATTGAGTTGGGAGGGCGGTTCTGACGGCTTGAGCCTTTCTTTTTTAAACTCCCCCCACCCGTCTAATCATTCTTTTTTCGCTCCATATCCGCGTTGGTCTATTACTCGTGTTTTGTAACTGTGACAATTTCGGCATAAAGCTTGATGATTAGATTCAACCCAGAATAGAGGGTCTGCCTGTCCGTTCTCTACTGGCTTAATGTGGTCTATTACCGTTGCTGGTGTGTAGATTCCTTTCTCCAAACACATTACACAAAGCGGATGAAAGCGTAAGTATTGCGCGCGGTACTTGCTCCACTTATGGTCATATCCTCGCGCGCTACTGCTGGCTCTTGTGTCTTTGGGCTTATGTTCTTCGCATCTACCGAACTTAACTTTGTTTTTACAGTTAGGATAGCTACATCGTCTTAATGGTTGATATGGCATATCGGTTACTAAATTCTTAGTAAGCGCAAGGCTCACGGTAAACATCCCATAGAGATTTAACAGTCATAGGGATAAGCGTTTGAGGGGCATCCGTTGTTATTTCTCGGTTACTGTATAAATGCCCGATATACATTAAACAGCCCACTTTTATAGCTGGGGTAAAAGGAACGGTGTTTTCTGTTTCTTCACTACCAAAGGTTTTGCCTATATGCTTTTGGCATACTTCAAAGGCTGCTACCTTATAGCTCTCGATTAAGTCATCATCTAAATCATGATCTACGTTTAAATGCTGCTTAATTTCTTCAAGCGTTAAATCAGTTTTTTCCATTGGTTACCTCTTTACAAATAAGTTGTAATTCCCTGTGTGATTCCTTGCTATCAATGATGCTGGTTATTTCTAAGTTGCGATTACCGTATTTCACGCGCATTGTGTTATCCACATTCGTTCCGTATCTAATACGGATTCGCACAATGTTTTCATTCGTTACGCTTGCGCTAGCAAAGAACTCTCTACCCTGTAACGGTTCAACCGCTGCGCGTATATTCGCAACGGTTTTCCACTTACTTACAAATCCGCCATAATCATTAGTTTCGTTTACTTGTTTTTGTAAACTTATCGCCTTGTTATATTTACCGGCTCTAATCATTCTAGGCATCGTTCACCTCGTTTTCGTTTACGCTGTCATTGCGTTTAACTTCTACGGTTTGTTTCCATGCTTGGCTGAATTCATCACCGCCAGCATAAGGCGGCAAGCCTTCACGTCTGCGCACTTCATTAGGTGACATTACGCCCGCTTTAATCGCCACATCATAGCTATTGAAACGTTCGTTTTGACTGGTGCGGAGTAAGTCGCTTGTGTCAAATTCGATTAAGTGCCGTTTCTTGCTACTGCTCGTTAAGTCAATCATTAAGGCATCTTTAAGCTGTTGTTCAAAGTTAGTCAGCCATGGGCGCAAGGTTTGTGATAAGAACGCTCTACTAGCCTCACTGAAATTCGCATAACTACTATTTGAATAGTCTTGTAGAAAAATCGGGCTTATGTTGTAGATTCGGGCTATATCGGAAATTGTGAAGGTTCGACTTTGTAACCATTCGGCATCTTGGTTTGTCATGCCTAATTGTTTGTATTCCATTGAGCCTTCAAGGATTGGTGTTTTGCCCGCGTTCTTCGCGCCTTTGTAACGCTCTAAGGCTTTCACTGCTTTCTGTGCTTTCGCATCGTCTAACCATTCAGCCGTTGAGATTAATCCGCTTGCCATCAATCCGTTTTTCATAATTGATGCGCCGTGTCGTTGTTGTGCTAAACCTAGTCCAATCGTTTCACGGCAAACTGTCACAGGTGAACGCCCCATAAATCCATCAAGGGAACTATGGCGTAGGTGTAACATTTCATCTTGAAGGTAGTTTCTAGTTACTCCGTTTAAGTCCGTTACTTGGTAAATATGTTCGCCTGTTACTTTACGGAAGATATTTACTTCGCTCGGCTGGTAAGGTGTAAGGCTTACAGGCTCGCCCTTGTTATTCCACTCAATCACTGCGTAAGCATTACCAGTTAGCAAACAATGGCGCATCATCGTATATTTGAACTGGTAAGGCGTTTGATTTCGGTTAGGCATTTCATTTAAAAGATATTCAACCGGATGACGGTAGATTCTTTCGCGGCCATCTTCTTTCAGTGCGTACAGATAACAAGGCATAGATGCTACCGCCTCGGCAATCACTGTTACGGCGTTCATAACCGCTGGTAGAGCCTCTGCCGTTTGTGGGCTGACATATTCGCCCGCGCCTGTATTATTTACGCCCATGTAAGATAGGAATTCATCAATAGTGATTGGTTCGCTGCGTTGCTCTTTTCGTCTAAAAGGATTCCACATATTAAGCCTCCGCCACATCAAGCCAGCGTTTTAAGATAGTGTTTGATTTACCCTGTGTTTGTTCTTTTGCTGCGACCATTGAACGCTTAGCGATTTCAACACTGCTTTCCGGATAGGCTGGAATACTTGTTACTGTTACCTCAAAGAGATCTGCTTTAATTACATTTCTTTGATAAGGCTCTACATCAAAATTCCATTCTTCTTTAATCGCTCTGAATCCGAAAGACATCCCTGTAATATCACCGCGGGAAACGCTAACTAATAAATCTTTTCCGATTGTTGTATCGGGCGGAGTTAGTTCAAAGCGTAAGCCGATTGAATCTTCTTCTAGCTTTAATGTTCCCGCACTTGTTCGACCTAGTAACTTGGTGTAGTCATGTTCAAAGAGTGCTCGCACATCTTCGCCACTCGCTAGGCTGTCGCTGAAAGCTTTAGGCGCAAAGGATTCCACAAAATCACAGTAAAGCACTTGTGAAGGGCTATTCCATTTCACCGCATAACCGACTAGCTTTTGATTTTCTTCATCGGCTGAAAGTGTTGCGGAGCGGATTTCAAATTCTTTATTCATATTTCACCTATTAAGCAAAAAAAGGGGCTTTCGCCCCTCTATGATTTATGCTGTTGTCTCAATCACTTTGATAGCGTTTGAATCTACTACGCCACCGCCTAAATATTTATCGGTGTGTACTTTGTAGAATCCCGGTTCGGTTAAGTTGTCCGGACGGGTTCGCACGCCTGTTTCGTGATCTACAATGAAATATCCGCGTTTGAAGTCACCGAAGGCAATTACTGCTTTATTTGCTCCGCCTGTCGGCATTGTTTCTAAGAAGTGGACTGGACGACCTAATAATGTTGCTGGGGCATCGGCTGTTAAACCATCGCGCCAGATATAATCGCCGTTTTTGTTTTTAAGTTTTTGTAATGCTGCTGCAATCGTTGATGACATCACCCAAACCGCATTTTTACGGTATTTGCTATGAAGTGTATAGAACGCATCGATTAAAGTATCCGCATCAATCTTCGCTACGCCAGCTACTTCAATTTTTTGAAGTTTGCCAAATTGGCGTACTTTGTCATCTTCGGTTGTGCGTTGGTAGGTTAAGAAGCCTTTTGATTTCTTGTTACCATCACCGGAAGTTAAATCTGTTTCTTCTGTTTCTGTGAAGGTTTCAGAAATTTCATCAGTTAGCCAACCTAAAACATCAATGCTTGAGAAGTCTAAGATTTCTTGTGTAGTCTTAGGATAAGCATAGATTGAATTTAAAGCGATTGTTACTTCATGAAGTTTCGGGCTTGCTGTGCCGTTGCGTGCTGTGCCTTCTGTTCCGTGTTCTACTGCTGCGCCGCCAGCCGATACTAATTTTTTGTATTCTTTAGCTCCAACCGGTAAGCGTACTACGTTACAAAGTTGGCGCATTACGCTATCGTCTGTTAAGCGTTTCATTACATCTTTGTCTAACTGTGGGATAACTGAATAACCGCCATCTTCACCGTTAGCCGTAGTTAAATTGCGAAGTTCACCAGTTTTCACATAATGGCGTAACTCATCATTTGAAAATTGTTTCATGTTGCGTTGTTCTACCTGTTGAGATTGTTCGTTAAGGTTTCGTTCTTCATCAGCTACTGCCTCATATTTGCTGATTTCATCAGTCATCTGTTTGACTAAATCTTTCAGCTTTTCAAAATCTACTGATTCAGATTCATTCAATGAACGATTTTCTTTTTCTGCTTTTTCAAGCATTGAGCGCATTTCTGCGACTTTTTCCGCCTTTTGTTGGCGTAACTCAATTAGTTTTTTAAACATATTCATCTATTCCTTATGAGATTTCTTAGTCTAAATTTAGACGACTTTTATTAAGTCAAAATATAATATATAGTGTTTTGATTATTAATTAAACACCTTATTTTTCAATAGTTTAGTTGCGTTTAGATACGTTAAGTTAAGATTGTTTGATTGCTTAAATTTTGAACAGGTAGAGAGTAAATATTCTGTATTGAGATATCTTTTTTTGATTGGTGAACAAAGGTGAACAATGGTGAACAGTTGGTGAACAATAAAAAAGAATATAACTATATAATAAATAAAGAGTTTTAAGGATTGGTGAACAAGGTGAACAGTTTTTCTATAAAATTTTTAACACGCGGCTTATTAGTGGTATTATGGCATCAGAAACTATCATTGATTTGTAGTGAATTTGAATTTTAGTAACAAGCTTAGTAACAAGATTTTAGACTTTGAAAAATAAACATTAAAAATCAATATCCTACAAATGAATTCGGGTTCAGCTAGTGCACCACCTATCAAAGCCAGTAAATTTCTACTGGCTTTTTTCTTTCCTAAAATTCACTTCAAAAATCAATCGCTTACCTACAATCAATTCAATCATTCACTAAAATTTCAAGTCTCAAATGTTGCCAACTTTTAGCTATTTTTGTATATTTCTTGTCGTTAATTATGCCCAAATTACGCCTTATTTGGTCTAATTACATCAAAGCGAGCAGATATAACTAATTACTATTGAAAACATGGAGATTAGTACGAAATTACCGTACGTGTGATTGCTAATGGTACTTCTGTGGAACCTGTCATTCGGGATAAAATAACTATATGATATTGATTTGGGCAATAAAACAATTAGAGATAGGAAAATATACGCAATAAACTACAGTGGATTGCTGAGAATAAAACTACTCTACAATATGCCTAATGAGCAAGTTAAAATCCGCAGCTATAACAGCGATAAGCCCCCTGACGAAATATCAGAATTACAAGACATTTCAGTGTTGGGGAATGTGTTTTGGTATTCTGTTCTTTTATAAAAAACAATAGCGGATGGTTGCTGATTTATTTGTGTAGTAACAAAGAATTCGTAATTATTATTACTAATATGTTTACAATATTAATATTCATGGTAATATCTTGTAACTAAAGGTTAGTGACAAATGAGCAAGATTACAAAAATTAAAGATAAGCTCTACAAAGAGCCGCCACCCACTGATTTTACGTGGGACGAGCTGAGAACACTTTTACTTAATTTAGGATTTAATGAAAAACAAGGTAATGGATCTCGTGTGAAATTTGAGCATTCTTCGCTTGATTTCCCGATTAGTATTCATAAGCCACATCCGCAAAATACATTAAAGCGGTATGTAATTATTCAGATAAAAACCGCCCTTGATGAACTCTATGCGCTATTAGGAAATTAATATGGAAACAATGCAATATAAAGGCTTTCTAGGAAGTATCGAAATTTCCAAGGAAGACAAGATATTATACGGCAAGCTATTACATATTAATGGCTTGATAACTTACGAAGCCGAGAATTTTTCAGAATTAGAGGCTGCATTTCATGATGCTGTTGATGATTATCTTGCCGATTGTGAAGAATCCGGCGTCGAACCACAAAGATCTTGTTCCGGTGCATTTAATATTCGGGTAAAACCAGAAAAGCATCGCCAACTCCTATTTATCTCAAGCATACAAAATATAAAACTAAATGCTTTAGTAGCAGAAGGGGTTGACTTGGTCATTACAAAATATGCAACTGAACATGCAAAACTAGAAGCTTACAAAGTATTTAAATTTAACTGGGAACACAATCCAGAAATGAGAAAAAATGCAATTAATTGGACATTAGAAAAAATGTCAAAATCTCAGTTCGTTTCAGGAGAGGAAAATAATTATGAAAATGCAAATCCTTGATCAAGCTATTATGTCTTACTCTTTTAATCTAAAGACTAATAAGGAAAGTAGCGCAAAAGAAGGAAAACTCTCTCTAGGTGTTACATTCCCAAAAGAAGACAGAGCCGACTGTATCCTCCATATTGAAATTGAGACGCCGGATTATGAATTTAAAGGAGAATTTGCTTATCATTTTGAAAAAAATCATCCAAAAGTCTCAGAAGCTAAAAATAGGGAACAAGAGTTTATGGCATCACTTTACCCTTACGCGATGCCATTAGCAAAAAACCTTCTTGCTATATCCGAAGTACCAAGCAATAGCTTGCCTTATTTACCTATTGAAATTTAACTAACAAACCGCCTGTGTGGCGGTTTTCTTTTATTAAGTTTTATTAACTAATTCCAAGAAATCATTTTCTGATAGTATTTTATGTTATAGCCTTTAGAAATTAACTCTTGTGCCTTTATTTCTTTATTACTTAATTCCTTTCTAGCTAATCGGCTCTTGTCTTGAATTCCTTTGATAAGTAATGTCACTTTCTTAGAAACAACATCAACACATCACAACCAACAGAAGTTGCTTTTCTGTTTTCTTTCTTGATATAGATAATTCATCTGTAAATACAACCTAATACATTGTCACAAAAAACGATAAACGAACAGATTAAATGAGAAAACTACACATAAAACATTTGTAATGGGATTTTCAGACTACGCCAAAATTACGCTAAATTTATACTATCCAAATGATTTATAACAAAATTTAACTGTAAGCTAGTGCACCATCTTGTAATCCCAAGCTTTTTAGCTTGGGATTTTTTCTTCTTATCCCCTACTTAATTTAAATGAATATTTTCTGAACAAATCGTATAAGCAAATGAAAATAATTTGTATTGATTGACGTAAACGTTTTCGCTATACTTGCGGCTCTTTTATTATCTATCGGGTTATATATCGAAAAACAATTATGAAATTTAAATTAAGCCTTATTTCAACCGCACTTTTGGCGAGTTTCTCCGCTTCTACTTTTGCAGAAACTGAACAAGCCGCAAATACAAACACCGAAGTGCTTGAGCAAATCAATGTTCAAGATACGGGGATCAAACAAAATGGTTACCAAACGACAGGGACATCTGTCGTATCAAAAGCTGAAGTGCCAGTATTCGACACGCCAAATACAGTAAATATTCTTTCAACTAAACTACTAGAAGATCGCAAACCTGAATCACTCATTGATGCGCTTTATAACGTCAGTGGTGTGAGTCAAGCGAATACGTTAGGTGGTATGTTTGACTCTATTCAAAAACGTGGTTTTGGTGGAAACCGTGACAACTCAATTATGCGTAACGGTTTACAAGCTGGCCCAGCTAAAAACTTTAGTGCGACAACTGAAACCGTTGAAGTTTTAAAAGGACCTGCATCTGTACTTTATGGTATTCAAGATCCAGGTGGTGTGGTTAATATCATTACTAAAAAACCGCAACAAACGCCACGTTATGTCGTTGGTGGAACCTTAGGTAATCATAGCCTGTGGGGAACGCAATTAGATTTTACTGGTGGTTTAGGAAATGGTTTCGCTTACCGCTTTATCTATGATAAACAAGAAAAAGACTACTGGCGTAATTTTGGCAAAGTGAAAAACACGACTTACGCACCCTCTCTTTCTTGGGAAAATGATAAAACTAAAGTGCTTCTTTCTTATGAACACAAAGATATTCTTGAGCCATTTGATCGTGGTACAAATCTTTTAACGGCAACTAATGCATTACCGGATATTCCAGTATCGCGTCGTTTAGATGAACCAAATAATAAAACAACCTCAAAAACCGATAACATTGATTTCAAAATTGAACACAAATTAAGTGATGGTTGGAAATTAAATGCGGGTTATAGCTATGCTCGTTACAAATATTTCTACGATCAAGCTCGTATTACAAATGTTAACGTTAAAACACGTACAGCCCGCCGTACAATTGAACAGCAACAAGGCGATCAACGCGTTCATAGCGGTACATTAAATATCGTTGGTGAATTTGGTATTGGTGATATTGCTAACCGCTTTGTAGCCGGTATTGATGCAATGCGTAATATTCGTGATCTTGGTCCTATTTATAACCAAGGCATCATGAATTCTGATATCAATATTGATAATCCAAACTATACCAGCCCTGTTGCGGAACATAAAAATGGTAACGGCAACGCCTATCAATATAACTATCTCAAAACTGTTGGTGTTTATATTCAAGATACCGCCTACTTTACAGATAACTTTATCATGACGGGTGGTTTACGTTATGAGTACTTTGATCAATTTGCAGGACGTCATTGCTTAAATGCAGCAAACTGTAAAAAAGGTCAAAATCTAACAAAAACCGGAAATACCGATCAGCATGATGGTAAATTATTGTATCAATTAGGTGCCGTATATAAATTTACTCCACATATCGCGACCTTTGCGAACTACTCTGAGTCTTTCCGTCCACAAATGAGTGTTGCAATACCTGTTAGCGGCGATTTAAAACCAGAACAAGGTAAATCTTTTGAAATTGGTGCAAAATATGAAAACTCAGGCTTTAATGCGACACTTGCATTATTTAATATCAGCAAACGTAATGTAGCTGAGGCTGTTGGTTCTGGTTCAAATGCGCAATTAAATATCGTCGGTAAACAACGTTCTCGTGGTGTGGAATTCGATCTTAATGGTCAAATTACGGATAGTCTAAGCGTAGCGGCTAACTATACCTACACCAAAGTAAAATCACTTGAAAATGAGCGCTATCCTGATGCAGTAAATCAACAACTTTCTGGTGTACCAAAACATCAAGCTTCCCTATTCCTAGCTTATAACGTAGGTGAATTTGATTTTGGTAACATCCGTGTTGGTGGTGGTGCTCGTTATTTAGGTTCTTGGCATGCTTATAACAGTGATTACACAAAAGCATACAAATTACCTCATGCCGTGGTATATGATGCCTTTATTGCTTACGATACCAAAATCTCTGGCAAGAAAGTGTCTTTCCAACTTAACGGTAAAAACTTAGCAGATAAAACTTACTATCCATCCACCTCTGGTAACGCAACAAACACGTTAATCCCTGTTGCATTAGGTTATGGACGTGAATTTATCTTCAACACGAAAGTTGAGTTTTAATTGAGCGCACAATACGAGGGCGAATCATTTCGCCCTTTTTTCGTTTTTTACTTTATGGATAATCAATGAATTGGCAAACTGAACTTAACTCAAGTTTAAGCTGGATTTTGACCGCACTTTTCTGGGTGATTGTATGCTTTAGCGTGACGACTCTCGCACTCAAGCAAACCACATTCGGTCAGAAATTTTGGCATATTGCATCCCCTTCGATTAATCGCCGTAACGGCATCAAAATTATCGTTATGCTACTGGTGTTGTTTACGATGATTTTGTTAGAAGTACGCTTCAGCGTACTCAACTCTTTTTTCTACAATGGGCTTTATAGCTCAATGCAGGAATTAGATGCGGATAAGTTTTGGTTCTTTGCAAAACTGAATGCCCTCTTAGTATTGGTACAAGTTATCCACTCCATCGCCGATTATTTCTTGCAACAAGTATTTGAAATCCGTTGGTTGGAAAGCTTGAATAAAGCCCTTGTTAAACGATGGTTAGAAAATAAAAAATACTATCGCCTCAAATACGAAAAAGATCTGCCCGATAATATTGATCAACGTATTGAACAAGATGCACGTGAATTTATCAGTAGTACCGTCAAAATTGTGCGCGGTATGATTAATTCTATTCTGACTACCATTGAATTCACCATCATTCTTTGGTCACTTTCTGGAATATTAAGTCTTTTCGGTTTGAATATCGAAAAAGGCGTCGTTTTCTTTATTTATGCCTTTATTATCCTGGCAACATTAATGTCTGTATGGATTGGTCACCCTTTGATCAAGCTGAACTTCAATAAAGAAAAACTCAATGGTGACTACCGTTATTCTTTAATTCGAGTGCGAGATAATGCGGAAAGTATTGCATTCTATCAAGGTGAATTGCAAGAACAACATTTATTGAAAAACAAATTTGCCGAAATTATTCATAACCGTTGGGCAATTGTATTAAGAATGTTGGGATTAGACGGCTTTAATGGAAGCGTCACGCGCGTTGCAAAACTCTTACCGTTAATGCTGCAAGCACCTCGTTTTTTCACTGGACAAATCAAACTGGGCGATATGCACCAAACTGTGCAAGCATTTAACCGATTAATGACCGCACTTTCTTTCTTCCGTTTGTTCTATGAAGAATTTACGCTCTACCAAGCGCGTTTAAATCGTCTTTATGGTTTTATGACTAAGTTGGATGAATTAGATCATTCAGAGATTCATCAACCCATGAAATGTTCTAACCGTGTTGCATTGTCAAACTTTGGTATTAAAGACGAGCAAGGCAGATTGTTGCTTAATAACTTAAATATTGAACTAAAAAATGGTGATGCTTTATTAATTCAAGGTCCATCTGGCACAGGGAAAACATCTCTATTAAAAGCGATGGCCGGAATTTATCCTTTTGAGACAGTAGGTCTGGTAGAACACCCTTGCGTGACTAGTTTGTTCCTACCACAACGTCCTTATATGCCACAAGGCACGTTACGTGAAGCGATTTGCTATCCAGATATTAATCCTTATCATCCTGAATTGGAAAAAACACTCGCAGATTGCTGTTTGGATAAATATCTTCATAGTCTTGATATAGATAACGATTGGCAAGCTATTTTGTCACCGGGTGAATTACAGCGTGTGGCATTTATTCGAATTTTACTGACGAAGCCTGAAGTGGTCTTTTTAGATGAAACCACATCAGCACTTGATGAGCCAACAGAGTATCTCCTTTATAAAACGATTAAAGAACGTTTACCGGATATGATCATTTTAAGTGTGGGTCATCGCTGTACATTACATCAATTCCATAATAAACAGCTAGATTTAGCGGTGTGTATTGTGTAACCAACCAAAAAGGCTAAATTGATATTTAGCCTTTTCTTTTCCATCCCTTAACAAATGAGTTGAACTTGCACAATGCTTGCTACACACCCCAATCCCCCCTATAATTCCCCCAATTTTTCTAATTCATTTTCACAATGTCAAATAAAACCATTGCTAAAAATACGCTATTTCTTTATATCCGAATGCTTTTCAACATGGGGGCCATGCTGTATATCTCTCGTGTGGTATTACAGGTATTGGGTGTAGAAGATTTTGGTATCTACAACATTGTGATGGGGGTGGTAGTCCTATTTTCTTTTTTTAATGGCACAATGACCGCCACCACACAGCGTTTTATTAACGTAGAAAAAGCCTCGAATGACATCCAACGAGTCAATAAAGTCTTTAATATTAGTATCTTAAATCATCTACTCATTATTTTTATCGTATTCCTGTTAGCCGAAACTGTCGGTTTATGGTTTTTAAATCACAAATTGGTGATCCCCACTGAACGCTTGCAAGCCGCGAATATCGTTTACCAATTAGCATTAATTATTGCTCTCGTTGAAATTATCAAAGTGCCATTCAATGCCATGATTGTTGCACACGAGAAAATGGGATTCTATGCTTGGTTGGGATTAGGTGAAACCATTTTAAAACTGACTTCTGTCTTTATCTTAAGTCATATCACGCATTACGATAAGTTGATTACTTATGGCTGCTTATTGCTTTCAGTCAGTTTAATCGTGCTCTCTCTTTATGTGTTATTCACTAAGTATTATTTCAAAGAAGCCGCACGTTTCCGTTTATATAAAGATTTAAGCAAAACCAAAGAATTGGTGAGTTTTTCCGGTTGGATGCTCATGGGACAAGTTGCCTATGTGGGTTCGACCCAAGGCTTGAATATGGTATCAAACTTATTCTTTGGCGTGGCAGTCAATGCAGCTGTCGCCATTGCGACCCAGGTAGAAGGTGCGGTTTATAGCTTTGTGAATAATTTCCAAATGGCGGCTAATCCGCAGTTAGTGCAGTCTTATGCGGCAAAAGATTACGATCGCAATCGCCAATTAATTCTTGGTATTTCAAAATACTCACTTTATTTAATGGCGATTCTCTCTGCCCCTGTATTGTATTTCACCCATACCTTACTGACATTTTGGCTAGGTGATCATCTTCCGCAATATACTGAGCAACTCGTACAAGCTATTATTGCTTGCTTATTAATCAGTGCAATGGCAGGGGCATTTTGGATGAGTGCATTAGCCATTGGCACATCCACCGTAAAACAATACAATATCATCGTCGCATTAATCGATCTTTGTACGGTGCCTTTGGCTTATTATTTGTTCACACTAGGTTATAATCCAGTATTTGCCTTTGTGGGTAAATTTAGTACGATGGTCATCTCACAACTCTATCGATTATATTTTATTAATAAAAAAATTAAATTTAACCACAAAGAATTTGTCTCATATTTAGTGAATGTCGGCGTGGTGTTTGGCCTACTATTAGGTATCATCTATATATCCGATACCACCCGCAGCTATTCTTTATTGGAATTTATTGGACAATCCATCATTTTAGAAATGGTATTAATCTGTGTCATTTTAATCTTCGGATTAAACACAGCAGAAAAAAATTTCTTGTTTAGCTATTTAAAGAAAAGAGTAAAAAATGAATCAACTCCTTATTGATTTAAAAAACAAACTGAATCCTATTGTCGAACTGATCAAAGATAAAAACGACGTATTTTATTTCGACTACCCACTTCATTTGAACGTGGGCGATTTGCTGATTTATCACGGAGCCGAGCAATTTTTTAAAGATCACCATATTAATGTGACCTTAAAACGTTGCGAATATGATTTAGATCTTGAAGAAGTTAAAGCGAAAATTACACCAAACACCACCATCCTTTTACATGGTGGCGGTAATTTTGGCGATCTTTATCCGCAGCATCAAAAAATCCGCGAAGAAATGGTGACGAATTTCCCGAATAATCGAATTATTGTGTTGCCACAAACTGCTTATTTTAAACACGAAGAAAATCTGCAAAAATCAGCCACACTGTTCCGTAGCCACAGTGATTGCCATCTACTGGCTCGTGACGAAAGAACAGCGAATCTATTTGCACAATTTTCAAATCATGTTTATTTGTCACCGGACATGGCGCATCAGCTTTATGGCACCATGGAAACGAAACAAGGCAAAACTGGTGAGCAGCTTTACTTCCTACGTAAAGATATTGAAGCGAGTGATATCGAGAAAAATATCCTTGCTCAACTGCCTGCTAACAGCAATGTAAAAGACTGGGAAGATATTCTTTCAACAGAAGACGATGTTGTTTTAGCAGTAAGCTGGCGAATGAGTAAAATGGCCAATAAATTTGGTCTGGGTTGGCTGAAAGATCTCTGCCATCAGTTTTGGTATGCCTATACTCAACGCATTGTAAAACGTGTTGCACAAGTATTCTTAGCGAATGATAAAGTCACCACAACTCGCTTACATGGTCATATTTTCTCTTGCTTGTTAGAAATTCCAAATCGTGTTTGCGATAACTCTTATGGTAAAAATAGTAGCTATGCCAAATTATGGACCAAAGAGCTAGATTTTGTTGAATTGGATAAATAATGTTTGAATTGAAAAAACTGATTACAGCCATGATTCTTCCCCCATTTAATATTTTAATTTTATGGGGACTTTCACTTATTCTAGCTAAATTCAATTTCAAAAAATTAAGCCGAATTTCGACCGCACTTGGTTTCTATCTACTCTATCTTTTAAGCATTCCTTACACGGCACAAGTACTTAAAGATAGTCTCATTACTGAAGATCATTTAACACTGCAAGATTATCAACAAGCTCAAGCGATCGTTTTACTTGGCGGTGGTTTACGTGATAGTAAAGAGCTTTATGCGCCATTAGCGTCAACAGGTATTCAACTTGAACGCTTACGCTATGCCGCATTCTTGCAAAAAGAAACGCACTTGCCACTATTAATTACAGGGGCGAGTCCAACTGGCGCCATTGAAGCAAAAATCGCCTCGGAAGAGCTCCAAAACTTCTTTAATGTGCCAACTAAATGGATTGAACCTAAAGCACTGACTACCAAAGAAAATGCGCTTTTCACCAAACAAATGTTGGAAAAAGAAGGTATTCACAAAATTATTTTAGTCACCAATGAATGGCATATGCAACGTGCAAAATTATTGTTCCAACAACAAGGTTTTGATGTGTTACCTGCAAGTGTAGGCGAAGGCATTACGCCTGACAGTTATGGACTCAATATGATGCATTTTATTCCACAAGGTGGCGCGATTACGAAAAATATGCAATTACTCAAAGAGTGGATTGGATATTGGAAAGAGCGCTAAAGTGCGGTCAAAAGATCACAAATTAGATAATGTTAAGAGGAAGAAAACATGAGTCAAATTACACGCGAACAAATGCTTCAAGTATTCGAAAATCGCTGCTCCACACGTTATTACGATCCGAATAAAAAAATTAGCCAAGAAGATTTTGCGGCAATTCTAGAATTTGCTCGTTTATCACCAAGCTCTGTTGGTTCTGAGCCTTGGAAGTTCTTAGTGATTCAAAATAAAGCATTACGCGATAAACTCAAACCTTTTAGCTGGGGTATGCAATATCAATTAGATGATTGTAGCCATTTAGTGATCATTCTTGCGAAGAAAAATGCACGATATGATACACCTTTCTTCCGTGATGTAGCGGTGCGTAGAGGTTTACAAGGTGAGCAGTTAGAAAAAGCCTTGGCAAAATATAAAGGCTTACAAGAAGTTGAAATGAAAACCGCAGAAAGCGAGCGTGCATTATTTGACTGGACAAGCAAACAAACCTACATTGCATTAGCCAATATGCTAACTGGTGCTGCCGCTATTGGTGTAGATTCTTGCCCGATTGAAGGCTTTAACTACGATAAAATGAATGAAGTTTTAGCCGCTGAAGGGCTCTTTGATCCAAATGAATGGGGCGTATCTGTGGCAGCAACATTTGGTTATCGTGCGAGAGACATTACCAAAAAATCTCTTAGACCAATTGAAGAAATCGTTACTTGGGTTGAATAATCTATTTTCAAATAAATGGGCAGCAAACGCTGCCCTTTTCTTTACCCACCAAACAAGGCTGCGCCACCTGTTACAGCCTCCATCGTGCCATATAACAAGCTTAGTGCAAAAAAGATCATAATTGCGCCCGCAATACATTTGATCATGGCCTCACCTTTTTGATTAGACCCCGCTAAACCATACCAATGGCCTAATCGAATCGCAACATTTCTCGCATAGCGTACTAACACTGCAAAAAGCGAAAGCATTAATCCCGTACCCAAAGACATGGCAAACGTAGCTAAAATTCCCCACCAATACAGATCTAGCATATAGGCAAGAAAGAGCACGAAAATAGCCCCACTGCATGGTCGCATGCCAATAGTCAAAATCACTAATAACTGAGATTTTAAATCTCCCGACTGCTTAAGCTGTTGATGATTGGGCAAATGTTGATGCCCACAACTACACTGTGTCTGACTTACTTTTCCTTGCTCATATCGAAAAGGCGAAGCTGTTCCAATCTGTTTTGGTAATGATTGGATCGATGTAATACGAAAATATTGTTTTTTCTTTAAACCTTTCAAGCCTTGAGCAATCCAATAAATCCCTAACAACACTAATAAAATTAGAGCGCTACGTTCCAGCCATAACTGGCTAAGTTTAAAATATTTAGAGGAAAGATTAAGTATCACCACCACAATGGAGGTTGCAGCAACTGCGACAAAACCTTGCATGAGAGAGGAAAGCAAGCTTAAGCGTATGCTGGTCTTAAGTTGACTTTCGTGCGTAGAAAGATAACTAGCGATAATAAATTTGCCATGCCCAGGCCCTAATGCATGTAATACACCATAAGAAAAGGCGGCAAAAATCAACCACAATCCTGCCGTTGATGAATGTGCTTGAATCTGATGGAGATTTTCAGAAATCAACTGATTAAAGGCTTTTTGCCAATCAGCAACTTGCACAAACAACCAAGGTAATAATGCGAAGATAATCGCTAATAAACCAATAAAAAGTGCGGTCAGTTTTAACTTCATTTTTATTCACACTTAATTTTTACTTTCTGCGCAAACAATACACCAAGAGAATCATCTTCATTTTTTTGCGATTTATCCAATGATGATGCGTAAGATTGAATTTTTTCATCGACATTAGGTTCCAGCACCTCGCCTTTGCAGTTTGCAGGAAGTGATGAAAAATCAACCGCTCTTTTGCCAGTTTCTGCATACCGCATTGCCACATAATAAGTGCGGTCATAAGTCATCAGCGTAAATTCATTATTTTGCAAGGCCTGTGGCTGAGCTAAAAGAAAATCAAAATAATATTCCACCTCGTTCCCTTTCACACGCATACCGTAATTTTCAGGGTGTTTTGTGTATTTAATTTTATGATTTTCTTTATCAAAGACATAACTAAAGTAATGTTCATTCACAACGTTCGCCATGACTTCATCAGTTAACTTCTGTTGTGCGGCCTTATCTCCTTTCGCCTGTTTCACATCATACAGGACGGCTGAAGAACTGGCTTCATCCAGTAACCACCGCGTCGAAAAACCAATTAATTGATTATCTTTCACTAAGGGTTTCGTTTGCATATCGATGAATGCGTGGGGATGCGCTAGCGCTGAAAAAGGTGAAATCAGCAATAATCCAAGAAGTAATTTTTTAAACATAAATAAGAAAAAAGAGTGGCTAAATGATTGAATAGACAGATTTTATCACAAGCAGTTCCCAATCAAAATCGAATAAAAATCAGTCTAAAAGTAAAAAATCCTGTGATTTTATTGATTTTTATCAAAAAATGATTCATTCGCATTTCCCTTATAACTGAAATTTATGTACTATCTGTTTCGTCAAGTGATTGCTTGATATTCATAAAGTTCCTAAATAAAATAATCATAAATATAGCTAAACTACTTTCCTACCACCCTGTATGGGTGGTTTTTTTTGCCTTTCAAATAGCTTATTCCCTAAACATCAAGTAAAATAGCCGCACTTTTATTCATAACATCGAGAGAATTATGTCAACGCAATTTGTATATACGATGCACCGTGTCGGCAAAGTGGTGCCACCGAAGCGTCATATTTTGAAAGATATTTCTTTAAGCTTCTTCCCTGGAGCTAAAATCGGGGTGCTAGGCTTAAATGGTGCGGGTAAATCAACCCTGTTACGCATTATGGCGGGTGTGGATAAAGAGTTCGAAGGTGAAGCGCGTCCACAACCAGGTATTAAGATTGGTTATCTTCCACAGGAACCAAAACTTGATCCGCAACAAACTGTGCGTGAAGCGGTAGAAGAAGCCGTTTCTGAAGTAAAAAATGCACTGACTCGTTTAGATGAAGTTTACGCACTTTATGCAGATCCTGATGCGGATTTCGATAAACTAGCAGCTGAACAAGCAAACCTTGAAGCGATTATTCAAGCACACGATGGACATAATTTAGATAACCAATTAGAACGTGCGGCTGATGCATTACGTTTACCTGATTGGGATGCCAAAATCGAACATTTATCTGGTGGTGAACGTCGTCGTGTGGCGCTTTGTCGTTTATTACTCGAAAAACCAGACATGCTCTTATTGGACGAGCCAACCAACCACTTAGATGCAGAATCTGTAGCATGGTTAGAGCGTTTCTTACATGACTACGAAGGTACTGTTGTGGCGATTACCCACGACCGTTACTTCTTAGATAATGTTGCAGGTTGGATCTTAGAGCTTGACCGTGGTGAAGGTATTCCTTGGGAAGGTAACTACTCTTCTTGGTTAGAGCAAAAAGAGAAACGTTTAGAGCAAGAACAAGCGGCTGAAAATGCGCGCCAAAAATCGATTGCGAAAGAGTTAGAATGGGTACGACAAAACCCTAAAGGTCGTCAATCGAAAAGCAAAGCTCGTATGGCACGCTTCGATGAGTTGAACTCTGGTGAATACCAAAAACGTAACGAGACCAATGAACTCTTTATTCCACCTGGTCCACGTTTAGGTGATAAAGTGATTGAAGTAGAACATCTTACTAAATCTTACGGCGACCGTACTCTAATTGATGATTTATCATTTAGCATTCCTAAAGGTGCTATCGTGGGTATTATCGGAGCGAATGGTGCGGGTAAATCAACCCTATTCCGCATGCTTTCAGGTCAAGAACAACCCGATAGCGGCTCAATTACAATGGGTGAAACGGTTGTACTTGCTTCTGTGGATCAATTCCGTGATTCAATGGATGATAAGAAAACCGTATGGGAAGAAGTGTCTAACGGACAAGATGTTCTCACTATTGGTAACTTTGAAATTCCAAGCCGTGCCTATGTTGGTCGCTTTAACTTCAAAGGCGTAGATCAACAAAAACGCGTGGGCGAATTATCTGGTGGTGAACGTGGTCGTTTACACCTGGCTAAACTTCTACAACGTGGTGGTAACGTACTGTTACTGGACGAACCGACCAATGACTTAGACGTTGAAACTTTACGTGCGTTAGAAAATGCGATCTTAGAATTCCCTGGTTGTGCCATGGTGATTTCCCATGACCGTTGGTTCTTAGACCGTATTGCGACTCATATTTTAGATTACGGTGATGAAGGTAAAGTGACTTTCTATGAAGGTAACTTCTCTGACTACGAAGAGTGGAAAAAGAAAACCTTAGGTGAAGCCGCAACACAACCACATCGTATTAAATATAAGCGTATTGCAAAATAAGAAATTAAAGTGCGGTTATTTTTGACCGCACTTTTCCTTTTACATCTGGAGTGATTATGTTAGTTTATTTGCACATTGTTTGTGCATTTTTAAGTTTAGGATTATTAATTATCCGTGGGGGAATGCAATTAAGTGGGAAAGATTGGCGAGCGATTAAGCTGCTAAAAATTTTACCGCACTTAGTTGACACACTTTTAATCGCGAGTGGCTTAACGATTTTTTTCTTGGTCGGTTATCAGTTACAAAGCTGGCTCATCATGAAAATTATCATGCTTGTGCTTTATATTTTCTTCTCGGCTAAATATTTTAGTCGCAAAGCTACAAATCCAAATAATGTATTTCTGGCATTTGCTGTATTAAGTTTCTTGGGCGCAATTTTCTTTGCTTACCAACCAAACTTTATGGAAGGCTAATTATGAAAAAATCCATCTTCAATTGAAGAGGGATTTTTTGTCTTATCTTAACCACCGGCTAATTTTACTTTAAACCCTTTTTGTTCTAAAAGTTGTTTAATTAAATCGCGTTTTTCACCTTGAATCTCAATGTTGCCGTCTTTAACCGAACCACCGCAACCACAACGTTTTTTAAGTTCAGCGGCTAACTTTTTCAATTCATCATCAGCTAAATCTAGCCCAGTAATCACTGAAACGCCTGCGCCTTTTCGACCACTGGTTTGTTTTTGGATGCGAACCACACCATCACCTTTAGGGCGTTGTACCGGCTCTTTTTGCACTTTAATTCGACCGACTTCGGTAGAATAAACTAATGTACTCTCAGCCATATTACTCAATTGATGCATTAATTGAACGAAGCACTTCAGCTGGGTTTTCAGCTTGCGTAATTGGACGACCGATTACTAAATAATCAGAACCAGATCGAATAGCTGCAGCTGGTGTCATGACGCGACGCTGATCTCCAAAATCACTACCAATAGGACGAATCCCTGGGGTGACTAATTTAAAATCAGGACCACAAGTATTGCGTAAAATCTCCACTTCTTGTGGTGAACAAACGACTCCATCTAATCCCGCACGCTGTGTTAAATGCGCAAGACGTAAAACGTGTTCGAGTGGTGAAGAATTAATGCCAATTTGTAATAAATCTAAATCTTCCATACTTGTCAATACGGTCACTGCAATTAATAAAGGGGCATCTTTTCCATAAGGTTCGAGAATTTTTTTCGCCTCTTCCATCATTTTTAAACCACCACTAGCATGGACATCCACCATCCATACGCCTAAATCAGCCGCAGAGCGCACTGCTCTTGCCACAGTATTCGGAATATCATGAAATTTAAGATCGAGGAAAACATCAAATTGACGCTCGTGCAATTGCTTAACGAAACTGGTTCCTAGTGTAGTAAACATTTCTTTACCCACTTTTAAACGGCATAAGCTTGGATCAATTTGATCCACGAGGGATAGTGCTTGTGCTTCCGTTTCGTAATCCAATGCAACGATTATTTTGCTATTCATAATTTTACCTCACTGTGTCAATTAATTATGTTCTGGTTTGATGGATTCCCACTGTTTGCAAGAAGGACAATTCCACATTAATTTATGGGTCTGATAACCGCAATTTGAGCAACGGTAGCCAAAGCCTTGCTTAATTCTCTCACCGACCATTTTATGTAGCAAAATTAAGCTTTCTTTACCTCGTCCTTCCTCTGCATCATCAATTTGGAATTGAATAAAACGGTGGAAAATAGATGTACTTGGATGTTTTGTGAGTTGTTGATAAAGCTTTGATTGCGCTGCACTCTTACCATCTTTCTCTTCAATCACGCTTGCTAACATTAAATCTACTTTCGTATTGTTAATCTGCTGGCTGGCTCGAATCAAGAATAACTCAAAGTTATCTCTCTCTCCTAATTCATCATAGCAATATTTGAGTGTTTTCAACACTTCTCCAATGTAAATTGGATTTTGATTAAGAATATTCTCCAAAAAATGAATGGCTTGACGGTAGTTTTTATCTGCCATTTCTAAATCAGCAAGCAGCATTGATGCTCTCACACTGGTTGGAGATACATTCAACGCTTTTTGTAAAATACTGCGTTTTTCGACCACACTTTCAAGTTCACCACTTAAGGAATATTCACAATAACATTGTGCTAATTCCACATCATTTTCTTTAGGGGAAATTTTGGCTAGTTTTTCTGCAATATTAACCGCTTTTTTCCATTCTTTTGTTTTTTGGTAAATCACTAAAAGCTGTTGTAGTGCATTTTCAGCGAATTCAGGCTCATCTACCATGATTATGTAAAGGGCTTCTGCTCGGTCATAAAAACCCACCGCCATGAAATCCTTAGCGAGTTGCTGTTTAGCTAATAATTTTTGTTCGAAAGAGTAATTGGGACTACGATCGAGGGCTTGATGGATACGTAAAGCACGATCCACTTCACCTCTAGAACGGAAAAGATTACCGAGCGTTAGCTCAGCCTCAAATTGTGAATTGCTTTCAATTTCATTTTCGGTTTCTTGTTTTTGTAACATATCAAGAAACAAATCAACAGCTTTATCCGTTTGATTAGAAAGCAAAAAATTGACCCCCGTGACATAATCACGGGAGAGTTTATTATTAATATTTTCCTGATCTTTCTTGGCACTCCGATGCCCCATATACCAACCATAAGCGGCGGCTATTGGCAGAAGCAGAAAGAGTAATTCAAGCATTATACTGCCTTATCGCGGGTAGTAGTTAATTCGTTAATTTGTAAGGTTTGACGTTTAACTTGACGCGCTAACGACATATTTTTGAATTTTAATTTTAAGTAGAATAATCCAGTAATTAACCAACCTAAAATTAATCCAAAACCAAATAAAATGGCAACTAATGTTGAAAGTTGGAATTGGCTTTCAGCAACAATATAGTTAAAGGTGATTACTTGATCATTATTCGCCCCTATAGTTACCGCAACGAGTACAATAGCCAGCACAATAATGAGTCCGAGAATATATTTAATCATCACAATCTCCTTTGTTAAGAATAGGTTCATTATGCCAAAATTTGTAATAAAAAACGACACCTAAGTGTCGTTTTATTGATATCGATTGAATGTTTAAGCAAAAACATTTACGCGATCTTTTAATTCTTTACCCGCTTTAAAGTGCGGTACAGATTTAGCATCTAGTTTTACAGAATCACCTGTTTTAGGATTACGACCTACTCGCGGTTGACGATGGTGTAAAGAGAAGCTACCAAAACCACGAACTTCAATACGATTACCCTCTTCTAAAGATTGTGCAATGAGCTCAAGAATATCTTTTACAATACCTTCTACTTCTTTTGCGGATAAAGTTGGGTGCTTTGTTGATAGATTTTCAATTAGTTCAGATTTAGTCATCGTCAACTCTCCTTTAAATTTATACTTAAACTTGTTATTAAGACTTACAGGTAATGTATTAGTTCATAATAAATTACCGCTAAATCCTTGTTAATTATAGTGGGTAGTAATAAGGCTGAGCCAACGACCCAGCCTTATTTATGTGAATTAATTATTCACCTTTAGCTGCTTTGAAAGCTTCAGCCATTGCGTTTGGAATAGCAACATCTTCTTGTTTGTTATTCACGTTTGCAACTGCAGCTGCTTCTTCAGCTTGATCTTTCGCTTTTACAGATAAGTGAACGATACGTGCTTTACGATCAACACCTGTGTATTTCGCTTCAACTACATCACCCGCTGCAACTTCATTTGTTAAGTCTGCTGCACGGATATAACCTTCAATGCCACCTGCTAATTCAACTTTAGCACCTTTAGCGTCAGCTTCAACAACAGTTGCAGAAACTACTGCACCTTTTTTGTTAACTGCTACGAAGTTGTTGAATGGATCATCTTCAAGTTGTTTGATACCTAAAGAAATACGTTCTTTCACTGCATCTACTGCTAATACTACTGCAGAAACTTCGTCACCTTTTTTGTAGTTACGAACTGCTTCTTCACCTGCAACATTCCAAGAAATGTCAGATAAGTGAACTAAACCGTCGATACCACCTTCAAGACCGATGAAGATACCGAAATCAGTGATTGATTTGATTTTACCAGTAACTTTGTCGCCTTTGTTGTGAGTTTCAGCGAATTGAGTCCATGGGTTAGGTTTGCATTGTTTTAAACCTAAAGAAATACGACGACGTTCTTCGTCAACTTCTAATACCATTACTTCAACAGTATCGCCAAGGCTTACAACTTTAGATGGGTGGATGTTTTTGTTAGTCCAATCCATTTCAGAAACGTGAACTAAGCCTTCAACACCATCTAAGATTTCAACGAAACAGCCGTAGTCTGTTAAGTTAGTTACTTTACCTGTTAATTTGCTGTTTACTGGGTGGTTTTCAGCAATAGCAACCCAAGGATCTTGACCTAATTGTTTTAAGCCTAAAGATACGCGAGTACGATCTTTGTCAAATTTTAATACTTTAACAGTTACTTCGTCGCCTACATTCACGATTTCGCTTGGGTGTTTAACACGTTTCCAAGCCATATCAGTGATGTGTAATAAACCGTCAACGCCACCTAAATCTACGAATGCACCGTAGTCAGTTAAGTTTTTAACGATACCTTTAACTTCTGAACCTTCAGCTAGGTTCTCAAGGATTTGTTCACGTTCTTGGCTGTTTTCAGATTCGATCACTGCACGACGAGAAACAACAACGTTGTTACGTTTTTGATCTAATTTGATTACTTTGAATTCTAATTCTTTACCAAGTAAGTGATCTGCTTCACGTGCTGGACGAGTGTCAACTAATGAACCTGGTAAGAATGCACGAACACCGTTTAACTCAACTGTGAAACCGCCTTTCACTTTACCGTTGATTAAACCGATAACGGTCGCTTTATCTTCGTAAGCTTTTTCTAATTCAATCCAAGATTCGTGACGAACAGCTTTCTCACGAGAAAGTTTAGTTTCGCCGTAACCATCTTCAACTGCATCTAAAGCTACGTTTACTGTGTCGCCAACTTTAACTTCAAGTTCACCTTGAGCGTTTTGGAATTCAGCAACAGGAATTGCAGATTCAGATTTTAAGCCTGCATCAACAAGTACAAAGCCTTTTTGAATAGCAACAACAGTACCGCTAACGATTGAACCTTGACGGGTTTCAAGGCCTTTTAATGATTCTTCAAAGAGTTGAGCAAAAGATTCTGACATATAAATAATCTTCTTAATTTAAGTTAATAACATCCACATTAAGATCCATAAAATGCGGGGTTGAGGATAAATGTCTATTCTTCCTTGAATAAACAGTTAAATCGAAATTGACGCTTTTTGTTGAATATAATCCAACGCTTGAGCAATGACCTCATCAATACTCAATGTTGTGCTATCTAACAATAAAGCATCGTCAGCCGGTTTCAATGGCGCAACCTCACGATTTCTATCGCGAAAATCACGTTCTTGTATCTCGGCTAAAATCTGTGCAAAGTTACCATTAATTCCCTTATTTTGCAACTGTTTATAGCGTCTTTTTGCACGTTCTTCCGCACTTGCATCTAAAAACAGTTTAACTTGTGCATTTGGGAAAACCACGGTTCCCATATCTCGACCATCCGCAATCAGTCCATCATTTTTACCAAAATCCTGCTGAAGTTGCAGTAAAGCTGACCGCACTTTTGGGAAAACCGCTACTTTTGAAGCTGCTTCCGCCACTTCTTGCGTACGGATTAAATGACTCACATCCATCCCTCCAAGAAGCACATCGACTTCTCCATTCTTTGGAATGAACTGAATATCTAAATGACGCGCTAACTCCGCTAATCCTTCTTCATCGGTTAAGTCTGCATGACGTTTCAACGCAGCCAATGCCGTCACGCGATAAATGGCACCACTATCTAATAAGGTAAAACCTAACTTTTCTGCCAATGCGTAACAAAGTGTTCCTTTCCCTGCCCCACTTGGACCATCAACGGTGATAATTATCCCCATCATCTCTATCCTTTTACTTTTCAAAAACCGATATATTATAGACATAAATAATTTATTTCACTAAAGATTCTTTTGCCAAATGTTAAAAATAATCACCTATCACAGTTCTAAATAAACATTGATAATTCATATAAAATTTAAAGAAAAAATATCAGCTCTTAATCCTCTCCTATAATATCAAGGCAAACTCCACGGATACAAAGAAAAACTTCAATAATCGTTATTATGTTTTCAACAAAAAAGGAGAATTAAAAATTTCATCATATATAACATGAAAATTATTCTTTAATTCTTATATAAATTTCATGATCTCATCCCTTGAATTCTCCCACCCAGAAGAAGATAATAAGAATCTTTCTCAAAAAATAAGGAGGTAACAAATGAAGAAAGAAATAAAATTAAACTTAGTTACATTTTGCCTAATAAATGCAATGAATATTAATATTGCTGAAGCTCAAACAGAAGAAATACTTGATCAAATAAATGTGGTCGAAAAAAATGTGGCTAATGATAAGAAACCATTCACAGAAGCAAAAGCTAAAAGTACAAGGGAGCATATTTTTAAAGAAACACAGACTATCGATCAAGTTATTCGAAGTATCCCTGGTGCTTTTACTCAACAAGATAAAGGCTCGGGCGTAGTTTCTGTGAATATTCGTGGCGAAAATGGGTTAGGTCGAGTCAATACTATGGTTGATGGCGTAACGCAAACTTTTTATTCTACCTCAATGGATTCAGGTCAATCAGGCGGTAACTCTCAATTTGGTGCCGCGATAGATCCTAATTTCATTGCTGGTGTCGATATCAATAAAAGCAATTTCTCAGGTTCCAGCGGTATAAACACATTGTCTGGTAGTGCTAATTTTAGAACATTGGGGGTTAACGATATTATCACGGATGATAGACCTTTTGGTTTAGTTGTTAAAGGTATGGCTGGTAGCAATGAAACTAAGTCGAATTTTATGACCACAGCTGCAGGCAGAAAATGGCTTGATAATGGAGGGTATGTCGGTGTGGCATATGGCTATAGTCAACGTGAAGTCTCACAAGATTATCGTATCGGTGGAGGAGAACGATTAGCTACACTTGGGCAAGATATTCTTGCCAAAGAAAAAGAAGCTTATTTCCATAATGCCGGTTATACTTTAAATTCTACAGGACAATGGACTCCCGATTTAAACAAAAATCATTGGTCTTGCAATGCGCCAACCCCAACATTTAACGGAAATACAGATCCAATTACAACTACAGATGAATTGACTGGAGTGACTGAAACAAGAACACCAGGATGTATTACTCGAGTAGAAAGAAAAGAAGAAAATTATGATTATATTAGTGAAGAAGATACGCCTAACGAACCTCGTTACAATACATCTAGCTATCAACTTAATACTTATAAAAATGAAACTAGAAAAAAAATTCTGAGAGAATTAGAAAATGGTGTGCCTCCCAAAGATATCCCCGAATTACAAAATGATGTGGATTCAACAAATAACTCATTTGAACGTAATAAGGATCAATACAGTGTTGCCCCTATTGAGCCTGGCAGTTTGCAATCTCGTTCTCGTAGCCATTTATTAAAATTTGAATATGGTGATGATCACCATAATTTAGGTGCACAAATTCGTACCCTCGATAATAAAATTGGTTCTCGAAAAATTGAAAATCGTAATTATCAATTAAATTATAATTTTAATAATAATCGCTATCTTGATCTCAATTTAATGGTAGCACACAACTTAGGTAAAACCATTTATCCTAAAGGTGCATTCTTTTCTGGTTGGCAAGTAGAAGATAAATTAATTACGAAGAATGTGGCAAATATTATTGATATTAACAATAGCTATACTTTTTTATTGCCAAAAGAAATCGATTTAAAAACCACATTGGGCTTTAACTACTTTATTAATGAGTATAGTAAAAACCGTTTTCCAGAAGAATTAAGTTTGTTTTATAACAATGAATCACACTCCCAAGGAAACTATAGTTATTTAGGTCGCTTCCAAGGAAGCAAAAGCGGATTACCACAACGTTCAGTGATCTTACAACCTTCTGGTAAACAAAAATTTAAAACTGTTTATTTTGATACCGCACTTTCTAAAGGAATTTACCATTTAGACTATAGTGTCAATTTTACGCATTATGCATTTAACGGTGAGTATGTAGGTTATGAAAATACACCAACACAAATTAATGAACCGATTTTGCATAAATCAGGACATAAAACAGCGATAAACCACTCAGCAACGCTTAGCGCGGATATCAATGATTATTTTATGCCGTTTTTCACCTATTCGCGCACACATAGAATGCCAAATATTCAAGAAATGTTCTTCTCTCAAGTATCTGATGTTGGCGTAAATACGGCATTAAAACCTGAGCGAGCAGAAACTTATCAACTAGGGTTTAATACCTATAAAAAAGCTATTTTTACAGAAGAAGATGTTCTAGGTTTAAAACTAGTGGGATATCGTAGTTTCATCAAAAATTATATTCATAATGTATATGGTGTATGGTGGAGAGATGGCGTTGTTCCTGACTGGGCTGCTGATAATGGATTTAGATTTACCATTGCTCATCAAAATTATAAGCCTATTGTGAAAAAGAGCGGCGTCGAGTTAGAAATTAACTATGACATGGGACGTTTCTTTGCAAATCTGTCTTATGCATATCAACGAACAAATCAGCCAACCAATTATGCAGATGCAAGTCCACGTCCTAATAACGCATCAAAAGATGACATTCTAAAACAAGGTTATGGTCTATCTCGTATCTCAATGTTACCTAAAGATTATGGAAGATTAGAACTTGGCTCTCGCTGGTTTGATCAAAAATTAACTGTTGGTATCGCTGCTCGTTACTATGGGAAAAGCAAACGAGCAACCATTCAAGAAGACTATATTAACGGTTCTGAATTTGAATTAAATACTAGTCATGAAAGAACTTATTATGCAATTAAGAAAACAGAAGAAATTAATAAACAACCGATTATTTTAGATTTGCATATAAGTTATGAACCTATCAAAGATTTGATTATCAAAGCTGAAGTACAAAACCTACTAGATAAACGTTATGTTGATCCTTTAGATTCTGGCAACGATGCGGCATCTCAACGCTATTATTCAAGCTTAAATGATTCCATTTGTAGCAAAAATGATACTTGCGATAACGGAATAAAAGATAAATCTGTGCTTTACAATTTTGCACGAGGAAGAACTTACATTCTCAGTTTAAACTATAAATTCTAATGGGTTTATATAAAAAGGCATAGTCAATTAACTATGCCTTTTTAAATAATGTTTATGATTCAATTTTAGAATTTATTATCTTATTAAAAGATTATTACTACAGTCTGTCTATCATCCCTAATACTAATGCCGAAGACTGTTTTGCAGCTAACGGTAAGAACTCTTCAAAAGACATACTCGCTTCGCCATCGCCTGCATCCGAAATTGCCCGAACGACCACAAAAGGTACGTTAAAGGCATGACAAACTTGCGCAATCGCCGTGGCTTCCATTTCTACTGCAGTCACATTTGGGAAATCAACTTTAATTTGAGCAATTTTTTCTTCGCTATTAATAAAACTATCACCAGAGCAAATTAAACCGCGTTTTACATTTTGTCCTTGTGATTGGGCAATTTCATCGGCTAAATCTGCTAATTGTTTATCTGAAAGAAAAGCAGCTGGATTTGCAGGTAATTGACCTTTTTCATAGCCAAAAGCTGTCACATCGGCATCGTGATATCGGGCTTCATCTGAAATAACGATATCCCCCACTTTTAAGCCTTTCGCAACACCACCCGCTGAGCCCGTATTTAAAACCACATCCGGTTTAGCCAATTGTAATAAAGCTGTGGTACCAATAGCTGCCGCGACTTTACCAATCCCAGATTGCAATAACGCGATCTCTTTGCCATTAATTTTGCCTTCAAAAATGACCGCACTTGCAACTTTTGTCTCTTTTTTATCTGTCATTAATTGGGATAAAATCTCCACTTCTTGTGCCATTGCACCAACAATCCCGATTTTCATTAATTTTTCCTTTCTTGTTCGAGTTTATTCACTAAGAAATCTAATACTGCCACTCCATAATCATCGTTATACAGCGTACTTGCGGTGAGAACATATTTCCCACCTATAACTACATAAGGAAAAGTAAAAACACCATATTCTTCCGTCAAATTAATAGCGTTACTTACATCCTTTTTCACTTCTGAAGAATGCACAACTTTGTTAAATTCAACTTTACTAATTCCTTGCGAGATTACCCATTCACGCATCTTATCTAATGTAGATAATTCGGTATAACGCGCCTTTTCAGAAGTTTCAAATAACAGCGTATCCGATAACTCGCCCACTTTTAAACGCTGTAATGTATAGAATATTGTCGCTGAAAATCTAGCCTCATTCGTGGCGACAGGATATTCTTCTAATTCCACCTTATTAGGGCGAATTTGGCTATAAAGTTGCAAGATATCTTGAGCTGAAGAACAAACCCGACAGTCGTAATCAAAGAAAAATTGGATAGGAATTCTACTATCACTTCTTCTAATCTGCTCAATAGGTTCTTGATATGAAAAATAATCTCTACCGTCTTCAAACTGTGTCACATTTGCAGGCGGTAAGTGTGGTGAATTTTTGGCGGAAAAATCCTTCGCATTGACTTCACCGGATGCGACATTTGTCACGCTCAGCAACATCATTGCAAATGATCCTTTAAATGTATTCTGCCAAAATTTTTTCATAAACTAACTGGCTCAATATAATCGACTAATAATTGGACGTTTCGATTTCCTCGAAACTCATTAATTTCTAATTTATAAGCAAATTTTGCCTGTTTAATAGACAAATCGGGATAATACCGAGTATCAATATTAAACGCAATGGCATCTAATAATGGACCGCCATTTCTAGGCTCAACAAGCATTTTTAAATGATTTTGATTTTGCCCAATAGTACGTTGCTCAAAAATTTTAAATTCACCATCAAAAACAGGCTCAGGAAAAGCTTGACCCCAAGGTCCACCAGATTTTATCACTTCTGCCGTTTCAATACTAAATTCATTTGCTTGAAGTTCGCCATCCGTCCAAATCACTCCTTGTAATTGATCTTCATTTAACCAATCTTGTACCGTTTGATTAAAAATCTTTTGAAAATCAGGGAAAAAGCTTTCTTTAATGCTTAATCCTGCTGCCATAGCATGACCACCAAATTTTAAAATCATATCCGGATGTTGAGAATGGATGCGTTCTAATACATCGCGCATATGCAAGCCTTCAATTGAACGTGCAGAACCTTTTATAATACCTTCTTGATCTTGTGCAAAAGCAATGACTGGTCGATGGTATTGCTCTTTAATACGAGAAGCTACAATGCCTAATACACCTTGATGCCAATCTTTCTGAAATAAGGTTATTCCCACCGGTAATTCATCGGAAAGTGCGGTGAGATTGCGGCAAATTTCTAAAGCCTCGAGCTTCATGCCTTGTTCAATTTCTTTTCTAGCCTGATTTAAGCTGTCCAAATCCAAAGCTTGTTCTCTTGCCTCTTGCATGCTTTCTGCAAGTAATAACTCCACACCAACAGACATATTATCTAATCGCCCTGCAGCATTTAAACGGGGTGCTATCGCAAAGCCCAAATCAGCCGAACTAAGTTTTTCGACTTCTCGATTAGCCACTTCAGCGAGAGCAATAATTCCTGGTCGACAACGCTTTGCACGAATTCGCATCAACCCTTGATGGGCTAAAATACGGTTATTTTGATCAAGGGGAACAACATCCGCAATTGTGCCGAGCGCGACTAAATCCAGTAATTCAGTAAAATTAGGCTGTGTTTCAGCCGTAAAGATACCTAACTCGCGAAATTTGGCTCGTAAAGCGAGCATTAAATAAAACGCCACGCCCACACCGGCTAAACATTTTGAGGGGAAATCACATTGTTGCAAATTTGGATTAACAATAGCATCAGCATTCGGCAGTATTTCTGGTGGCAAGTGGTGATCGGTAATCAGCACCTTCACGCCCTGCTCTTTTAAATATGCTACGCCCTCAAAGGATGATACCCCGTTATCTACTGTCATCAATAACTGCACGCCTTTTTCCATTGCCATTTCAGCAACAGGCATACTCAAACCATAGCCTTGCTCAAAACGATTCGGCACAAGATATTCCACATCAGTAAAGCCAAGCATACGCAAAGCTAATACTGAAAGTGCCGTACTCGTTGCCCCATCAGCATCAAAATCACCTACTATAACAATCTTTTGTTGCTGTTGATAAGCATCAACCAATAAATCCACGGCTTGTTGAATACCATATAATTGATTGGGATTCAGCATTGATTGCAAAGTTCGGTCTAATTCTTGGCTGTTTTTAATATGGCGAGAACGATAGAGACGATCGAGTAATGCATTATCTGAAACAGGATTTCCGGCTGGAATTTCACGACGTTTGATGAGTTTTTTCACGGTATTTCGTTATTTTAAATGACCACTAAAGGAACATTCGATATGCGCTTTCATGATATGAATATTTTAAGGGCGTATATCATACGCCCTCACTACTAACAATTATTGTGCTGATTCTTGTAATACAGCTAATAAATCTTGAGGTTTTAAATATCCACCAAGCATTTCACCTGTTGATGTCACAATACTTGGCGTACCTTTCACACCAAGTTGTACACCTAAATCATAATGTTTTTTCATAATGTTAGGTGTTTTCAATTCTTTCGGTAAGTTACCTTTTTCTGCTTCGTTCAATGCAAATACAGGATCTTTTGCCGTCCAAATTGCTTCCATTTGGCGAGCAGTTTCATTCATTCCTGCTCGAGGAAATGCCAAATAACGAATAGTAATACCTAAATCATTATACTCTTTTATTTGTTGATGGAGTAAATGACAATAATGGCAAGTGATATCCATGAATACTGTCACAACATGTTTTTCATTTTTTGCCGGATAAACAATCATTTCATTTTTTAATGCGTTCACTTTATCCGCTAGAAATTTACTCGCTACATCAACAGGACCTTTATTCGTTAATTCATACATTTTACCTTGCAAAACATATTGACCATTTTCACTCACATATAAAATACCTTGATCTGTCACAGCAGTTTTAAGGCCTTTTACAGGCGAATCTTTTACTTCTATATTTTTCGCACCTAATGCCTGCAATTTTGATTTAATCGTAGCATTATCTGCCATTGCGTTAACCGAAACCATAACTAAAAGTGCGGTCAGTAATTTATTCATACTCGTTGTTCCTAATTTATTATGAAAATGAGCCTGAATTATAAAGTAATTGATGATTTATGCAAAACTGTTATTTTTTCTAAATAGCATACCAAAAAGATCAACTAAATACTTGATCAAATAACTATACTTTATTACAATACCAAATGTACCCATTCTGGTACAATTTTTAATTCTACTCAAAGAGGATATCTCAATGAAAAACTTATTGAAAATCACAGCTATTGCAGCATTAACCTTCAGCTCTATTAATGCATTTGCTGCATCTCAACAAGCTGAAGAAGTGAAAAAATTTAAAGCGTGGGAAGAAACAGCTGGCCAAAAACTTGAAGCAAGTTTTGATGCAATTGCTACAGCCTCTTCAAGTAGCAATGTGGCCGCAACTGAAACTGCTGTTGCAGAATTTGATAAAAAAGCAGCAGAACATGTAGCCGAATTAGAAGCATTAGGCATTAAAAGTGAAGAAGTTTCACCACTTGTTTCTATGTATAAAGAATATGTAGATGCTGAAAAAGAAGTGGCTCAACTAATTTTATCTCAAGTCAAATCACCATCTGCTGACAATGCAGGTAAAGTTCCTGAAGCTGTCGCAAAAGCAAACGCAAAAGACGATGCTATTGACAAATTAGCAGATCAATTAGAAGAAAAATTCCCTGCAGAGGAATAATTTCATCCTTTTTAATTATATTAAGAACCTTATTTATTCTAAAAATAAATAAGGTTTTTTATTGCTCAATAATCTACCCAATCCTCTGTAGTTCCTTTATAATTTCATTTTTAATTTAACTTAAAAGCTCAATTAGTCATTATGTTTGAAATTAATCCAATCAAAAACAAAATTGCCGACCTTTCCGAGCGCACCTCCGTGCTTCGGGGGTATCTTTGACTTCGATGCCAAAGTTGAGCGTTTAGAAGAAGTCAATGCCGAATTAGAACAACCTGATGTATGGAACGAACCTGAAAAAGCCCAAGCGCTTGGTAAAGAACGCGTTTCACTTGAACAAGTAGTTGATACCATCAAAAACTTAGAACAAGGTTTAGAGGATGTTGAAGGTCTTCTTGAATTAGCCGTTGAGGCGGAAGATGAAGAAACCTTCAGTGAAGCCGTTGCTGAATTAGACGAACTTGAACAACAACTTGCCAAATTAGAATTCCGACGCATGTTTAGTGGTGAACATGATGCATGCGATTGTTATGTCGATTTACAAGCGGGATCAGGCGGTACAGAAGCACAAGACTGGACGGAAATGTTACTTCGTATGTACCTTCGCTGGGCTGAAAGCAAAGGCTTTAAAACAGAATTAATGGAAGTCTCTGATGGCGATGTGGCGGGTTTAAAATCAGCGACAATTCGTGTCAGTGGAGAATATGCTTTCGGTTGGTTACGCACAGAAACCGGTATTCATCGTTTAGTGCGCAAAAGTCCATTCGACTCCAATAACCGTCGTCATACATCATTTGCAGCAGCTTTTGTTTATCCTGAAATTGATGACGATATTGATATTGAAATCAATCCGGCTGATTTACGTATTGACGTTTATCGAGCATCAGGTGCGGGTGGTCAGCACGTCAATAAAACTGAAAGTGCGGTGCGTATTACTCACATGCCAAGTGGAATTGTTGTGCAATGTCAAAACGATCGTTCTCAACACAAAAATAAAGATCAAGCCATGAAGCAGTTAAAAGCAAAATTGTATGAGCTTGAGTTACAAAAGAAAAATGCGGACAAACAAGCGATGGAGGATAATAAATCTGATATCGGCTGGGGTAGCCAAATTCGTTCTTATGTGTTAGATGATGCACGTATTAAGGATCTCCGCACAGGCGTTGAAAATCGTAATACACAAGCTGTACTGGATGGCGATCTTGATCGATTTATTGAAGCAAGCTTGAAGGCAGGACTTTAATCATATCTTGATACAAAAAAGTGCGGTCAATTTTAACCGCACTTTTTTATTACACCTCTTCTTTTTCTTTCAGTTTATTCTTGCCTAGCACTGTATCCTTCATCACTGTCAGCAATTCTTTTTGAATATGAGAAAGCTTTGGTTTTTCTGCTTTATCAAACGCCAGTGGGCGACAAAACTCCATAGCTTTAATGCCCAATCTAGCCGTCAACAATCCCACGCCAATCCCCTGCGCTGCTCGTGCAGAAAGTTTCGCGGTAATATCTTGCGAAAGCCAATCCATCCCTAAATCTTGCACGATTTCAGTTGCACCCGCAAAAGCAAGATTCACCAATACCATTCTGAGCAAACGAAGACGGGTAAAATACCCAAGCTCAATCCCATAAATCGCTACAATTTTATTGATTAAACGAATATTGCGCCACGCAATAAAAAACATATCAATCACAGCTAAAGGACTAATTGCCACAATCACCGCGGATTCTGCCGACATTTTCGTAATCAGTTTTTTCGCTTTTTTATCAAAAGACTGTAACACAGTTTTACTAAACAAATGGGTGACTTCACGAGCAGAATAACTTTCATTCAGCTGTTTTTCCCATTGAACAATAGAGGGATGTTGAGAATCCAATTTTAAGGTATCAGCAATCGATAAACACAAGGCTTTTCCTTTCTCGCTATCCTGTTCAGAAAAAACTTGATGATTTTTAACCGCACTTTCACCAATTAATCGCTGACTTTGTTCTTGTAAATTCAAACGCTTTTTGAGTTTCACCAAACGTCGCCATTCTGCGATGATTTCAGATAAACCAAACAGCACTACCACAAAACTTACCAAGGCAAAAGCAAGGTAAATCCATTGTTGGTTTTGATAACTGTCCCAAATCCATTGAACAGATTGCGCAACCGTCGCACCTAAAAATAAAAGTGCGGTCAATTTCAACGCTGTTTTCCAACCACTGGATTTAGGCTTCACAATTTGCTCAAATTGCTCGTCCAACAACTCCCCTTCTAAAGGTTCATTATCGATAGTTGTTTCAACATTATAAAATTCCTGCTTAGGCAGAATTTCTTCCTCTTCGGGTTGTTGAGATTGTGTGAAAATTTGTTTTGTCATTATTCTTTCCAATAAAAATAGAAACGGTATTTTACTTCAAATTTCTTTAGCAAATCTTAAATGGCTGAAATAAAAAAGCAATATTGACTAGAAAATAAAATGAGCTACTATAGTCATGTCCACAATTAGTTTATCTAATGTGTTAAGTTTTAACTGTTAACTAAGAAGGATCTTTTCATGAAGAAATTTATCGCCACTGCGGTGCTCTCCGCATGTTCTATGGCTTATGCCAATACCGACATTCCAAACTACAATACCGATTCTCATCTGTATGAATTCACTCAAACTTATGATTTAGTTGCGCCAAAAGGTTCGCAAGGACAAGCGAATCTGTGGGTGCCTTTACCGTTTAATGGCGAGTATCAACAGGTAAAATCTATCCATTTTGAAGGTAACTATTTGGATGCCTATGTGACAGAAAACAACAAATATGGTGCGAAAACGCTCTTTGCGACTTGGGATAAAGATGCACAAAAACGCGATTTAAAAATCACAATGGTGATCGAAACCAAAGATCGTGAGCCAATGGTTAAAGGTGCATTAACGAATTACAAGCCACCAAAAGATGTTCAGTATTCTGTTGATGTACAAGAATATTTAAAACCGACTCAACATATTAAAACTGATGGTATAGTGAAACAGTTCGCTGATAAAATTGTGGGTACTGAAACTAATCCATTGAAAAAAGCTGAGTTGATTCACCAATGGATTGTCAATAATATGGAACGTGACAATTCTGTTTTAGGCTGTGGCGATGGTAATGTAGAAAAAATTCTAACCACGGGTGTGTTAAAAGGTAAATGTACTGATATTAACTCCGTTTTCGTTGCACTTGCTCGTGCCAGCGGTATTCCTGCTCGTGAAATTTTCGGTATTCGTTTAGGTGCGGCAGATAAAATGGGCAAATATTCCAAAGGTGCATTCGGTAGTGCGGACGAACATGGCGTAGCAAACGTAAGCGGTGGTCAGCATTGTCGTGCTGAATTCTATCTTGCTGGATTCGGCTGGGTGCCTGTTGATTCTGCCGACGTGGCAAAAATGCGTTTAGCGGAGAAAAAATCTGTTGATGATCAGGATACACAAGCTGTTGCCAAATACTTATTCGGTAACTGGGAAGCAAACTGGGTTGGCTTTAACCATGCGCGTGACTTCGATTTATATCCGCAACCAGAACTTGCTCCACTCAATAACTTTGGCTATCCGTATGCCGAAGTCGGTGGTGACCCGTTAAATTCCTTTGACCCGAAAGAATTTAAATATGACTACATCTCTAAAAAGCTCTAATAAATCTTTTTGGGTTGCGATTGCCACCGCGCTAAGTGCTGCGGTGGCTTCAACATTGTGTTGTATTGCGCCTTTAATCTATTTAGTATTTGGCGTGTCATCCACATGGTTGATTGGCTTGGGTCAATATGATTATTTACGCATTCCGATGCTTATCGTTTCATTATGCGCCTTTGCCTACGGTTTTTGGTTGTTAATGTTTTCCAAAAAAATCATTTGCAGCAAATACATTTCCCGTAAAAAGCTCATTGTTTTGTATTGGATTGTATTTATCGTCATGCTCTTTTTCTTAACTTATCCAACCATTTTACCGTGGATTTTAGAACTGGCTAACTAGGAACAAAAAATGAAGAAATTAACGACCGCACTTTTACTTTCATTATTCACCTTCTCTATCGCTCAGGCGGAAGAAACAAAGCAAGTTGTGCTAAAAGTGAATGAAATGAACTGCCAGCTTTGTGCTTATTTAGTAAATAAAGAGTTACGCAATATTGATGGCGTGATTTCCACTAAAGCCTCCATTAAAGATAGAACTGTGAGTGTTGTGGAAGATCCAAAAGTTTCTGATGAGCAATTGATTAATGCGATTCATAAATTGGAATATACGGCGGAAGTGATTAAGTAACGTGATAAAAAATAAAAATGCGGTCAATTTTGACCGCACTTTTTTATCTTTCGATAATCGACTTATTTAATCACGCCACATGCCATACGTGGGCCGCCACCGCCAAGTGGAGCTGGATGATCTGAGTGGTTATCGCCACCTGCGTGAATCATAATAGAATGGCCACGAACTTCATCTAATTTTTTAAGACGTGGCGCTAAAACAGGGTTAGTTGCTGTACCATCATGTAATACAGTTAAAGCCGGTAAGTCACCTAAGTGAGCATCATCTTGCCATGGGTAACCATGTTGTTTTGCGCCTTTAGGATCCCAGTGACCGCCAGCTGCTAAACCTGCTGTTAATTTACCGTCTTTTTCTTTTGGATCACAGCTTGGATTTTCATGAATGTGGAAACCATGTAAACCTTCAGCTAAACCTTGTAGATTTGGTGTAAACACTAAACCATAATTTGATTCAGTAATAGTTACAGTCCCTACATCCTTGTTACCATTTGCAGGATCTAATTGTTGTACTTTTACTTCGATTGAAGGACCTGCTGGTTTTGCCATATGGTCATGTGCATTTGCCACGCCAGCAGCACAAATTCCGCTGATTGCTAATGCTAAGAGAGTTTTCATTTTCATTATAAGCTCCTTTACTTTAGAAAGACTCAAATTAATTCTACCTAAATACCAATAAAAAAATAGTGGTTTATATTAAGAATTTGACAATTAAATTTATTTGATTTTTCTATCAATCAAACCTATCCGCCAATAAAAACTGTAAGACGGCATCCATTCTTAAATGCGGGATGCTTTCACCTTGTTGTAAAACTTGAGGTTCGAAGGAATCGAAATCAAAAGATTGTTTTGACCAGAACTCTGCACTAGGTAGTTTACTTGGTACAGACCCTGGATAAAGCGTAATCAGTTGCTTATCTACAGAACGCACACCTTGAATAGCTTTAATTTGTTTACCGTTTTGATTAACTAAAACCTGTTTCGTCGCTCGAATCGCAGCAATGGCTGTGTATTCTGTATCAATTCCTTCAAATTCAACATGACGACCGCCCTCTTGCACCAATTGACGCATAAGGCTAATTAAGTTTTGAATTTGATCTGTCGTGATATGATCAGCTTTTGTTGCCACAAACATGAGCTTATCAATATTTGGGGAAAACAAGCGATTAAGTAAATTGCGCTTCCCATAATGGAAATTTTTGAAAAGCTGATTAAGCCCTGTTTGCATATCGATAAAAGCTTGTTGGCTATGATTTAGTGGCGTTAAGCAATCGGCTAAAATCACTTGGCGATCAAAAGTAGAAAAATAATTTTCATAAAAGCCTTTCACCACCTTATTACGATAATAATCATATCGCTTATTCAACACGGCAAAATAGCTATTAGATTTCGCTTCTTTTTTCAGTTTTAACCATTGTTCTTCCGACAAATGCAATAATGGGAAAAATTGTAATACCGGTGCACCTTCTAATTCTCCAGGTAAGACAAATCGGCCAGGTTGAATAAATTGCATTCCTTCAGCTTTGCAGGCAAGTAAATAATCGGTATAAGATTTTGCAATCTGCGCTAAAACATCTTCATTGACGACCGCACTTAGGTCGAGCTTTTTCAGTTTATCCAACCAATCTTGTGCAAACTGTTGGCGAATATCCAATGTAATTTTGGCTTGTTCAAGTGACCATTGTTGCAAGTCTAGATTTAGCAAAGGTAAATCCAATAGCCATTCACCAGGATAATCAAAAATATCTAAATATAATGTGCCACGTTCTTTAAAATGGCGAAGCAAGCCTGATTGGCGCTCAAAACGAATAGCAAGGCGTGTTTCACTCACGCCTCGAGTAGATTGGCACCATTGTGGAGGATTATTCATTAAATCATTGAGATTCGCTTCATAATCAAAACGTGGAATACTTAAATCCTGCTGAGGAACACGTTTTATCGCTAAAATAGATTGATTTCGAGCAGCCTCAAATAAAGGAAGATGTGCATTTCCCTCTTGATTAATATGTAACAATTGATTAATCAAGCTCGTAATAAAGGCTGTTTTACCGCTTCGACTTAGCCCTGTCACAGCTAAACGTAAAGTGCGGTCAAATCCACGATTGATTATTTGATTAATTTCCCGATTAATTGATTTAAACATATCCTAAAAATCCAATAACTAGCCATTTTTGCCAAGATATTTTACAATTCACTCAATTTATCACAAAACGGTCTTTAATAATAAAGCTATGTTACGTCGAAATGTCACTTTTTGTTTTTTATTGTGTGGGTTGAGCCAAATTAATCTGGCACAAGCCGCGCCAAGCATACCCAAAATGCTGACAGAAAACGGCTTAACATACTGCACGAATGCATCGGGTTTTTCCTTTAACCCGCAAACTGCAGACGCCGGCACCAGTATGAATGTGGTGACGGAGCAAATTTATAACAAACTATTTGATATTAAAGATCATAGTGCAGCGCTTGTTCCGGTGTTAGCACAATCCTATTCTCTTTCATCTGATGGTAAACAAATTCTCATTAATCTTCGTAAAGGGGTGAAATTCCATCGTACCCCTTGGTTTACACCAACTCGTGACTTTAATGCAGAAGATGTAGTCTTTTCGATTAATCGTGTTTTAGGGCATGATACTTATCTGCCGACACTTTCAGATGATGTGGTAACTTATAAAAATCCACAATATAGAATCTTCCACGAGCAAGCCAAAAAGGTTCACTTTCCGTATTTTGAAAGTATTAAGCTGAATCAAAAAATTAAAAGTATCACGGCAACGAATCCTTATCAGGTCAAGATTGAGCTGTTTGAACCCGATGCCTCAATTCTGTCGCATCTTGCCAGTCAATATTCTATTATTTTCTCGCAAGAATATGCGTACCAATTAAGTGCCGATGATAACCTCACCCAATTGGACACACACCCTGTTGGTACGGGGCCTTATCAAGTGAAAGATTACGTTTATAACCAATATGTTCGCTTGGTACGCAATGAGGATTATTGGAAAAAAGAAGCCAAAATCAAAAATATTATTGTGGATCTTTCGGCGGATCGTACAGGGCGTTTAATTAAATTCTTTAATAATGAATGTCAAATCGCGTCTTATCCTGAAGTCAGCCAACTCGGTTTATTAAGTGAAAAGGACGACCGTTATTATCTGCAATCTACAGATGGAATGAACTTGGCCTATTTGGCTTTCAATTTTCAAAAGCCATTAATGCAGGATAAAACCATTCGCCAAGCCATTTCACAAAGCTTAAACCGTTTTAGAATTGTGCGAAATATTTACCACAACACAGCAACGGTGGCGAATAACATTATTCCTGAGATTTCTTGGGCTTCTGCAATTAATACGCCTGATTTTCCTTATGATTATCAACCCTCAGAAGCGGAAAAAACATTACGTGATAAAAAACTCGCGTTAAAGATGTGGGTAATAAACGAAGAACAAGTATATAACCCTGCACCAATTAAAATGGCGGAGCTCATCAAATGGGATTTAGCCAAAGCGGGAGTGGATGTTAAAGTGCGGTCAGTAACACGCACGTTTTTAATCGAACAATTACGCAAAGGCACGGAAGATTACGATTTAATCTTAACGGGTTGGCTTGCTGGAAACCTTGATCCTGACGGTTTTATGCGTCCGATTTTAAGTTGTGATACACAAAAGGAAATCACTAATCTATCCAATTGGTGTAACCCTGAATTCGATAAGATGATGGATCGCGCACTATCCACCAATCATTTATATGAACGGTCTAAAGCGTATAACAATGCGCAAGAGCTCATTTTAAACGAATTACCTATTGTGCCAATTGCAAACGTAAAACGACTTTTAGTCGCACGTGGTAATGTAAAAGGAATTGAAATGACCCCATTTGGTAGCATCAATTTTTCTACCTTATATTTCATGAAAAATAAGGAGAAAAAATAATGTTCTTTTCAGTAATTCGCCATATGGTTTGGGTAACTATTTTATTGTTTATTCTGTCTGTATTGAGTTTCGTTATTTTAATGCGGGAACCGCTCAATGCCGATCTTGTCACAAATAACATTTATAGTGCCTATTATCATTACCTTACATCATTGTTACAGGGCGATTTAGGGATTACCTATAACGGTGGAGAATCGTTAAAAGATTTAATTTTTACGGTATTACCCCCTACATTAGAACTCTGTTTTACCGCACTTTTATTGGCTTGTATCTTAGGTATTCCTCTCGGCGTATTAAGTGCGGTTTATAATCAACGTGTTTTTTCACGTACATTGCAGAGTATATCCAATGTTGGTTTGTCTATTCCGATTTTCTGGTTTGCGCCGATTTTGCTTTACGTAGCAGCGATTCAAAGCTGGGAGATCGCCGCTATTGGGCAATACAATTTACTCTATGAAATCAAACCCATCACGGGCTTCCCTATTATTGATATGTGGTTTGTCGATATTCCTTACCGAACTAAAATTGTGCAAAATGTTTTACAGCATTTAGCCTTACCTACATCAGTGCTTTGTATTCTGCCAACAATGGAATTTATCCGCATTATTCAGCAACGAGCTGATTATTTACTTCAACAAGAATATGCTAAAGCGGCAGCAACGCGTGGCTGGTCAAAATGGACGATTTTAAGACGTTATGTTTTCCGCAATACTTTTCCGTTATTAATTCCACAACTTACGCGTGTATTTACCTTAGTATTAACGCAATGTATGTTGGTTGAGACGGTATTAGGCTGGCCGGGAATTGGACGTTGGTTGATTGATGCCGTAACCCAACAAGATTACAACAGTATTTCTGCTGGCGTGGTAGTAATTGGTATTTGTATCATTATTATTGATACGTTCGCCAAGTTGCTCATGTTTGTATTAGATCCATTTAATAAGAAGGGCTGGTATGCAAGATAGAGAACCTGATGAATTTCGTGAAAGCACCTCCTTCTTTCAGATTTGGTTGCTTTTCCGTCAGAATCGTGTGGCATTATTTAGCTTCTATTTATTTTGCCTCCTGATTTTGACCGCACTTTTCCCGAAACTTATTATGCCTTATAGCGAAAACATGGAATTCGTCGGAGAAGAACTCATGCCACCATCTTGGGTAGAAAAAGGGCGCATCGCCTTTTTCTTTGGTACGGATGATCTTGGTCGTGATGTACTCAGTCGATTAATTATGGGGACACAATATACTCTCGGTTCCTCTCTTTTAGTGGTCATTGCTGTGGCGACTATGGGTGGAGCATTAGGTATTCTTGCTGGCATGTCTGAAGGAATTAAATCTCGTTTTTTAGGTCATTTTTTTGATGCGTTTTTATCTATCCCCATTTTGCTGATTGCCATTATCATTTCTACGCTAATGGAACCTAGCTTAATGAATGCTATGTTTGCCACTATGTTGGCTATTTTGCCGTATTTTGTACATGCCATTTATCAAGCAATTCAGCAAGAGCTAAAGAAAGACTACGTCCTCTTGCTGAAATTAGATGGTATTTCAAACTGGGAATTATTAAAAACCACAATCTTACCAAATATTAGTATCGTCTATACGCAAGAAATTTCTCGTGCATTTGTGGTCGCTATTTTAGATATTACAGCGCTCAGCTTTATTTCTCTTGGTGCACAACGTCCAATGCCAGAATGGGGTGCAATGATTAAAGATTCATTGGAGTTAATTTATCTTGCCCCTTGGACGGTTTTATTACCCGGTTTTGCTATTATTTTTACCATTTTATTAAGCATTATTTTTACTAACGGATTGTGTAAAGCAATCAATAAATATTACGAGTAACCCATGGCGCTGTTAGATATTCGCAATCTAAATATTGAAATTCAAACACCAAACGGTCGCATGAAAATTGTGGACGGCGTCAATCTTTCACTTAATGAAGGGGAAATTCTAGGACTTGTTGGTGAATCAGGTTCCGGTAAAAGTTTAATCGCTAAAGTAATCAGTAATTCCATTAAAGATAACTGGATTGTCACGGCTGATCGTTTTCGTTTTAATGATGTTGAATTGCTTAAACTGACACCGAATCAACGTCGAAAAATCGTTGGAAAAGAAATTTCAATGATCTTCCAAAACCCATTAAGCTGCCTTGATCCAAGCCGAAAAATTGGTAAGCAGCTTATCCAAAGTATTCCCAACTGGACCTTTAAAGGTCGCTGGTGGCAATGGTTTGGCTGGAAAAAGCGCCGTGCAATTGAGTTACTACACCGTGTAGGGATTAAAAATCACCAAGACATTATGGCAAGTTATCCTACTGAGATCACTGAAGGTGAAGGCCAAAAAGTGATGATTGCGATAGCGGTGGCGAATCAACCTCGTCTCTTAATTGCGGATGAACCCACTAATTCGTTGGAATCCATTACGGCTTTGCAGATTTTCCGCTTGCTTTCAAGTATGAACCAAAACCAAGGAACGACAATTTTATTAGCGAGTAATGATCTTAAAAGTATCAGTGAATGGTGTGATAGCATTTCCGTCCTTTATTGTGGGCAAATACGGAATCAGGACCGACTGACCAAATATTGGATATGCCTCACCATCCTTATACGCAAGCATTACTTTATTCTGTGCCGGATTTTAGTCACCCCTTAGGTTTTAAAAGCAAATTAGGCACACTAGAAGGCACAGTGCCGATTTTAGAACAAATGCCGATTGGTTGTCGTTTAGGACCTCGATGCCCTTTTGCGCAACGGGAATGCATTCAAAAGCCAAGCCGATATCGTATTAAACAGCATGAGTTTTCCTGCCATCATCCGATTAATCTTCGAGAACGGCAGTTTAAAGATAAAATTGAAACTTCACCGCTTACGCTCAATACCGACTCAAAAGGAAACGAATAATGCCATTATTACAAGTGGAAAATCTCAGTAAAACCTTTGATGAACCCACCAAACTTTTGGGCTCAGAGCAATTTTATGCGGTAAAAGACGTCAGCTTTACACTTAACCGTAAAGAAACCCTTGCGATTATCGGTAAAAATGGTTCGGGTAAATCAACATTAGTGAAAATGATTGCAGGAATTACCCCTCCTACATCAGGGAAAATCTTATTTAATGGTTTACCATTACAATTTGAAGATTTTCACTATCGTGCACAGCATATTCGAATGGTTTTCCAAGATGCGAATTCAGCGTTTAACCCTCGCTTAAATATTGGGCAAGCCTTAGATGCACCACTACGATTAATTACCGATTGGGATGAAGAAACGCGTAATGAAAAAATCTTTGAAACGCTTTCATTAGTCGGACTTTATCCTGATTATACAAATCTTAAAATCAAGCATTTATCTGTCAGTCAAAAACAACGGATCGCCTTGGCTCGTGCACTGATTCTTCAACCCGAGATCATTATTATTGATGATGCATTGAGTACATTAGATGCCTCTGTGCGTATTCAATTGCTTAATCTGATTTTAGATTTACAAGAACATTTAGGCATTTCCTATATTTATATTGGACAAAATTTAGGCATTATCAAACATATTGCAGATCAAGTTTTGGTGATGGATGATGGTGAAATTATCGAATCTGGTAAACCAAGAGAGATCTTTTCTAATCCTCAAAACAATATTACTCGCCTACTTGTAGAAAGCCATTTTGGTCAATTGCTTGATGAAAATGCTTGGCAAACAACGACTTCCTAATTCTCTTTAAAATAAGTTAGGCATAGACATCTCAAAAAAACGTCTTTAAAATTGACCGCTCTTTTCACTCTTTTTAACAAAACAGGAAAGCAATTATGCAAGCGTTATTAAAACTCACTAACTTTATGAGCAAAACTTTCGCATTATGGGCGATTGTTTTTGCTCTTCTCGCCTTTATCTTCCCTGAGCAATTCAAAATTTTTGCACCATGCATTCCTTACCTTTTAGGTTTGGTGATGTTTGGTATGGGAATTACCTTAACTTTTGCTGATTTCACTGAAGTGGCTAAACACCCTAAATCAGTATTCATTGGTGTAGCAGGGCAATTTATTATTATGCCGGCTATTGCCTTTGGATTAGCAAAAGCCTTTGATTTACCGGCTGATTTAGCGGTGGGAGTGATTCTTGTGGGGTCTTGCCCGGGGGGGACTTCATCAAACGTAATGACTTACTTAGCAAAAGGTAACACCGCGCTTTCTGTCGCTTGTACGACAATCTCAACCTTACTTTCGCCAATATTAACGCCTGCTATTTTCTATGTATTAGCAAGCCAATGGTTAGATATTAATGCGGGCGCGATGTTTATGTCTGTATTACAAATGGTATTATTCCCAATTTTCTTAGGTTTAGTCGTTCATGCACTTTTCAAAAAGCAAGTGGAACAAGCTAGCCAAACTATGCCATTAGTCTCTGTTATTTCTATCGTCGTAATCTTGGCAGCTGTAGTGGCAGTAAGCAAAGATAAAATCATAGAATCAGGCCTATTAATTTTCAGCGTGGTAGTTTTACATAACTGCTTAGGCTATTTAATTGGTTACTTTGCGGCAAAATTATTCAAACTTAATACGGCGGATAGTAAAGCGGTGGCAATTGAAGTGGGGATGCAAAACTCTGCTTTAGGTGCTGCACTGGCTGCTGCACATTTTAACCCAATTGCTGCAGTACCAAGCGCTTTATTCAGTTTTTGGCACAATGTATCGGGTCCAATTTTGGCGAATATTTTCTCTAATATCAAAAATGAAAAATAAGCTATTTGGGTAAAAAAATAAGGGCGGAAATTACATTCCGCCCTTTTTATATTTTACTGTTTTACTTAACCGAACCACAATTTAAACAATACAAATACTGCCCTTTTGGATCATTAAATTTGGTTAACACATTCAGTTGTTTTTTCACTTGATGTACTTCCTGTGGCAATCCCAACCAATTTGTCAATAATACTTGCCCTTTTTGCTTAAGCTTGTGATCTAATTTTGCTAAGAAGCTATCATCTTCATCAACTAACCATTGCACACTAAAGCTATCCATATATTTATCTGGATTTTGGTTTACTAGGGCACCAGCTTTCTCAATGGCTACATCTATATCGCCTAATTCATCCACCAAACCATTTTTATGTGCATCTTGCCCTAACCAAACTTGGCCTTGAGCAATTTTATCTACTTTATCTTTTGATAATTGACGACCACGGCTTACCACATCTAAGAAACGATCATAACCATTTTCAATACTAAGTTGGTAAATATCCTGAGTATTTTTACCCAATGGACTTAAAGCTGACGTTTCCGCGAGATCCGTTGTCGATACGCCATCGGTACTCATTCCCATTTTTTTGATTGTATTTTCAAAGGTTGGGAATAATGCAAAAATCCCGATTGAACCCGTAATCGTATTTTTATCTGCCACGATATAGTCAGCAGTTGAAGAAATCCAATAACCACCAGAGGCTGCCATCCCCCCCATGGATACCACAACAGGTTTGCCTGCTTTTTGAAGATTTTCAGTTTCCTGGCGAATAATTTCAGATGCAAAAGCACTACCACCAGGAGAGTTAACACGGAGAACAACCGCCTTTACTTTCTCGTTATTGTAGGCTTGTCTCAATAACTTCGCGATGGTATCGCCACCAGCTGATTCCTCATCACTTTCCCCATCAATAATTGTCCCTTCGACATTCACTACCGCAACAATATTTTTTTCATTTGGATCAACAGAGAAACGATCACCTAAATCAGATAAATAATCTTCAAAATCTAATAATTTAGTATTTCCCTCTGCATCTTGACCAAAAAATGCGGTCAATTTTTTATCTAAATCCAATCTTGTCGCAAAATGTGTCACTAACTGACGTTTTTTCACATAAGCCGTTTCATCACCCTTTAACGCTTTTAAATCACTAATATATTTTTGTGCATTCGGTAATACATCATTAGCGGTAATATGACGATTAACCATTAACGTTTGCATGTAGTTTTGCCACATACCCCCAAGCCATTTCTGCATATTCGCTCGTGCTTCTGGTGACATATCATCACGCAAGAAAGGTTCTACCGCGGACTTATAAGTCCCTACACGGAAAATATGAGGTGTGATTTCAAGTTTTTCGAGCATGGATTTAAAGTAAAGATTTTCCTGACGTAAACCTTGAATACCGACTTGTCCAATCGGATTGAGATAAATTTCATCCGCAAAACTCGCAAGAAAATATTGTGACTGTGTGTAATTGTCAGCATAAGCAATAACTGGCTTTTCTGATTCTTTAAAACTTTGAATGGCCTTTCCTACATACTCTAATGATGGAAGATCCCCCCCTTCAAAGTCATTTAAATTCAACACTAAACCACGAATTCGTTCATCATCTTTCGCAGATAAAATACTTTGCACCACGTCAAAGGTTGAATATTTATAAGAGACTTTTTCATTATTTAAACGTTGGAGTTCCTTTTCCCAACTCAACATATCTTCCGTGTTATCCGCAAGATAGCCCGTTAAATTTAAATATAATGCACCTTGATCACCTGATAAGACTTGGCTTTTCTTACCATCCCCAAAAAGACCGACAAGAAAAATCAACGCTAAAACAAATAATAAAAACACAAAATTCATCACAAGATTTCGGATAAAATTGAGCGCTTTACAACAAAATTTCAATACGCTTAAGATGTTATTCATGCGAAATTAAACCTTTAAAATAGAAATAAAAATTGTGCGTAGCCTATCATAAAGTCCCATGAAAAACTATGCTATAATCAACCGCACTTAATTAGAAGAAGGAAAATACTATGGATGCATTAACTCTTTTAACACAACGTAAATCCAATAAAAAATTAACGGCACCAGCCCCTAGCCAAGTACAATTAGAACAAATGTTTCAAGCCGCTTTACATGCACCTGATCATGGTAAGCTTGAGCCTTATCATTTCGTGGTAATTCAAGGCACAGGTTTAAGTAAATTGGAAAGCTTGCTCAAAGCTGCAGTAGCTGAATTTGAGTTAGGTGAAGAGCGATTAAAAAAAGCAGAGAATTTTGCACGCCGTGCACCGATGGTCATTGCGGTAATTGCTAAAATTAATCATGAAGTGAAAAAAGTACCAGGTTGGGAACAAATGCTTACTGCAGGTGCAGCAACTTATGCGATTCAACTTGCGGGCAACGCACTGGGTTTTGAAAGTTTTTGGGCAACTGGTCCTCTCGTTGAAGGGCGTGAATTACGTGAAGCGTTTGGTTGCGACAAAAATGATAAGATCGTTGCCTTATTACAAATTGGTACGGCCGCTGAAAAATTAGAAAGAGACTGTAAACCAAAAGATTTATCACGTTTCGTGACCCATCTATAACGATCAAAAAAGGCGGAGATTTCCGCCTTTTCTATTGTTCTTATTCAAACTCGCCTTCTAATCCACTTCGGATTTTATTTTCAAACGCTGTATAGTCCACTAAAAATGCATCGTGACCATAATCCGATGGGAATTCGTAGAATCTTAAATCCACGCCAGCTTGCTCTAAAAGCTGTTTACTTTTATGCAAATCAATGGATTTAAATAGTTGATCTGTTGTCACTGAAACTAATGTATAACAGGCTTTAATTCGGGATAAGGCTTCTTTTACATCTGTATACCCTACGCTTGGATCATACAGATCGAGCGCACGCAATAAATACAAATAGGTGTTGGCATCAAAACGCTCTAAGAATTTTTTACCTTGATAACTCAAATAGGATTCCACTTGAAAGTGATCACCCCAAAATTGTCCTTCAGATTTAGTCGCTCGTCCAAATGCCTTGGCTAGCTGTACATCGGTCCGATAAGTTAACATTCCCAACATACGAGCAATGGAAAGCCCTTGATTAGGCGGTGTCCCCTCATAATAATCGCCATTATTAAAATTGGGATCATTAATGACAGCCTGACGCATCACATGATTAAACCCTATGGCTTCTGCACTAAAGAAGATAGAAGAACAAAGATTCACAATATTATCCATAAAATCTGGATAATCAATTGCCCATTGTGTAGCTTGCATACCGCCAAAGGAGCCACCCACTATTGCTTTTAAATGCGTAATGCCAAGATAGTCAAGTAACGCTTTTTGTACTTTGATAATATCTTGAACAATAATATTGGGGAACTGGCTACCGTAAGGTTTTCCTGTAGTGGGATTAATTGAGCTTGGTCCCGTTGTTCCTTTACACCCGCCTAATACATTTGAACAAATGAAAAAATATTTAGATGTGTCAAATGCAAGGCCATCCCCCATAAAATTTTGCCACCAACCATCTTTATTCGGTTCATCAAAATAAGGTTCGGCATCTCCTGTTAAGGCATGACAAATCAATACAGCATTGCTTTTATCTGCATTTAAAGTGCCGTAAGTTTGATATGCGACATTAATAGGCGAAAGCTGCCCACCCAATGTTAATTGGAGGGGATTGTCTTGAAAAAGCACGGCATTTTGCACAGCCATTGAAATAATAACCTTTTAAATTGGTGATTCGCCAATTATCAACAGCTTATTTTTTTTGTCAAGAAATTTTAGCCGTTTAGACGGCCAAATTTCATTCTATCCATTTCCTAGATAAATTGCACTTGAACTTACTTTAATTTTTAAGTATGTTGGTTAGATGCAACTACTCTCTCAAATGCTATCAAAAATGACCGCACTCTTAGCTTCGTTACGCCTTCCTTTAAAAAAGCTCCTTAGCTATGTCTTGGGGTTCTCTTTGGTTGCATTAATAAGTTGTTTCATAATTGATCGTGCCGTAAGTTTCTACGTACAGGATCGCGTATATGAAGACGTCGAAATACTTCCTCATCGCCATTACGCATTGGTACTAGGCACGTCTAAATATGTCACCAAAGGAAAAACCAATAAATATTATGACTATCGCTTAGAGGCATCAAAACGCTTAATCGATCAAGATAAAGTCGATTATTTACTGCTAAGTGGCGATAACCGCACGATTCAATACAACGAACCACGTACCATGTTTTTGGATCTACGTAAAATGGGCGTGTCTGAAAGCGTCATGTTTAAAGATTTTGCAGGATTCCGCACTTTAGACTCTGTTGTGCGAGCAAATAAAGTTTTCCAAGTTCCTTCCTTTACGATCATCAGTCAAAAATTCCATTGTGAACGCGCGCTGCTTATTGCTAAACATTACGATATTGATGCCATTTGTTTCACCGCAAAACAGCCAGAAGTTTATTTTGGGACACGTGTCCGCGAAATGTTTGCTCGCGTGAAAGCCGTATTAGACTTAATTATCGGAGTAAAACCCTACTTTCTCGGCACACCAGAACCGCTACCAATACCTGCTGAATAGTTAACTATTCTTTAATTTTTACCCTATTTAATCAAAAAAGATCTAAATAAAAAGATTTTTATACGATTTTTTATCATATTTATTTGACAATTTTTACTTAAATCGCTATTTCTAATAGCTATCATAAAACACAACATCTTACTTTTTCATTTTTAGAGGATTATCTTATGTCTCATTTATCGGTAGCAAAATTTGGCGGTACGTCTGTCGCAAACTATTCCGCTATGCAAGCTTGTGCCAAAATCGTTATTGCAGATCCTAATACTCGCGTTGTCGTGCTTTCTGCCTCTGCTGGTGTAACAAACTTATTAGTTGCCTTAGCCAATGGCGTAGAAGCTGAAGAACGCGCAAAATTAATTGGTGAAGTCCGCCAAATTCAAGAAAATATTTTAAATGAATTAAAAGACGACAGCCGTGTTCGCCCTGTCATTGAAAAATACTTAGAAAATATTACCGCACTTTCTGAAGCCGCTAGCCTTGCGACATCACTTGCTTTAACTGATGAGCTCATTAGTCATGGTGAAATGATATCAACGCAAATTTTCATTGAAGTATTAAGAGAATTACAGACATCTGCAACCTGGGTTGATGTACGTACTTTAGTGGCAACTAATGATAACTTTGGTAAAGCCGCACCAGATGATTCACAAACTCAAGCGAACTGCGATAATTTATTAAAACCATTAATCGATCGAGGTGAATTAGTTATCACTCAAGGCTTTATCGGTCGTGAACCAAGCGGTAAAACGACTACTTTAGGCCGTGGTGGTAGTGACTACTCTGCTGCACTTTTAGCTGAAGTATTAAACGCAAAAGATGTCTTAATTTGGACTGATGTGGCAGGTATTTATACGACCGATCCACGTGTCGTACCAAATGCACAACGTATTGATACAATGAGCTTTGCTGAAGCAGCCGAAATGGCAACCTTTGGGGCGAAAGTATTACACCCTGCGACATTGCTTCCTGCCGTTCGTAGTAATATCCCTGTTTATGTGGGTTCAAGTAAAGCACCTGAAGCTGGTGGTACTTGGGTAACACGAGATCCGCAACCTCGCCCAACATTCCGTGCAATTGCATTACGTCGCGATCAAACCCTACTAACGCTTTCAAGTCTCAGTATGCTACATGCACAGGGCTTCCTGGCGAATGTATTCACTATCTTAGCGAAATATAAAATTTCAGTCGATACGATCACAACCTCTGAGGTAAGCATTGCATTAACCTTAGATAAAACTGGCTCAGCGTCATCTGGTGTAGAATTACTTTCTCCGGAATTATTAGAAGAATTAAGTCAATACTGCACTGTGAAAGTTGATACAGGCTTATCTCTTGTCGCATTAATTGGAAATGATTTACACCTTGCTTCAGGTGTGGCGAAACGTATTTTTGACACCCTTGAAGGCTATAACATCCGCATGATTAGTTATGGTGCAAGCACCAATAACATTTGTATGCTCGCGATGAGCGACAAAGCAGATGACGTGGTTCGTTCATTACATAAATCGTTGTTTGAATAAAAAATTTACTAAAAGTGCGGTTAAAAATAACCGCACTTTTTTACGTTTAAAATTTGAGATTACGGCTAAAAAAGAGTAAAGTAATCGTTTGTCTGATTTATAAACTTACGCAAACTTAAGGCGGAAATTATGGGAAAAAGTGTTGTTGTTCTTGGCGCTCAGTGGGGCGATGAAGGGAAAGGCAAGATCGTTGATTTATTAACAGATCGCGTTAAATATGTGGTGCGTTACCAAGGTGGTCATAACGCAGGCCACACGTTAATTATTAATGGTGAAAAAACCGTATTACGCTTAATTCCATCAGGTATTTTACGTGATAACGTGACCTGTTTAATCGGTAACGGCGTGGTGCTTTCTCCTGCCGCATTAATTCAGGAAATGGGCGAATTAGAAAACCGTGGCGTCAAAGTGCGTGAACGTTTATTAATTTCAGAAGCTTGTCCATTAATTCTACCTTATCACGTTGCAATGGATCTCGCGCGTGAAGCTGCATTAGGCAAAAAAGCTATTGGTACAACCGGTCGTGGTATCGGCCCAGCTTATGAAGATAAAGTGGCTCGTCGTGGTTTACGCGTGGGCGATTTATTCAATCGTGAAGCCTTTGCTGAAAAATTAAAAAATATCCTTGAATACTATAATTTCCAATTGGTGAACTACTACAAAGTAGAACCTGTTGATTATCAAAAAACATTAGACGACGTGTTCGCAGTAGCCGATATTATTACTGGCATGGTGGCAGATATCACAACCATCTTAGATACTGCTCGTAAAAATGGCGACAACATCCTATTCGAAGGTGCACAAGGTACCATGCTTGATATCGACCACGGCACCTATCCATATGTGACCAGTTCTAACACCACGGCAGGTGGCGTAGCAACAGGTTCTGGTTTCGGTCCTCGCAACCTTGACTATGTGTTAGGTATCATCAAAGCATACTGTACACGTGTTGGTGGCGGTCCATTCACCACAGAATTATTCGATGAAACTGGTGCTGAAATTGCTCGTAAAGGTAACGAATTTGGTGCGGTAACCGGTCGTCCACGTCGTTGTGGTTGGTTTGATGCTGTAGCGATTCGTCGTGCAATTCAACTTAACTCGATTTCTGGTTTCTGTATGACCAAGTTAGACGTATTAGATGGTTTCGATGAAGTGAAAATCTGTACGGCTTATAAAATGCCAAATGGTGAAATCGTTGAATATGCGCCATTAGCAGCGAAAGATTGGGAAGGCGTAGAGCCTATTTACGAAACCTTGCCTGGTTGGAAAGAAAACACCTTCGGAGTGACTGATGTAAATAAATTACCGCAAACTTGCCGTGATTACATCAAACGTATCGAAGAAGTAACTGGCGTACCGGTTGCTATCCTTTCAACGGGTCCAGATCGTGTTCAAACAATGATTTTACGCGATCCATTTACAGCCTAAAATAGCATAAAAATAAACCGCACTTTGGCACAGCCAAGTGCGGTTATTTTTTAAGGAGTTTTTGATGACTGAACAAGATATTGCTGACTACCTAAAAAATCACCCTGATTTTTTTATCCATCGTCCTGAGCTACTTCAACAGCTTACCATTCCACATAGCCATGAAGAAGGGACAATTTCATTAGTCGAAGCACAACTTGCTCAGCAACGAGAACAAATCAAAACGCTTACTCAACTCCTCGAAAAATTTCATCTGCTTGCTCATCAAGAAGCGGATATCTTCTTTGCTCTTCTGCCTTTGCAGAAAAAACTATTTCAAACAGAAGACTTTATCGTCATCAATGAAAAGTTAGATGACTGGGCAAAAGGTTATGAGCTAGAAGGTGCCAAAATCTTACTTTTTACAGACAGCTGGAAAAAAAATAGCACTATTCCTGAACAACATTGGTTAGACAGAAAAGCCTTTGAACTCATTCGCTTAGAGCGTATGGGCTTACGCCAATTCTATTTAGGCGATCTCTCCAATAAAGAAAAAGCCCTGATGTTCCTTCCTGAAGAGCTCCCTATCGGCTCTGTGGCGATTTGCCGTTTAGGTGGAACCTCTCAAAAACCAACCGCACTTTTACTCTTCAAATCTCGAGACACTGACCGTTTCCATAACGATCAAGACACCACATTCCTTCGACATTTAGTTGATATTGTAGAATTGCATTTGGGAAGATGGATTTAAAGGTTACTAATATCAATTAATTGATCCCGCTCACAATTTCAAGAAAATAAACTTTCTTTATTTTTCAACTCTTTTTACAATACCTTTGTTTTTATTATTAAAAACAAACAATTCAATTTAACTTCAGATATCACAAGGGTCTAATTATGAAAATTTTAACTTGGCCTGTGGTTGCAGGTGCTGCACTTGGTATCGTTGCGCCACTTCTCACTTACAATGGCAATCCTGGTAATATGGGATTTTGTGCGGCTTGTTTCTTACGAGATACAGCCGGATCGCTTGGATTACACCACGCTGCCCCATTACAATACCTTCGCCCAGAACTCATTGGATTAGTTTTAGGAGCACTCGCCAGTGCATTCTTATCTAAGGAATTTAAACCTCGTGGAGGCTCTGCCCCACTCGCTCGTATTAGCTTAGGCTTTTTTGCGATGCTTGGTGCGCTCATTTTCTTAGGTTGTCCATGGCGTGCTTATTTACGATTAGGTGGCGGTGATCTCACTGCAATTGCCGGTATCATAGGATTATTTGCCGGTGTATTAGGTGGCATTTTCCTCGCTAATCGAGGATTCTCATTAGGTAAATCGAAGGAACAAAGCCAATCTTCTGGCTTAATCGGTCCAATCTTTGCCGTGATTTTGCTTGTTTTAGCCTTAACCCAATTTAAATTTGGTGAAAATCTAGCAATTTACACCTCTGAAAAAGGCCCTGGTGCACAACATGCGGCTATTTGGATGTCACTTGCTGGCGGATTACTTCTCGGTGTGCTGATGCAAAAATCACGTTTTTGCACCATTGGGGCATTCCGAAACTTTGTCCTCTTCCGTGATGCGCATTTATTAAATGGCGTGATTGCATTGATTGTCTTTGCGGCAATAACCAATGCCTTATTAGGTCAATTCCATTTGGGCTTTGAAAAACAACCTATTGCGCATAATGACTATCTCTACAATTTCCTTTCTATGGCGCTTTGCGGTCTTTGCTTTGCATTAGGCGGTGGTTGCCCTGGTAAGCAATTAGTCAATATTGGTGAAGGGAACAATGACTCGGCATTATTTGTGCTCGGTATGCTACTGGGCGCAGCAGCGGCACATAACTTTGGTTTCGCAGCAGCTCCTACTGGCGTTCCAATCTTTACGCCTTATGTTTTAATTGCCGGTTTTGCAGTTTGTTTATATATCGCATTCACTAATAAATCGGAAGCTTAATATTCATTCAGAATAAACAAAAAGGAAGTCAATTATGACTTCCTTTTTTTGTTTTCAAAAGTGCGGTTATTTTTAACCGCACTTTCTACATCATTAGAGAATATTTTTCTCACCACGAGAAAGGCTAATTAAGCCTGAACGAACAATCTCAAGTAATGTACTTTCTTCCTTCACAGCCTCAACAAAAGCATCTAATTTGTCTTTTGTACCCGTTAATTGAATCGTGTAGGATTTTGTTGTTACATCCACAATCTGACCACGGAAGATGTCTGCTAAACGTTTTAGCTCATCGCGTGATGAACCCGTTGCTCGCACTTTCACTAACAACACTTCACGCTCAACGTGCTCATGTTCACTCAAGTTAATAACTTTAAATACATCCACTAATTTGTGAAGTTGTTTTTCGATTTGTTCGAGCACTTGCTCATCACCCACCGCTTCAATCGTCATACGAGAAAGCGTTGGATCATCGGTTGGTGCCACAGTTAAGCTTTCAATGTTAAATGCACGTTGGGAAAATAAGCCGACCACACGAGATAATGCACCGGATTCATTTTCTAATAAAACAGATAAAATTCTACGCATTATTCTTTCTCCTCTTGTGGTTTGCTTAAAATCATCTCATTCATCGCCCCGCCGCGAACTTGCATTGGGTAAACGTGTTCGGTTTCATCAACGTTAATATCAACAAAGACCAATTTATTTTTAATACTGAAGGCTTCTTTTAATTTGCTTTCTAATTCATCTGGTGTAGAAATTTGAATTCCCACATGACCATAAGATTCCGCTAACTTCACGAAATCCGGTAAAGAATTCATATAAGTTTGAGAATGGCGGCCTGAGTAAATCAAATCTTGCCATTGTTTTACCATGCCTAAGAAGTGGTTGTTCAAGCAAATTATCACAACAGGAATACCATATTGTGTTGCTGTTGAAAGCTCTTGAATATTCATTTGAATACTGCCATCACCCGTTACACAAACCACAGTTGCTTCAGGATGCGCAAGTTTTACCCCTAATGCAGCTGGTAAACCAAAGCCCATGGTACCCGCACCACCCGAATTGATCCAACGACGCGGTAAATCAAACGGATAATGTAATGCGGCAAACATTTGGTGTTGCCCTACATCCGATGCCACATAAGCTTGGCCTTTTGTGATGCGATATACGGCTTCCATGACTTGCTGTGGTTTAATGACGCCTGAAGTGCGATCGAAATCCAAGCATTTTTTCGCTTTCCATTCATCAATTTGTTTCCACCAATCTTCTAATTGGTTTTGTGGACGCGAACCAATTTCTTCACCTAATAAGCTTAAGAACTCATCCAATACATTTTTCGCGTTACCTACAATTGGAATCGCAACAGGGACGTTTTTAGAAATAGAGGTTGGGTCAATATCAATCTGAATCACTTTTGCATTCGGACAATATTTATCTAAGTTGTTAGTAGTTCGGTCATCAAAACGAACACCAACACCAAGGATTAAATCACTTTCATGCATGGCTGTATTGGCTTCATAAGTCCCGTGCATCCCAAGCATACCTAAGAATTGTTTGTCAGTACTTGGATACACACCTAAGCCCATTAATGATGAGGTAACCGGTAAATTTAAACGTTGTGCAAATTGCGTTAATTCCTCATGACAGCCTGCTGCAATAGCACCACCACCGACGAATAAAACCGGTTTTTTAGCCACTAATAATGCTTTTAACGCTTTCTTAATTTGACCTTTGTGACCATTTACCGTTGGATTATAAGAACGAAGCTCAACAGATTTTGGATATTCGTAAGGATATTTTAAAGTTGGATTTACGGTATCTTTTGGAATGTCTACGACAACGGGGCCTGGACGGCCTGTTGAAGCAATATAAAAGGCTTTTTTCAAGATACCTGGAATGTCTTCTGCTTTCTTAACAATAAAGCTGTGTTTAACCACTGGACGAGAAATCCCCACCATATCACATTCTTGGAACGCATCACGGCCGATTAAGCTACTCATTACCTGACCTGAAATGATCACCATTGGTACTGAATCAGTATAAGCGGTCAAAATACCCGTAATCGCATTGGTCGCACCAGGTCCTGATGTGACTAACACACAACCCACTTTACCTGTCGCACGTGCATAACCATCTGCCATATGTACCGCAGCTTGCTCATGGCGGACTAAAATATGTTCAATCCCACCAAGGGTATGGATTGCATCATAAATATCCAATACGGCACCGCCTGGATAACCAAATAAATACTCAACGCCTTCGTCACGCAAAGACTGAACCACCATTTCCGCACCAGATAATTTCTTCATATTTTACTCCTAAAACTGACCGCACTTTTATTACTACGATTCGTTGTCAAAACAATGGAACCATCATACCGAAAGAAAACAACTTGTCTAGCATTGCAAAAGTCTAAAAAAACAAATTTAAAAGCATTAAAATCTACAAAAATCAAAAATAAAGTTTTTAATAAAGATTAAAAATAAAAAACATAGAGAATCGCGTTTTTATATAGATTTTTATAAAAATAAAAAAATTTTATTCTTTTATTCAAAAATTTGAACTAGATCACATTTTAAATGTTGTTCTCTTTTATGAGCGAGGAAAAAAGAAGCAATGATAAGAAAAAACCGCACTTGGAAGCCCCAAAGTGCGGTTAGATTTTAAGGATTTTTTAATTAGCCGTTATAACGTCTGAAAACTAAAGTTGCGTTTGTGCCACCGAAACCAAAGCTGTTTGACATCACAGTTTGTAAACCTGCATTTTCTTTTGTTTCAGTCACGATATTGCAGCCTTCTGCTGCTTCGTCTAATGTTTCGATATTAATGCTTGGTGCAATAAAGTCATTGTGTAACATTAATAAGGTATAGATTGCTTCGTGTGCACCTGCTGCACCTAAAGAGTGACCAGTCATTGATTTGGTTGAAGAAATCGCAGGAATTTTGTCACCAAATACATTTTTGATTGCACCTAATTCTTTTACGTCACCAACTGGTGTTGATGTACCGTGTACGTTGATGTAATCAATTGGGGTATCCACAGTTGCCATTGCTTGTTTCATACAACGCTCAGCACCTTCACCACTTGGTGCTACCATGTCGTAACCATCAGAGGTTGCGCCATAACCTACGATTTCAGCGTAGATTTTTGCGCCACGTGCTAATGCGTGTTCTAATTCTTCAACCACTACAACAGCACCACCGCCTGCGATAACGAAACCATCACGGTTTGCATCGTAAGCACGAGACGCTTTTTCTGGGGTATCATTGTATTTAGTTGAAACGGCACCCATTGCATCGAATTCAGTAGCACATTCCCAAGATAATTCTTCCGCACCACCCGCGAAAACTACATCTTGTTTACCCAATTGAATTAATTCAACTGCGTGACCGATACAGTGTGCAGACGTTGCACAAGCAGAGCTGATTGAGTAGTTTACACCACGGATTTTGTAAGGAGTTGCTAAACAAGCTGATACGCTTGAAGCCATGGTTTTAGTTACTGCGTAAGGACCAATTGCTTTCACACCGCGTGGACCACGTACTGCATCACAAGCCACTAATTGGTTGTGAGCTGAACCAGTACCTGCACCGATTACAAGACCTGTGCGGTCATTTGAAACTTGATCTTCTGTTAAACCTGAATCTTCAATCGCTTCACGCATAGAAAGGTATGCATAAGCTGCCGCATCACCCATAAAACGATATACTTTACGATCGATGTGCTCGCTTGGATCAAGTTTGATTGTGCCCGCAACATGGCTACGCATTTTCATTTCAACAAACTCAGGCACGACTTCAATACCAGATTTACCTGCTTTTAATGAAGCCAAAACTTCTTCTTTGTTGTTACCGATACTTGAAATAATACCAAAACCAGTAATTACAGCTCTTTTCATTCTTTATTCCTTATGATTTAGGGGAAATTAAATTCAACTTACAGTTGTTAGCTGAACGCAATTTACTATGAAATGAAAATATTGCAAGCAATAATTCATTTGTTCGACCAGTTAAGTTTTAACCGACTCAAAATTTCCGTGCTATTATAAAAGAATTTGATAAGGCAAAAAAGGGCTAACACATGTTCACCATTCAGCACGCAAAAATTCATTTTAACGAAGAGAATACCCCTGTTTCGGATAAATTTGATGATGTGTATTTTTCTAATCAAGATGGTTTAGCGGAAACGCATTACGTGTTTTTAGAAGGCAATCAGTTGTGGGAACGTTGGGTTAATTATCAAGAAGCCCACTTTATTATTGCTGAAACGGGGTTTGGCACAGGATTAAATTTCTTTGCGGTGACCACGCTATTCCGTGAATTTCGTCAAAAATATCCAGATTCGCCTTTAAAACGCCTTTATTTTATCTCTTTTGAAAAATACCCTTTGCCACTTGATGCATTACAACAAGCCCATTTAGCCTATCCTCAATTTTATAACCTTGCTCAGCAGTTACAGCAGCATTGGCTTAATCCCATTCAGGGTTGCTACCGTTTTCATTTTAATGAAACCACGTTAGATCTTTGGTTTGGTGATGTGGCTGAAAATCTGCCACAGCTTGGCGATTATATGAATGATAAAATTGACGCGTGGTTTTTAGATGGTTTTGCCCCGAGTAAAAACCCCGATATGTGGAATGAGCAGCTTTATCAGCAAATGTTTCGTTTTACTAAACCACAAGGCACCTTTGCGACTTTTACTGCGGCAAGTGCGGTCAGAAAAGGCTTAGAAAATGTAGGCTTTGATATGACGAAACGCAAAGGCTTTGGTAAAAAACGAGAATGTCTTTCCGGTCAAAAAACGCACGAAAAGCTGCCCGCACTTTCTACGCCCTGGTTTCATAGTCAGCCAGCCAATCTCAAAGAACAAGATATTGCCATTATTGGTGGCGGTATTGCTTCTCTTTGCACAGCTATTTCATTGGTTAAACGCGGAGCAAAAATCACAATTTATTGCGAAGATGAACAAACTGCCCTCAATGCATCTGGCAATAAACAAGGCGCTTTTTATCCGCAACTGAGCGATGATAACGAACGCAATATTCGTTTTTATATTCATGCCTTTGCCTATGGCCATCAATTTCTACAATGGGCAATTCAGCAACAAATCGAATTTGAACATGAATTCTGTGGTGTCGCACTTTGTGCTTACAATGAGAAAACAGAAAGTAAATTAAATAAAATCGCTGATCTGAATTTGCCTTCTGATTTATATCAGTCACTAAACCAATCTGAATTAAGTGAAAAAGTGGGCTTACCGTTACCTTTTGGGGGCGGTTTTATTCCTCAAGGCGCTTGGCTTGCACCACGTCAGTTAGTTCAGCATGCTTTTGCCTTTTTAGAGAAGCAAGGCGTCCAAATTAAAACATCACAAAAAGTAATCGCACTTTCTCAAACAAAAAATGGTTGGCAAATCACCACAGCTGAAAATGAAACTTTCTGCCATGAAGTGGTTGTTTTAGCAAATGGGCATAAACTCACGGAATTCGAGCAAACACAAAAACTCCCACTCTATCCTGTCCGCGGACAAGTGAGCCAAATTCCGACATCAGAAAACTTGCTTAAACTCAAAACCGTGTTGTGCTATGACGGCTATCTTACGCCCGCAGATCAAGCAAAAACCAGTCATTGTATTGGCGCAAGTCATGTTCGTGATAATGCGACTCGTGAATTTAGCCTAACTGAACAACAAGAAAACCAACAAAAAATTCAGCAAAATATCCCTGAAGAGTGGACAAAAGAAGTGGATACATCGGGTAACCTTGCTCGAATCGGCGTGCGTTGTTCAGTACGTGATCTCACCCCAATGATGGCGGTGGTTCCTCATTTTTCTGCTCAGCAAACACAATATCAAAATTTGTTTAATTTACGACGCCGTAAACAACCAGTAGAACAAGCTGAAAACTACCCTAACCTCTATTTAATCGGCGCATTAGGCTCACGAGGATTAACCTCTGCGCCACTTTTGGGTGAAACACTGGCTTCCTTAATTTATGGCGAGCCCTTACCAATGAGCGAAGATCTGATTCACAATGTGATGCCAAACCGCAGTTGGGTCAGACGCTGGTTGAAAGGTGCAGAGGTGAAATAAAAAAAGTGCGGTTAAAATCAACCGCACTTTTTCTTAATACAAGCTTAAACGTTGTAATCGCTGTCTGGCGATTTCTTTGATTTCATCCTTTTTCGCCGTATTCATAATTTCCAAATAAAGCAATTTGGCCAAACCAATGTTGACTTGTGTTCCAATCCCTTCTTCATACAAACGAGCTAAACGGAATTTTCCTTCATTACTACCCGCATTTGCAGCCTTTTGAAACCATTCAAAGGCTTTGGTAAATTCTTTCTGATTGGTATAAATTTCCCCTAATGTAAGCATGGCATCAGGATCTTTTGTTGCACTGGTTTCAAATAATTTAATCGCTTGAGCGGTATCTTGTTTTACATAGTTGTTACCGTTGAAATACATCACTGCCAAATTATTGATGGCTTTGATGCTGCCTCGCTCAGCAGCTTCGCTAAACCACCAATAAGCCAACTCTTTATTTTCATCCACTCCACGGCCTAAATTATAAAGCATCCCTAAATTGCTTTGCGCTTGTAAATTACCTTCCAACGCAAGAGGATACATGATTTCAAAAACGGCTTTCCAATCTTGTTTCTCAGCTAGTTTTTGCGCCAGATCCATTTTTTGCTGATCCGTCATTTGTGCTTTATCGACCAAATCAATGGTTTTCATGGCAAATGCTGAACTGCTTAACGTGAAGGTGGCTAGGAATAAAAGTTTGGCTAATGTCTTCATCTTATAATGTCGCTATCAATAAAATAATCAAAAAAATGGCGGATGTTCCGAATTCTATTAGACCGACTTGCTTAACCGAAAGTTTCTTGGTTGGCAAATAAATAGCACGAATTAACGCTGGCACAAAAGCAAGTGATAAGACATATTGTTGGGTAAACAAGCAACCGAGTACACAAAGCACGTGGAAAATAATAGAGGCTTTGAGATAAAGCGGATTTTTACGTTCACGCATCATTGATTTGACGTAAAGCGTCGTGCCAATAAAAAATAAGCTTGGATACAATGCTACCCACCAGATTTTTTCATCAAAAGTGCGGTCAGAAAAATAATAGGATCCCATACCTGCAAGGGCAAAAATCGCAATACCCGCTAAATCATTGAGAAGGTTACGTTCATCTTTTTTCTTGGTGTAATAGATACTCACCAACACAAAAGGAAACATGGCGGCAATAAAGAAAAGAATTTGCCAGTTATAAAAAATGGCAGGAAGCGCAAATAAAAAAGCCGCAACACCATAGATGATGGTCCACTTTTTATATTCCGCCATATTTTTGCCTTTAAAGAGACTAAGCATGGGGTAACTCAGCAAATACATGGTGAACCAAGCTAAAAGCAAAAAGAAATGCGCCCAAACAGGTGAGGCTAATAACATACCGTAAACAAAAGGCAATAATGCCATGACAATGGCGCCATATTGATTCGAAATCAGGAGTTTCATAGTTTTCTTTAGTTGATAAAAATTCTCAGTTATTTTATCCCACAATTTCTTGATTTACAAAGTCTAAAACCGCCTTTAGAATGGAATTATCTTCATCAAAAAGGAGCCATTATGTCGATTCAACGCATTCAACCAAGCAAACGCTTTTCTGAAGTGGTCATTCATAACAATACTGCCTATTTTGCTGGCCAAGTACCGGAAAAAACCGTTAAGCAAAATGCTTACGAACAAACCAAAGAAGTCCTTTCTCTGATCGATAAATTATTGGCTGAAATTGGTTCTAAAAAAAGTAAAATTCTTACCACGCAAATCTTCCTTGCTAATATGACAGATTATGCTCAACTCAACCAAGCATGGGATGAATGGGTCGATAGCCAAAATCCACCAAGCCGAGCAACGGTAGAAGCAAAACTTGCAGATCCTGATTGGAAAGTTGAGATCGTTATTATTGCGGCTGTATAAACAAGATTTTTCAAAATGTGATCAACCGCAAAGAACGTTTTTCGGTTTTCCTTTACACTAAATACTGAATTCAAAAGAAGGAGTAATGTATGCAATCATGGATACCAGAAATATGGCAAGCCGCTGTGATTGGACTTGTAGTTGGCGTAATCTTAGGCTATTTGCTGTTACGTTTAACAAAAGGTTCTGTTAAAAAACAAGTTCAAACCGAAGCTGAACTAAAAGAAGTCAAAACACAATTAAGCGATAAACAAGCACAACTTGAAAAACATTTCGCTGAAAGTGCTGAATTATTTAAAACCTTAATTGGTGATTATCAAAAACTCTATCGTCACTATGCCGTTTCATCTGAAACCTTGCTTGGCAATAAACCAGCCGACAAAGGGTTATTTACCCAGCAATTAGTGACCGCCTCATCAGAAAGCAAATCTGAAGAGCCACCACGCGATTATTCCGAAGGTTCATCTGGCTTATTAAAAACAGATAAAGAAAACCAGTAATGATTAACGGTTGAACAATAAAAAAATCAGGGATTAAATGCTTAATCCCTGATTGTTTATTAATGATTACTCAATACTTGAGCCGGTTGTAACTTCGCGGCTCGACTGGCTGGATAAAGACTGGCAAGTAAACTCAATACCAATGCCGCCACAAGAACTAATACAACATCGAACCAATGTAATTCGCTTGGTAAGAAATCAACGAAATAGATGCCATCTGATAACAGTTTTTTACCGAGTAATGTCTCGATGCCTTGAATAATCGGAGTGAGATTAAGAGCAAGTACAACACCTAACACAATACCAATCAAACACCCTTTCATCCCTGCAAGCAAACCATACCAAATAAAGATCTGTTTAATAAAGCCATTATTTGCTCCCAAGGTTCGCATAATCGCAATATCACCTTGCTTATCTTTTACTGCCATAATTAAGGTAGAAACGATATTAAAACACGCCACCCCAATTACAAGCACCATCGCGATATACATCACAGTACGGATAAGCTGAATATCACGATACATATAACCAAATTTTGCCACCCAGTTTTGAATGTAAAGCAGTTGTGGATAATCATTTAGCATCGAATAATCCATTTCTTGTACTTTGAATGGATCATCAACTTTCAATTCGACACCCGTAATTTGATCTTCGCGATACCCCATTAATTCTTGCGCTTGAGGTAATGCCAGTAAGGCATAGCTATGGTCTAACTGACCATCTAAACGTAAAATAGCGGTCACTTGAACACGCTCACGATTAGGTTGCGCCATTTGATCTTCGCCATTCGGTTGAGAGATTAATAACGACACCCAATCGCCTGCTTTAACATCTAACGCTTTGGCAATACCAGAGCCCAGCACCAATCCGCCTTCTTCTGCGAATTTTTGCCAGCCATCGCCTTCCACAAACTTACTAAGAGAACTCACTTGATCTTCAGCTTGTTTATCGACCCCTTTCACTTGTACAACTTTAAGTTTATTGCCATTTTCAACTAAGGCAGTAAAACTCACAAAAGGTGAAAGTGCGGTAATTTTTTTGTTCGTTTTTAGACGTTCGGCTAACTTCTGCCAATGATTTAATGTGGGGTCATTACCCTGTGGATTTACTGTAATTTCTACATGCGGCACGACAGCCAAAATGCGCGAGTTTAATTCACGCTCAAACCCATTCATGGCACTTAACCCCACAATCAACACTGCTACACCAAGGGCGATACCAATTGCAGAGAATTTTGAAATTAACGCAACTAAAGGATTTTTCTGCTTACCACGTTGATAACGCCAGCTAATAAAAAATGGCGTATTCATTATACACCTTCCTTCAAAATACCATCTTGCATGACTAAACGACGTGATAATTTTTCAGCAAGCCCCATGTCGTGAGTGACTAATAAAAAAGCGATATTTTGCTCTTGGTTAAGTTGTTGAATGAGTTCAAAAATGCTTTCTGTAGTCTTGTGATCGAGATTCCCTGTGGGCTCATCCGCTAAAACTAACGATGGATTATTCACTAAAGCACGGGCAATCGCGACACGTTGACGTTCACCACCCGAAAGTGCTGATGGACGGTGAGTAATGCGATGACTTAATCCCACCGCACTTAGCATTTTTTCGGCACGATCTTTCGCTTCTGTTTTATTTTGATGACCAATCAACATCGGCATCATCACATTTTCAAGTGCGGTAAAATCCGCCATTAAATGATGGAATTGATACACAAATCCTAAATAACGATTACGCAAAGCAGATAATTCATTAGCCGATGTTTTTTGTAAGGATTGTCCATTAATAAACACTTCCCCGCTACTTGGCTGATCAAGTCCCCCTAAAGTATGCAATAAAGTACTTTTCCCTGAACCTGAGCTTCCTACAATCGCAACCAACTCTGCGGGTTCCATAGAAAAAGAAACACCTTTTAACACTTGCGTTTGATTTTCACCTTCTTGATAAAATTTATTGATGTTTTCGCATTTTAATAAATAGTTATTCATTTTTTACTCTTTTTAACCGCACTTTAGCAGCAAATCATCTCATTAAAAACTTGCGCGAGTCTATCACACTTTTTCCTGAGCTTAAATTTCAATACGCTCAAAGCATTCAAATCCCGTCTCAGGAAAATATTTTTTAAGATAACCCTTTAAATAACCTTGCGTCTCTTGACTAATGATAGAATCGTATTCTGGATAACCGTTATACATTACGCTTAGCACTGGCACACCATGAGAACGACAGGCCTCTAAACTTAATAATGTGTGGTTAATACTACCTAATTTTCCCGATGTCACTAAAATCAACGGGTAATTGTTTGACTGGATATAATGTAACGTCGTCGCCTCGTCACAATAAGGCACCATTAATCCACCAGCCCCCTCCAGCAGCACATAATCATATTTCTCTGCCAGAAGTGCGGTGGATTTTTCAATAATTTTTTCATTAATTTCTCGCCCCTCGAGCTTTGCAGCTAAATGAGGAGAACAAGGGTATTCAAAAAGATAAGGACAGGTGTCGCCTTGTAAATCTTCTGCTGTCAAATCAATCCCTTGAATCTTTCGATGTACAAGCAAATCATCAGCGATATTTTTACAGCCTGTTTGAATCATTTTTTGTGTAATAACGGAAAAGCCTTGTTCCATCAACTTTTTAGCATAAATGCCTGTTGCAACCGTTTTACCTACATCGGTATCAATGCCCGATACAAAAATAACCTTGCCCATAAATACGCCTTACTAATTTCCAGCATGAGAATAACGTGCGATAAAAAACAATGGATGATAAGTTAAGCCCACTTTACCCGATGGCAAACTAAAAGCCTGTAAGTAATCATCAACAAATTTGTTGAGATTTTTTCTTGTCCAATTTTTCTGGTTAGTCGCTGTTACACCTGTATATTTCAGATGTTTGAGTACATCCAATGGCGTATCAAAGTCTAGTATTACATTAAAATCGTCACACCATAAAAGCTCAAAATCATTGGCTAACCAATTTTGCCATTGAGATAAATTCGGATAACTTAACCCCACATTCGTCATTTGGCGAATCTCTTTTAAATTATCTTCACCAAAGCTCGTCATCGCCAATAAACCATTAGGTTTCAATCCTGTTTTACAATGGGAAATAAAATTGTCAGGATGATGGAACCACTGTACAGCTGATGCACTTGCAATCAAGTCAAATCGTCGTTGAAAAGGAAAGTTCTCTGCATCACTACAATAAAAATCAAAGGGTTGAATTAGTTTTTCAGCGAGTAGAGAATGCACATCGCACAAATCATTAAATAACCAATAATTGGCTGAAATCTGTTTTTGCAACAACGTACTCAACATACCAGAACCGCAACCGAGTTCCAAAACGCTATCTAGTGACCCATTTGGTAAATAGTCTTGCAAATGCATCATTAACTTAATATTCATTTTTTGTTGAATTAATGCATGTTCATCATAGCTATTTAAGGCTTTTTGGAAGGCGTGTTTAATGCGCGATTTATCTACGGAAGTTAATGATTCCATAATGCCGACCAGTGGGTAAATCTTGAAAACACATAATGCTCACCTTCTATTTCCTGAACCGCACAACGCGATGCCCAATATTGGTGCTGATTAGCTGGTGTAAAAATTTTATCGCGAGAACTAATCCATGTATTTGTCCAGTGAATAAGATCTGTGCCTTTATCTTGCTGAATCATCGCAAAAAGTGCGGTGAGTTCTTGATGAATTTCGTTAAATGGTCGTGCAGAAAATTGTTGATAACGTTCAAAAGATACTTTATCACCACAGATTCTACGTTCAAACTTTGAACGAGTATTTTCTTCGAGATTCTCTAGCGTACCTTTAAAAATAGCGTAAGGAATACCGAAGCTATCATCACAAGGTAAACCTGTACCATTCACTGCTGTTGCAGATTGTAAGGTAATTCCTTGTAATACTCGCTCTGCCACCCAAACCCCCATTGACCATGCAACTACACGAATTTGCTGATAAGCAGAAAAATCAAAATCTAACGTCAAATCTTGATAATCGTAGCAAATTAATAAATTGTGATTTGTTGGCAAAATCAAATGAGCCACAGCATCAAGAGGTGTCCCCCAACCAGCAAAATAAACTATTAAATGCTCACCTTGATGATCATAAAATTTCGTTTTCACATTATTTCCTTATAAGCATGCCACAAACTGTTTTACTTCATCCATTGTCATATCTGCCGTCAAAGATAATCGTATTCTGGATGTACCTTTTGGTACTGTCGGTGGTCTAATCGGCAAGCAATAATAACCTTGCTCTTGCAGAGCTTTCGCCTTAGCGAGGGTTGCTTCGTTCTCACCTAAAATATAGGGAACGATGCAAGTTTGGCTTGGCATTATTTGCGTTCTATGCTCCACTTCTTGGCGTAAAAATGCACTTAACTGCTCAAGATGCGTTCTTTCTTTTGAAAGTTGTGGTAATCGTTCAAAAATAAAATGAGTCCAAGCCACGTTAAACGGCGGAAGTGCGGTTGAAAAAATCAATGGACGCATTTGATTAATCAAACATTCTTTTAATATTTGATCACAGACGACATAAGCGCCCATTGAAGCTAAGGCTTTACCAAAAGTGCCAACCAATAAATCTATATCAGCTATCACATTAGCTCGTTCGGCAATACCTAATCCGTTTTTACCGTAAACACCTATTGCATGGGCTTCATCCACATAAAGATAAGTATTTGGAAACTGTTTTTTTAATTGAACAAGATAGTTCAAATCAACTACATCGCCATCCATACTAAAAACCGATTCCGTTACAATAAAAGTGCGGTCAAATTTTCCGGCATTTTTTTCGAGCAGATTCTTTAGATGTTCATAATCATTATGACGATAACGAAAGAACTCACATTGGCTTAAACGAATACCATCAATCATACTGGCATGCACTAATTTATCTGCCAAAATTAAACTTTTTGTTGTCGTCAACGCCGGTAAAATACCAAGATTGGCGTGATAGCCACTGTTAAATAATAAAACGCTTTCTCGTTGGAAACGTTGAGCAATAAGCTGCTCAAGATCGGTATAAACAGGAAAATTTCCCGTTAATAAACGAGACGAAGAACTGGTAAAAGAAGGAAAATTATCGCCATATTGCTGTAAAAAAGACTGGCGCAAGTTTTCATTCGATGCCAAACCTAAATAATCATTCGATGACATATTCAACATTTTGCAATTTTCTCGCATAATATATCGTCCTTGATGAACTAAATCTGGAATTGAACGATATTGATTTTGTGCGCTAAGCTGTTCCAGTTGCTGTTTGAAAGCATCCATTTTTTATCCTAATGTTCATATTCCTGAGTTAAAGCCAGAATCATGCCTTCCGTTAATTTCTGAAGTTCATCATCTTTAATCACAAATGGAGGCATCACATAAACCAATTTTCCGAAAGGTCGAATCCAAACACCTTGTTCCACAAAACGTGGGACTAAAGTTTTCATATTTACCGCACTTTTCATTTCAACCACCCCAATCGCCCCTAATACGCGAACTTCTTTGACATAATCTTTTTTAGCTAAAGGCAAAAGTTGTTGTTTTAAGGAAGACTCAATTCGCTGAATATTTTGCAGCCAAGGGCTTTCCAATAATAAACGGATAGATTCTGCCGCAATTGCACAGGCCAACGGGTTTGCCATAAAAGTGGGTCCGTGCATAAAGCATTTAGCCTCACCGCCACAAATAGTTTTCGCGATTTCAGTGGTCGTAATGGTTGCAGATAAAGTTAAATAACCACCTGTTAAGGCTTTACCGATACACATAATATCTGGCGAAATTCCAGCATGCTCGGCAGCAAATAATTTCCCTGTACGGCCAAAACCCGTGGCAATTTCATCAAAAATTAGCAATACACCATATTGTTTACAAAGCGCTTGTGCTTTCACTAAATAAGTTGGCGAATAAAAATACATACCGCCCGCGCCTTGCACCACAGGCTCTAAAATAAGTGCGGCAATTTCGCTACCTTTTTTCTTAAGTAAATCAGCTAAAGGTTCAATCGCACTATCATTCCAAGATTCATTAAATGGAATATTGGGTTGAGGAAGAAAATATTGTATGGGCAGACTATGATGAAATAAATGATGCATCCCTGTGGTTGGATCACACACTGACATCGCATTCCAAGTATCACCATGATAACCAGAACGGATGGTAGCGAATTTTTGCCGTTGTACTTCCCCTTTAGCGTGCTGATATTGAATAGCCATTTTCATCGCCACTTCCACAGCAACAGAACCACTATCAGCAAAAAAGATCTTATCTAAGCTATTTGGCAAAATTTTTACCAATAATTGAGCTAATTCCACCGCAGGTTCGTGGGTAAATCCTCCAAACATAATATGGCTCATTTTTGCCAACTGATTCTGTGCAGCCGCATTTAAACGAGGGTGATTATAACCATGTAACGCCGCCCACCAAGAAGACATGCCATCAATCAAACGACGACCATCTTTTAAGGTTATCATCACGCCATCTGCACGTTCTACCGCATAAAGCGGCATATCAGAAGAAACTGAAGAATAAGGATGCCAAATATGTTGTGTATCAAGCGCTAAAAGTGATTGTTCATCCATCATTTATTTACCATTAAAACTTATTCGTATCTCAAGGCGGCGGCAGGTTCTACTTTTGCCGCACGATAAGCTGGATAAATGGTTGATAATAAAGATAACAATAAAGAAAAGGCAATCACAATAATGACTTGCACAGGCTCAATGGATGTTGGCAAGAAAACACCGTTCGGATTGACCGCACTTAAAATTGCCCCAAGATTTAAGGTAATTAATACGCCCAGTACAGCACCAATCAATGTGCCCACTAGTCCAACCAATAAACCTTGATAAATAAAGATAGAACGTACTTGTGATTTAGTAACACCTTGTGTTTGCAAAATAGCGATTTCTCCTTGTTTATCCACCACCATTAAACTTAATGAGGTCACAATATTGGAAATCGCCACAACGATAATTAAGCTAATCAACAAGCCCATCATATTTTTTTCCATACGAACCGCTTGGAAAAACTCCCCTTTTTGGACACGCCAATCGCTGATATGACTCTCTTTAAAATAACTCGGCAATTCTGTGATTTGGAAAGGATCATCCAGGAATAAACGATAGCCTTGAGCCTCACCTGGTTGAATACGCATTAGGCGACCAATATCTGCTAAATTAGCAAAAACCTCATAGCCTGACGCTTCGCCATAATCATAGTAAATCTCACTCACAGTAAATAAACGCTGCATCGGCACACGACCAAATGGCGTATATTGGCTATTTTCAGTAATCATTAAGCGAACTTTATCGCCCACTGCTAAACCTAATTTTTGAGCCAGATTATCACCAATGATCAACTTAAACTCACCTTGCGGTAAAAGTTGATTAAATTGGCTAGGATCGAAACCTTCCAGTAAAGGATCATCTGAAAAAGACTGAATACCAATTACTTGTCCTGCACTCACGCCTTTTGCTGTTTGAAACACAACATTTGTCGTATTAATTGGCACGGCTTTTTGCACAAAGTGCGGTGTATTTTCAAGCATTTTTTCTGCTGAAATAGGCGTTTCTTGGCTAACAATCGCGTGTGGAATGCTCGAAAGCACCTGCTGTTTTTGATAGCCTTCTAATCCATTCATGACAGAAAGCACAATAATCAACGCCATCACACCTAATACGATGCCAAAGCTTGCCAAATTAGCAACAAGTCGCCCAAAACGATCAGCGCTTTTAGCGCGCCAATATCGCAGAGCGACGTATAAAGAAATAGGTAAATTCATTATTTTTGATTTAATTGTTGAACGAAATCTTCGATATTTTGCGTCACTTTTTTTGTTAGCGTGGTTACCGCACTATCACTCGCCCAAGCAATATGAGGTGTGATAATTAAATTCGGCATCGTTTTCGCTAATTCAATCAGTGGATTGTTTTTCTCTGGTGGTTCTTTCACTAACACATCTAATGCAGCACCACCTAATTGCCCTGATTTTAATGCGTCACAAACTGCTTGCTCATCAATCAATGGACCACGACCAGTATTGATTAAATACGCACCTTTCTTACAAAGTGACAAGGTTTCTTGATTGATTAAATTTTTAGTTGTTTCAGTCAATGCACAATGCAATGTCAGAATATCAGCCTGTTTTAGCACCTCTTCAAAAGGCGTGTAACCTTCACGGCACGTTGTGGCATGTCGATGTTCAGCATAAAGCACTTTCATGCCTAAAAGCTCGGCTAAACGCCCTATTTCCGTACCTAAACAGCCTTTTCCAAACACGCCTAATGTTGAACCTTTCACATCTGTAATGGGATAATCAAAGTAGCAGAACTGTTTGCTCTCTGTCCATTTACCGGTGATTTGATCGCGCTGCCAGCCAGCTAAGCTGTGTTTTAACGCAAAAATCATGCCCAACACATGTTCAGGTACTGTTGTTGCTGAATAACCTGTCACATTTTTAACTGCCACACCGAGTTCTTTTGCAGCCTCTAAATCTACGTTATTGGTGCCTGTTGCGGTGATAGCAATCAATTTTAATTTAGGTAATTGTTGCAACACCTCACGGCTTAAAATCACTTTACTGGTGATAATAATATCCGCGTCTTTGGCTCGCTCAATGGTTTGCTCTGCGGAAGTATATTCATACTCTACCCAGTTATGCGGAAAGCTTGGACGAGGAATAGGAATATGTTTTGGAATTGCCGTGCTGTCTAAAAATACAATATTCATTATTATCTCCTTTTACAGAACAAAAGTGCGGTCAGAAACAATGCTGTTTTCAACCGCACTTCCCTATTAGATCGATGTATCTAATTCAGGAAAAGACTTCACTAAATCATCAATAGCTTTCATCTGTGAGACAAAACCTTCTAATGCCGAAAGTGGCAATGCAGAAGGGCCATCACATTTTGCTTGATTTGGATTTGGGTGAGCTTCTAAGAATAAACCAGCAATCCCAATTGCTAAACCAGAACGGGCTAATTCAGTCACTTGTTCACGACGACCACCTGAAGCAGCACCAAACGGATCACGACATTGTAATGAATGAGTCACGTCAAAAATAACTGGACTACCTTTAGACACTTTTTTCATCACGCCAAAGCCTAACATATCCACCACTAAATTATCGTAGCCAAAGTTTGAACCGCGATCACAAAGGATGATTTTATCGTTACCACATTCTTCAAACTTATCGACGATGTTCCCCATTTGACCTGGGCTTAAGAATTGTGGTTTTTTCACATTAATCACTGCGCCCGTTTTTGCCATCGCTTCGACTAAATCAGTTTGACGAGCTAAGAATGCCGGTAACTGAATCACATCCACCACATCAGCAACAGGCTGACATTGATAAATTTCGTGCACATCGGTAATTACTTTCACGCCAAAGGTTTCTTTTATCTCTTGGAAAATTTTTAAACCTTCTTCCATGCCTGGACCACGGTAAGAATGAATTGAAGAACGGTTAGCTTTATCGAAAGATGCCTTAAAAACATAAGGAACGCCTAACTTTTCAGTCACTTTCACGTAAGCTTCACAAACTTGCATTGCCATATCGCGACTTTCAAGCACGTTCATCCCGCCGAAAAGCACAAAGGGTTTGTCATTTGCGACATCAATATTGCCAATTTTTACAATTTTATTTTGCATAATATTTCCTTTTTAATGGATGGACTTGGCATCTTTCAATGCTTCGCCTTTCAGTTCTAAAAGTTGAGTTTTTAACAGAGAAGAAGTGGGATCATTCGGACATTGATCCACAAAATATTCCAAATCCTCAATGGCTGAAGGATAAGCGCCCATTTGCGCCAACACTAAGCCACGATCGCGAATATCGTAAGGATCTTTTCTTCCCGCTAACAAGAATTGGATATAATTAAAAGCCAAATCGTTTTGTTCTTCACGAATTAAGGCATTCTTGGCGAGCTGACGGAAACGTGCGGTAAGCATCGGAATATCTGCTCGAGCTAAATCTTCCGGTTGAATTTGAGCCCCAAAACCAAAAGCACCTTCATAAAGCTTTTTCAATTCATCCACTGAAATATATTTTCCACTCCAAGGATCAATAAACGCTACTTCACCATCGACTTCAGCACGTAAAATCAGTTGAGTCGGGAAATTCACGGGATAAATCGGCAATTTTAAACTTGCGGCGAGATAAAGTACTAAAGCGCCAAGGCTCACTGGCATGCCTTCACGCTCTTCTAGAATATACGGAAGGTATAAATTTCGGGCATAGAAATAATTATCCGCATCGCAATGAAAGCTCCAATCGCCATAAAATAGCTGCAAGAGTTGATGAATTTTAGCTTTATCATCCCATTCTTCTGGAATAGCTTGGCGAGCTTTACGCACCAAGCTTCCAACAAGCCCTCTTATACGAGGCTCATCAAGTTGCTCTTTCTCACAAATGCTCAAATAAAAATGAGTCAGTTCAGCATACAAGGCTTTTTGATCGTATTTCATTACCGCTTCCAATATCCCAACGTTACGCGCTCATTGTCGCCATAATCCCGTATAGTTGCAACCCCTTGCCAATGATTTTGCCAGAAAATTGACCGCACTTCTTCACCCTGCTTCCAGCCGTGCTCTAACAATAAATAGCCGTTATCTTTTAAATGTCCTGGTGCATACTCAATAAGATGACGTAAATCAGCTAAACCGTTTTCGCCCGCCACCAACGCCGAACGAGGCTCGAAACGCACATCACCTTGGAAAAGATGCTCATCGGCTTCATCGATATAAGGTGGATTACTGACGATAATATCAAACTGCCCTTCAACATTTTCGAACCAACGACTCTGTAAAAATTGTACCTTGAGCTGATTTTTTTCTGCATTGGATTGCGCTAATTTGACGACTTCTGGCATTAAATCAACACCAATAACATCCAATTGAATATGCTTTTTTTGACAAATAGGAGAAAGCTCAGAAGCCAACGCCAACGCAATGGCGCCAGTGCCGGTACCTAGATCGAGAATACGAAAGTGCGGTGGATTTTCTTCCAGTTTTTCTAACGCAATGTGTAATGCTTTTTCTACGAGAATTTCAGTATCTGGACGAGGAATTAATGTTCCTTCAGACACATTTAAAGGCAAGGACCAAAATTCTTTTTCACCGAGGATATAAGCGATAGGTTCGCCTTTTAGACGACGATCTAAAAGTGCGGTCAATTTTAACCGCACTTTT
>NZ_KV837971.1:214643-239494 GCF_001838615.1 Haemophilus sp. HMSC61B11
AAAGTGCGGTCAATTTTAACCGCACTTTTTCATCAATTTCCGTTTCATCGAAAGCTAAAATTTGCGTTCTTGATTTGCCCGTTGCGTGTTGCAATAGCACTAACGCATCAACTTTACCATTCTCTGTTGGATTTACCTGATTTAAGGCTTGCGCAGCATCGGCAAGCCATTGTTGATAGGTCATTAATTACTCTCAGATAACGCTGCTAATTGATCTGCTTGATATTCAGTAATAATCGGCTGAATAAGCTCGTCAATTTTGCCGTTCATCACTTCATCTAAGCGATAGAGCGTTAAATTGATACGGTGATCTGTTACACGACCTTGTGGGTAGTTATAAGTACGGATTTTATCTGAACGATCGCCTGAACCTAATAAGTTACGGCGAGTATCGGCTTGCTCTGCGGCTTGACGCTCTTGTTCGGCTTGAACAATACGTGAAGCCAATACAGACATCGCTTTAGCTTTGTTTTTATGTTGCGAACGTTCATCCTGACATTCCACCACAATACCTGTTGGAATGTGCATAATACGTACCGCAGAGTCTGTGGTATTAACATGCTGACCACCTGCACCAGATGAACGATAGGTATCAATACGTAAATCTGCTGGATTGATTTCCGGCATTTCAGATTCTGGTAATTCAGGCATTACCGCAACAGTACAAGCAGAAGTATGAATACGACCTTGGCTTTCTGTTTTTGGTACACGTTGTACGCGGTGGCCGCCTGATTCAAATTTTAACTGACCATACACGCCATCACCGCTTACTTTAACGATCACTTCTTTATAACCGCCCTGCTCGCTTTCATTGGCGCTGAGCATTTCAACACGCCAGCGTTTACTTTCAGCATAACGGCTGTACATACGGAATAAATCGCCGGCAAAGATACCCGCTTCATCCCCACCTGTACCCGCACGAATTTCTAAATAGCAGTTATATTCATCATTTGGATCTTTTGGTAATAAAAGAATTTGAAGTTGTTGCTCAACTTCTTCAATTTCGGCTTTGGATTCTTCAATTTCCATTTCTGCCATTTCTTTCATTTCAGGATCATCTAATATCAACTCTGCTTCAGCAATGTTAGAATTAAGCTGATTCCAGCGATTAAAACATTTCACCACATCTTCAAGTTGTGAATATTCTTTAGAATACGCACGAAATTTATCCTGATCTGAAATCACCGACGCATCGCCTAGCAATGCCTCTAATTCTTCATAACGTTCTTTTAAACTTTCAAGTTTTGCAATAATAGAATCTTTCATATTTTTATAAAGTTAAAGCCAAAAATAAAATCGGCCCATTTTAGCCGATTTTAAGGAAAATTGACAGACGCAAAATTTGCCTAAAAATGACCGCACTTTAGATGCGAGTCACATCAAATTTCGCTAAATCAATTCGATCTTCTGTGCCATAAAATTGAGCCAACGCATGACGCAAGGTTTCTGCGCGTTTTGGTAAGCCTTTTTCTGCATAGGTTTTCACTTGCTCATACACCGCTTGCTTAAATGGTTGCGTATCCCCAGGATTGCCATTCAAATTATCCGCACTGGCAAAATAACGAAAACCCGCCGCTGTGGCTAAAATCCATTCCAATGCTTGAGGCTTCACTTCCACCTTCTCAAAATCACGTTGACGCTCTTCAGAACGACCATCCGGCTCATACCAATAGCCAAAATCTTCTAATTTACGACGCTCTTTCCCCGCCACTAACCAATGGGCTATTTCATGTAATGCGCTGCTGTAAAAGCCTCTCGCAAAGTAAATCGCGTTATAAGGCACCTCATCATTTGCAGGAATGTAAATCGGCTCATCCCCACCTTTAACCAATCTCGTATTATATTCTTCTTCAAAACATTGATTAAAAATCGCAATGATGTCCTCAAGTTTATGTTCCATGCTTTCTCCAAATATTTTTATCAATAAAGCCTCTTAAAAGGTTTAAGAATTATCTCATTTTTAATGTTTTTCACAAAATCTTAGGTAAATAAAAACCGTCTGTAAATGCAGACGGCTTTTGATATGAACATAAAAAAGTGTTTGATTAGCTTGAAACGACTTTTATACCTAAACCAACCATAACGACACCTAGTACACGATCGATCCAATGTCCAGCACGTTGGAATTGTCCATTAACGGAAGGAATGGAAAGCAAAAATGCCACCACGGCAAACCACGCAAATTGCAAGACCATCATCCACACCTCGTAAATAGCTAACTGCCACAATGGCATATCAGGGGAAAGCACGACAGTAAACACCGAAACAAAATAAACAGGAGCTTTCGGATTTAATACGTTGCATAAAAAACCTTTCCATAAGGTTTTGAGTGGGCTTTGAGGCGCCACTTCTATTTTGCGAACCTCTGTAACCTCTTTTTTAGCTTTAGCACGTAAACCGTGAACACCTAGCCAAATCAAATAAGCGCCACCCACAATTTTAATTGCGGTGAGTAACCATGAAGCCTGTGCAATCACCACTGCTAAGCCCAAAACGGAATAAGTGATATGTATGCCTAATCCCAACGCAACACCCAATGCACAAATCATTCCCGCTTTGCGACCTCGACTTAATGTCTGTTGAGAAACAAAAATAAAGTCAGGCCCAGGGGAAATAGCGGCTAATAAGTGAATCCCTGTAATTAATAAAAAACCGTGCCAAAATTCCACGTTTTACTCCCATTCGTTATAAACTTTAGAGTAATGATAACAAAACTGTACTCTGGGAAAAACTTTTTGTAGGGATATTGTTGGAATCAGCTTTTAAGTGCGGTCAAATTTCAACGCATTTTTACAAATCCGTTTCAAAAATAGACCGCTATTTACTTTATTTCAATCCTTTTTCTACCAACCAGTTTTCCAGCACATTGGCGATTTCTACGTTATTTGCTTTGGCAAAGGCGAAATCTTCAAATACTACGAAAAAGCCGGCCACCTGCAAGCCTGTGCGGAGGAAATTGAAACGCTGCTGCTGGAAAAATTGGAGCGGTGGGAGACGCTAGAAGCGAAGCTGAACGGGGATTTATTCAGGTACCCTGATGGAGCGTTTGAAAGCCAAAGGCTACCTGAAAAATAAAAAGCAGTCTGCACTTTGGTTTTCCGCGTGCAGGCTGCTTTTATTTGCTAATTACAAAACCGGTAATCGGTATAACCATGCTCCACGCTGCGGAACATTGTGGCACGGTCGGGCTAGTTCAGTTCTGCGCCCAGCTCAAAGTGGCGCGCAAGTCGGGATTGGCCAGAAATGCCGAACCGTAGACAATCAGATTGGCAATGCCTTTTTCCAGTCCCGCCTCGCCTGTGTCGCGGGTAAAACCCGATTTATTACGTTACGTTGTTAACTCAATCACTAGTTGTTAACTCAATCACTATATGTTACATTGGTAATAATCAAACGCATATCGTGTTTGATTAGCTTTTCCAACCCACATAAGGAGTGTTCTATGAAACAAAATGTTATTGTCGCCTTATTTGACGTTCCTAGCGAAGCCTATCAAGCCTTTTCCGAATTGAAGGCCTACACGCAGACTGCCGATACTTTGATTGCCCAAGCCGTCCTGATTAAAAAGGAAAACGGCCTAATTATCCCGGCGGAAAGCACGGACTTTACCGCAAACACCGAAGGAGGGGCTTGGACGGGCGGTCTTATCGGCGCATTGGTGGGCATACTCGGTGGCCCAATTGGCATGCTGCTGGGTGGTACGGCCGGCGCGCTCATCGGCAGCGACGCAGGCACGGCGGCTACTATCGGAGAAGGTCTACTGTTAGAAAATACCGCCCAAAAACTGAATGACGGCAGTACTGCCGTGATTATCCTGGCTCAAGAATCCGACGAATCCGTGTTGGACGGGTTCTTCAACCGCTTCAAAACCGTCATCCTGCGTCAAGATGCCACTGTCGTCCAACGGGACGTGCTGGCTGCCGTAGAAGCACAACGGGAGGTGGAACGCCAAGCGCACGAGGCATGGAAGAAACAGCGCAAAGCCGAATTTAAAGAAAAATTGGAAACCTTCAAAGCCGACATTAAACAAAAATTCGACAAACTAGCCGCCAAACTAAAATAAAGCCTGTTAACTCGACCCCTACCAAATGTAGGGGTTTTTCAATGAACGGGTAAGTTTACAAGTAATATTTTTCAGGCAGCCTTCAAAGCTATCTGAAACCTTGTTTACCCATCAGAAACACCCTGACGAACCATTCAACCTAATTTTGAAGAATCCCAAAAAAGATTTCATGGCGGAAACCCCTAAATTTATTAAAGAATACGACAACAACACGGGCAAAATTCCGTTTGATAAATTCGAGCAGTTCTTCAAAGCGAAATTGAAATAATATGAATAAATAAAAAACCGTCTGAAATGATCGTTTCATACGGTTTTTAAAATGATTAAGTGCGGTCAAATTTCAACGTATTTTTGCAATTAACCAAATACTTTTTCCAAGTGTGCTTGGTAGTCCGCTAAGTATTGTTCTACTTGTGGATTTTTAATTACATCGTTACATAAGAATGTCGGCAGACGAGTCAAGCCGATAAATTCGTTGAGTTTGTGGAAGTGCATGTATAAAGCATCTACACCTTTGCCTTCGAAGAAGTCGCCTTCACGAGTGAACGCTTCAATCGGCGCATTCCAAGTAAGCGAAAGCATGTGTTTTTTGCCTTGCAATAAACCACCTGTGCCATAGCCTTCAGTTGGATTTACACGATGGCGGCCATCACTGTGGTAAAGCTTGCCGTGTCCCGCGGTTAATACTTCGTCTATGTATTTTTTCACTGTCCAAGGTTCGTGCATCCACCAACCTGGCATCTGCCAAATCACAGCATCCATCCACAAGAATTTTTCGATTTCTGCCTCAACATCATAGCCAGAATCAATCACGGTTTCTTTTACATTGTGTCCAAGTGCGGTCAAAACTTCTTTCGCTTTTTTGTGAAGCGTGTGGTTTAACTCACCATGCGAATGACCAAACTCTTTTCCACCGTCTAGTAATAAAATATTCATATTTGCTCCTTTAGCTGATAATTTACCGATTACTAAGCACTTTAGTAATGCAACAATTTAACCAATCAATAAGCTCCAACTATAAAACGTACTACTCAAAATCGAGAGTTTGATAGAAGTTAAAAGCGTAATAAAAAAGCCTTGAAGTCATTATTTTCAAGGCTTTAAAGTCTTTTATAGGACTTGATAGGTTTATTTTGTGGTGGAGCTGGCGGGAGTTGAACCCGCGTCCGAAATTACTCTACCTTCAGTACTACACGTTTAGTCTCGTCTTTAATTTCACTTAAGCATGCGGACAGACACGCTAAACTTAAGCTAGTTTGATTCAATTTAGTGCTTCGATCCTCAAACGGCGGCTTCCACACGATCTCGTTTTGGTTTGACTCCGCTTTATCCCCGTCTTACGAGCGGAAGCTGGGGAGCGAAGGCTATGAGCAGGTTATTAAGCTGCTAAAGCGTATTGTTCGTCGTTTGCGACTATTTTTTTGCGGTTTATTTACGAGGCCTACCGCACCTCGACGTGCACCTTGGGCTTCGCTAATCCCGTCGAATCCAGAATCAGCCCCAAAATTGTTCGGCAGTTTATCAAAAAATCTAAGAAAGGAAAAGAAGCTATTTATTAACCTAAGAAGTTAGGGTAAAATTTTGCCACTTTTTTATAAGGAATCGAATAATGAAAACATTAAAATCTCTGACCGCACTTTCATTAGGTGCATTATGTTTAGCATTTAACACACAAGTTATTGCAAAAGAAGCAACGCCTGCAAAAGCATCACAAGCAACTCAACAAGTGGCAAAAGCGAGTGATAACATCGACAAATACCTTGCCATCAATATTGGTAATCGTGAAATGGTGGTTGATGAAAATGGCCAAGCGTTAAGTGCATTCAAACATGAAATCACTAACATTGGTCAAAAACCAATCAAAAACATTCAATGGGTGGGCGTATATGTGAATAACCGTAAAGTTATTTACAGCCAAGATATGCAAATCAATTTAGAAACTCCATTACAACCAGGCAAATCCATCAATATTAATTTACAAATTCCGTTTGTTCAATTGGCAGAAGACGCACGCAAAGTCTTTATGAACCAACAAGAAAAAATTGATGTTTATCCTATTGAACGCGTCATCCTGTTTGGTGATAAAACCGTTCTCTCAGATCGTTAATTTTCTTATCTAGCCCACGTAATGTGGGCTTTTTAATAACTGTATAGTTGAACAGTTATTTTCTTTTCGATATACTAAAAACACGCCTAATTTTGACCGCACTTACCGCATGAATTCCACCCGAAAAATTATTCACATTGATATGGATTGCTTTTATGCCTCTGTTGAAATCCGTGAAAATCCAACGCTACAGGGCAAACCTGTCGCCGTGGGGGGAAGTTCTCGACAACGTGGTGTGCTTACCACCTGTAATTATGAAGCTCGAAAATTTGGACTACACAGTGCGATGCCGACGGCACAAGCTATCAAAAAATGCCCTAATCTGATTTTAGTACCAGTTAATATGCCGCTTTATAAACAGGTATCTGCACAAATTCATCAGATCTTTCAGCGTTACACTTCTATCATTGAGCCACTTTCCTTAGATGAAGCTTATTTAGATGTCACGGATTGTACACAATGTTCAGGATCCGCCACTTGGATCGCACAAGAAATTCGCCAAGCGATTTTTGATGAGTTAAAACTGACCGCCTCTGCTGGCGTCGCACCGCTTAAATTTCTCGCCAAAATTGCTTCCGATATGAATAAACCGAATGGGCAATTTGTGATTCAACCTCATGAAGTTGAACAGTTTGTAAAAACACTGCCATTGAAAAAAATCCCTGGCGTGGGCAAAGTTACCTCTGAACGTTTATTGAAAATGGGATTAGAAACTTGCGAAGATGTGCAAAAACTCGATCAATCTATTTTGTTAAATATCTTCGGTAAAATGGGTAAGCGAATTTGGGATTTTAGCCATGGCATTGATGATCGTGAAATTCAAGCATATCGAGAACGAAAATCTATCGGTGTAGAACGCACTTTATCTGAAAATATTAGCCATGTTGAACAAGGTATAGCGCTACTAGATAATCTCTATGCTGAGCTTATTCGCCGTATTGAACGAAGCGCGCCGAATGTCCCCTTAACGGCTTTTCGCAAAATTGGGGTGAAATTAAAATTTGAAGATTTTCAGGTGACGACCTTAGAAAAAACAGGCTTGCCTTTATCACTAAAAAGCTTTCAGCAATTACTGGAACAAATTTGGCAACGTAGCCACGGAAAATCCATTCGTCTTGTGGGATTACACGTGACGTTACCGGAAGAAAGCCATTTAGAACAAATGAGCTTATGGTAAAACAAAAAAGAAAATGACCGCACTTTTATTCATTCTATCCCGAGTAGGATAACGAAAAAACAAAAGTGCGGTCATTTTTTTATGAATTTATTGAGTTGGTCGATAAGCCGAGTTCTGTCGTGGACAATCATTCCTCTAGGCGACAAATTACTCTGCCGCTCAAGCAACCTACCCGAACTCTGGACGGGCCACCCATTGAGTTCCTATTTGGTCTTGCTACGAGTGGAGTTTACCTTGCTGCACGTTGTTACCAACGGCACGGTGTGCTCTTACCACACCCTTTCACCCTTACCGTTTTCACGGCGGTCTGCTCTCTGTTGCACTGGTCGTCGGCTCACGCCGCCCGGACGTTATCCGGCACTCTGCCCTTTGTAGCTCGGACTTTCCTCTCGTTTACTTGTCCCACTAGGTCGTGCGAACACGGTTAAGGGCTTCAATAAACCAGCGATTGTCTAACCAACTCGCGGCGTAGTATAGGGGGAATTCAAAGGGCGGTCAAATTTTCATTCTTATTTTTAATAACTTCCGTTAGAATAGCCCCATAAAACACGGTTATTTTCAACCGCACTTCTATCATAAGGATCTCCTATGAATTATTTACAAATCGCACGAGAAACCCTTTCTGTTGAAAGCCAAGCGCTCGCACAACTAAGCCAACGCTTGGATGATGAGTTTTCTCAAGTTGTGGATCTTATTCTTGCTTGCGAAGGTCGTTTAGTCATTGGTGGTATTGGTAAATCAGGGCTAATTGGCAAAAAAATGGTGGCGACTTTTGCCTCAACGGGAACCCCAAGTTTCTTCCTGCACCCGACTGAAGCCTTTCATGGCGATTTAGGTATGTTAAAACCGATCGATATTGTGATGCTGATTTCTTATAGTGGTGAAACCGATGATGTAAATAAACTGATTCCAAGTTTGAAAAACTTTGGTAATAAAATTATTGCCTTAACCAGCAATAAAAACTCGACACTTGCTCGTCATGCGGATTATGTTTTAGATATCACCGTAGAGCGTGAAGTCTGTCCAAACAATCTTGCTCCAACCACTTCTGCGTTAGTCACTTTAGCATTAGGTGATGCCCTTGCCGTTTCATTGATTACTGCTCGTCATTTCCAACCAGCTGATTTTGCGAAATTCCATCCGGGTGGAAGTCTTGGTCGTCGTTTGTTATGCAAAGTAAAAGATCAAATGCAAACTCGCCTACCAATTACGACACCAGAAACCAGCTTCACTGATTGTTTAAGCATTATGAATGAAGGTCGCATGGGTGTGGCATTAGTGATGGAAAATCAACAACTTAAAGGCATTATTACCGATGGTGATGTGCGCCGAGCATTAACCGCTAATGGTGCGGACACGCTTAATAAAACCGCGAAAGAATTAATGACCTCTTCACCGAAAACCATTCATGAAAATGAATTCTTAGCGAAAGCAGAAGACTTGATGAAAGAGAAGAAAATCCACTCTCTTGTTGTGGTCAATGATGAAAATAATGTTGTGGGTTTAGTGGAGTTCTCAAGCTAATGATTAACGAAAAATTAAAGAAAATTAAATTGGTCATCACCGATGTTGATGGCGTATTAACTGACGGACTACTCCATTATGATGCAAATGGCGAAGCCATTAAAAGCTTCCATGTGCGCGATGGACTTGGTGTCAAAATGTTGATGGATGCAGGTATTCATGTCGCCGTATTATCGGGCAGAGATTCTGCGATTCTACGTAAGCGAATTAGTGATCTCGGAATTAAATTGTTCTTTTTAGGTAAGCTTGAAAAAGAAAGTGCTTGTTTGGATCTCATGAAACAAGCTGGTGTTACGGCAGAACAAACTGCCTATATTGGTGATGACAGCGTCGATCTCCCTGCTTTTGCAACCTGTGGCCTTTCTTTTGCTGTGGCAGACTCTGCGCCTTATGTGCAAAATGCTGTGGATTATATACTTTCACTTGGCGGCGGGAAGGGTGCATTCCGTGAAATGTCCGATATGATTTTACATGCTCAGGGCAAAGATGAAGTCTATACTTCAGCCAAGGGCTTTTTAAAATCAGTCAAAAATATGGGTCAATAGCACCACTCAAAACACCTAAAAAAATAACCGCACTTTGATGATTCAAAAGTGCGGTTATTTCTATTTATGTTTTATTGATTTGCCGGTAAAGCACCCGAATTCCAAGTTGGTGCTTCAGCGGGTTTTTTCACTTGCAACATAAAGCGCTGATTTGCCGTTGCTTGTGGTTGAACGATCGTACCCGATGGAGTCGAGAACGAAATTCCACCTTTCAACAATTGCTGTACACTACCGGTATTAAACTCTGCGCCTTTCCAACCAAGGTTGAAATCATAACCTGATGAAACCCAGAACTCTGAATTTTTGCGTACTAAATGTTGATACTTCGGTGTAATCGCAATATGTACCAACACACGATCGCCTAAAGAATTCAATTCAAACTTACGAACGGTTCCCACTTCAACACCGCGATAAAGCACAGGTGATCCTTCCGTTAAATTCATCGCATCACTCGTTTCCAAAATAAATGGCACGCCATTGCTGTATTTATTTCGAGGTTGTGCGGTTTGCGCTAAATTAAACTGTGTTTTTGATGGACCTTTACCTAATTCAATATCAATGTAAGGCTGTAAAAGGCTATCTAAGTTTTCAATTCCACCCGCTGAGATTTGTGGGGAAATCACTTTAAATACCGTCCCCTCTTTTGCAATCATGCCCATATAACTTGGGTTAATTAATGCTTTTGCTGTGATACGATTTGTTTTTTGATCAAGGGCAATCTGCTCAACCTCACCAACATTCATACCAAGATAACGCAAACTCATTCCTTTACTTAAAGCGGTTGCATCATCTGTTATTAACGTAATCACTTGCCCAGCTGATTTAGCTCGAAGTTCACTTGGATAAAGTGTTTTATTTTTGCCTGAACCCGTATTATCAAAACTAATTGCGCCTTTTAATGAACGAGCAACCGGTGAAGCTTGGATACTAATGCCTTTCGGCGTAATATCAATCTGTGCCGCACTTTCAACCCAGAATACGCTTTTATCTGTTAGAAGATCTTGATAAGCCGGATAAATGTACACATCAATATCAAAATTATTGGCTTTTGGTCTTACGTTAATAATTTTACCCACTTCAAACTGACGATAAAGCACCACAGAACCTTTACTAATACTTGGCAAATTCGTGGAATGTAACACAATCGTTGGATTCACTAAGTTGCCCGTAACACCTGTTTCTGCACTGCTAATATCCTTATAAAGTGGATAGGTAGAATGCGGTGCGCCATTTCCTTTTTTCGCTAAGACACGCACGCCACCTTGCAACCATTTTGATGGTGTCGCAGATTCAAAACGTAAGCCATCAATACTCAAACTCACATCAAAATTAGAGGCAGCGACAAACTGAGTGTTTTCATGAATAAGATTGCGATACTCTGACGCAATCGCCACTTCAAATTTGACACCATCAACATTTAAGTGCTGCTTCACAATTTGCCCAATGGCAATATTGTTATAAAACACCGATTGTCCTTCCGCGATACCATAAGTCTCTGGTGCCGTTAAGGTCAAAACCAAGGTATTTGGTGCTTTGAGTAATAACTCATTTTCTCGAATGACTTCGAATTGCGTTTTGCTTTCTCCACTTCCTGGAATAATTTCGAAATAATCACCACGGAAGAATTTCTGTGGATTGGCAATATCACCTAAATCTAACTTGCGACTTTTCAACACAATGTGCGTATTGGTTTTTAAGAGATTAGCCTGACTTGGCTCAATTAATAATGTCCCTTGTAAAATATCTTCATTATTTTCGACGGTTCTTAAAGACGAAAGCAAACCAACTTGCTCATCACCATAATAAACTGAAGTTTGTCCTGCTTGTAAACCTGCTGAAACAGGTAGAGTCACTTCAACTTCAATCCCGCGTTTAGCCGCTTGTAAATTAGAATAAAGGATATAATTGCTATTAGTCACCGCTTGCGGGCTATCTGATGGCGAGTCGAATGATACGGCACCTTGCACCACTGCATTTAAACTTTCCACTGCCACATTCATACCAGATGAATTAATGTTGGCGTTAATACCGCTAATATTCCAGAAACGTGAATCTTTCTTCACAAAATGCGCGAAGGCTTTATCAATCACCACATCAATTTCAACTTTATTGTCTTTATTGAATCGGTAATCATAAATTTTCCCGACTGGCATTTTTTTGAAATACACAGAAGCACCGATCGAAATTGAACCTAAGTCATCTGAAATTAAATGAATTAATAAATCCCCAGGATTGACTTGTGCAATAGGGCCTTGCTCTTCCGCAATAAATTCATCTTCTGAATCACCATCACCTGGTTGGAGGGTAATATAATTTCCTGAAACCAAAGAATCTAAGCCTGAAATACCTGCAAGAGACACACTTGGCTGAACAAGCCAGAACTTGGTATTCTCTTTTAACACTTCTGTTGCTTCAGAATAAATATTTGCCTCAACTTTCACTTTTTGCATATTGTCGGTAAAGTTAACCTTCTTCACGACACCAATTTGCAAACCTTGATAGCGAATAGGGGTTTTATCTGCAACGAGCCCTGCCCCATTAGAGAACGTGATCGTAATAGTCTTTCCTCGTTCTTGTACAATTTGGAAAAATAAAATGGCACCAATACATAATGCGATAAAAGGTAACAACCAAAACGGTGAGATGCGTTTATTCTTACGTAATAACGCTTCTACATTGTTAGATTGCTCATCAATAGATTGAGATTCTGGTTTATTGTTTTCTGTCATAAATTTTCCAAATTAATCGACTATCAAACTGAGAAGTTGAAATCATAGTTAAAAACACTGCTGCACCGAAATAAAATGCCGCAGGGCCTACAGTAAAATTAATAATCTGTCCGCGTGTTACTAGAGACATCATCAAGGCTAACACAAAAAGATCCAGCATTGACCAACGTCCTACAAAGTGAATGATATGTAATAGCCGCATTTGCCATTTAATTGAATGTCTCCATTTAAAATGCACGCTTGCCAGTAAATACAACATAATCAGGATTTTGCTTACGGGCACAAAAATACTGGCGAAGAATACCACGAAAGCAACAAAATAGCTGCCCATGCTTATAAATGACATTACACCCGACATCAAGGTATCTTGTGACAAACTTCCTGTCAAATAAACGCCAGATATTGGGAGCAAGTTTGCAGGGAAAAGCATGATAATCCCCGCCACTAATGTCGCCCAAACACGTTGTAATTTTACACTCTCTGGTATTTCAATAAGCGATGCACAACGTGGGCAAATGGCTCGATGACGGTGATCGTATTGTTGATCTTCTTTTAAAAAAGTGTAATCGCAGGCTGTACAAAGTTCTAAAGGTTTATCGCTTTTGGTAACTGGTTTCTGCTCGGGATAAAAATCATGCCATAAGTCATCTAAATTAATTTTAATGAATAATAACGTGGTTAAAAGTGCAGTAAAAACAAAAGCAATTAAATACACATCCACTTCTAAAGTGGCATATTCGCGCACTTTAAACATGGTAACACCGAGTGCAACTAAATACACATCAAACATGACCCAAGGCTTAATATAACCCACAAATAATAAGACATTACGAGGCTTAATTTTGAGTAATTTAGAAAGCTGCAACATAATGACTAAAATCGCAAAAGAGACAGGCATTAAAACAGCACAGATAAAAATCATAAATGCAGTATAGGAATACCCCTCTACTGCCATTTTCCAAATTCCTTTCCAAACAGAAGCATCAATTTTAGTACCCAGCAAATCTAAGCTCAATAATGGATAACCTAAAGCAAATGGCATTAAAATTAAGATAGAAAGGGCGATTAATGAACAACGTTTAAGTGACCAACGACTTCCTGATTGCAATTTATGATGGCAACGCGGACATTGCGCGTGCTCCCCTTCTTGCGGACGACAAACAGACACCGTTGCATCGCATCCTATGCAACGCACGAGTTTATAAGTGGCATGAGTAAAATCAGGTGTTTTTGTCATTATGTTTTCAGAAATTATAAAAGTGGACTATTTTAGCCTGAATTAAGGGAATTTGTGAAGTTATTCATTAGAGTTAGAAACGGAATTATTCTGTCCAACCATTGTCAATCCTTATAAAAGTGCGGTAAACTGTGCAAGTTTTTATTTTTTATCCTAGGAAAACTCAGAAATGACAGATTCTCAAGTTGAAGCCCAAGCTGAAAATAATGCTGAAGGCGTTCAAAAATTAACTGATACAAAAGCGATTATTGCATATCTTGTGGAAAAATTCCCGCTTTGCTTTGTTGCAGAAGGTGAGGCAAAACCATTAAAAATTGGTCTTTTCCAAGATCTTGCTGAAGCATTAAAAGATGATGAACGTGTTAGCAAAACTCAATTACGTCAGGCTTTACGTCAATACACCTCCAACTGGCGCTATTTACACGGCTGCCGCGAAGGTGCTGAGCGTGTGGATTTATACGGCAATCCTGCTGGTGTGTTAGATGCAGAACACGTTTCTCATGCGGCTCAACAATTAGCAGAAGCAAAAGCCAAATTTGCAGAAAAACGCAAAGCAGAATTAGCAGCGAAAAAAGCACAACAAAAACGACCTGCTCGTAAACCAAATGCAAATCAAGCAACTCGCAAACCAAAAGCACCACAAATGAAACTAAGTGCGGTTGATTTCACGACACTTTCTGCAGGCAGTAAAGTAAAAGTTAAAGTCGGTGAGCAAGCAAAAAATGCGACGGTATTAAATGTAGAAAAAGACGGTGCTCGCGTAGAACTTGAGAATGGTTTAGTGATGACTGTCACCGCAGATCGTTTATTTGCCTAATAATTTATTTCTTATCGGGAAAGGTTAAATGAAATTACATACAACCAAAAGTCTTATTGCGACAGCAATTTTAGGTGCGTTATTTCTTCATTCGTCTGACACATTTGCCGTGCAGCCGAAATTAAAGCAAAGTGATATTACGATTCCTTCCGCAACTGACGCAAACCAGTTAGCAACAAAGCGTGCAACGACACGTTTAACACAATCACATTATCGTAAATTCCAGCTTGATGACGCCTTTTCCGAAAAGATTTTTGATCGTTATATTAAAAGCTTAGATTACAGCCATAACACCTTTTTAAAATCAGATATTGATGATTTACGTGCTAAATATGGTTCTAAATTAGATGATCAACTTAATGAGGGCGATCTTTCAGCTGCATTTGCGATTTACGATCTGATGATGAAACGTCGCTATGAACGTTATGCTTATGCATTATCTTTATTAGATCAAGAACCTGATTTAAAAGGTAATGATCAAATTGAGATCGACCGTGAAAAAGCACCTTTTCCTACAAGCGAAGAAGAAGTAAACAAGCTTTGGGAACAACGTGTTAAAAATGATGTAATCAGCCTGAAATTAAAAGATAAAAAATGGCCTGAAATTAAAGAAAAACTGACTAAACGCTACAATTTAGCCATTCGTCGATTAACTCAAACCAAAGCGGATGACATTGTTCAGATTTATATTAATGCCTTTGCTCGAGAAATCGATCCGCATACAAGCTATCTTGCTCCGCGTACTGCAAAAAGCTTTAATGAAAGCATGAACCTTTCTTTAGAAGGAATTGGTGCGACATTACAATCTGAAGATGACGAAACCAGCATCAAGTCTTTAGTGCCAGGTGCACCGGCTGAACGCAGTAAAAAATTACAAGCAGGCGATAAAATCATTGGTGTTGGCCAAGAAAAAGGCGAAATCGAAGATATTATCGGTTGGCGTTTAGAAGATATCGTTGACAAAATCAAAGGTAAAAAAGGAACAAAAGTTCGTCTTGAAATTGAACCTGCAAAAGGTGGAAAAAGCCGTATTGTCACTTTAGTTCGCGATAAAGTACGTATTGAAGACCAAGCAGCAAAACTCACTGTTTCTAAAGTAGAGGGTGAAACAGTTGGTGTCATTAAAATCCCAAGTTTCTATATTGGTTTAACTGATGATGTGAAAAAATTATTAGTAGATGCTGAGAAGAAAAAAATTGGCGCTTTAATTGTGGATCTTCGTGAAAATGGCGGTGGTGCTTTAACAGAAGCCGTCGCATTGAGTGGTTTATTCATTACTGATGGTCCGGTGGTTCAAGTTCGTGATGCTTATCAACGTATTCGTGTACACGAAGATGACGACAATGCCCAGCAATATAAAGGACCATTATTGGTGATGATTAATCGTTTCAGTGCGTCTGCTTCTGAAATTTTTGCTGCAGCAATGCAAGATTACAACCGTGGTATCATCATTGGGCAAAATACCTTTGGTAAAGGTACGGTACAACAAAGTCGTTCATTAAACTTTGTTTATGATTTAGACCAAACACCACTTGGTGTGTTGCAATACACTATCCAAAAATTCTATCGAATTAATGGTGGTTCAACCCAATTAAAAGGTGTAGCAGCAGATATTAATTTCCCTGAAATTATTGATGCCAAAGAAATTGGTGAAGAAAAAGAAGATAACGCCTTACCTTGGGATAAAATTCCGCCGGCAACTTATTCTGAAACCAATAAAGCGCGTAAAGATGTTGAACCATTAAATGAAAAACATCTTGAGCGTATTGCAAAAGATCCTGAGTTTATTGCGTTAAATGAAGATCTTAAAATCCGTGATGAACGTCGTGAGCGCAAATTCTTGTCATTGAATTTCCAAGAACGCAAAGTGGAAAATGACAAAGATGATGCAAGACGTTTAAAAGATTTAAATGATCGTTTTAAACGTGAAGGTAAAAAAGCATTAAAAGACATTGATGATTTGCCAAAAGACTATGAAGCGCCAGATTTCTTCTTAAAAGAAGCGGAAAAAATGGCAGCTGATTTAGTGAAACTTAATGCTAATCAACAAAAAGTGGATGCTGAAATAAAACAAGAAGCGGCAAAAGCAACAAAATAACGATTATTTTGACCGCACTTTAGCAGATAAAAAACTGAAGTGCGGTTATTTTTTATGAATATTTTTAAAGGTACAGCAATGTTAAAAGGAACAATGAAATTAAGCGCATTAGTCTTATCATTATCAATGATGACGTCAGGTTGTGCATTAGCTGAATGGGCCAAAACAGTTGGACAGCCTCAACAAGCCGAAAATAAAGGCGTTGATATGTCTAAATTAAGTCCAGAAGAGCGAGCAAAACTTGAAGCTGAAATCAAAGAAGATCAAGCTCGTCTTGCCGCTGAAAAGCAAGCGATGCTAGAGATGTCATTAACACATGAAATTGGTGAACAAAATCTACAGTTCAAACCAATTTTGGCTAAATTATATGCCGATAATAAATATGACCTAATGTGGAAAGACAAGGCGGCTGAGAAACAATTCCTACGTGAATATGCAGCTATGGTTGCATCAGGCATTTCTAAACGTTCTGCTCAATCATTAGTTAATTTACATAACGCTGAAAAAACGGGCGGGCTCACCTATGATGTATTGTTAAGTGATGCTTTCCTTGATTACTTGTATTACAGCAAAAATGTAAATCAACAAGCGCAACGTTGGTTATACGCAACGAATGCTTATAAACCAGAATTACCAAATCAAGAAATTATTGACCAATGGCAAAGTGCGGTTAAAAACAATGATGTTTCGGGCTTTGTAAATGGATTATCTAACCATAATCGTTTATACCGTGAAACGGTACAATCGCTACCGTCAATGATTTCAGCTTCAGGTATTTCTGAAATGGGTAAAAAACTTGCCCTTAATGCACAACGTTTACGTGTTATTCCTGATTTTGAAAATGGAATCTTTGTTAATATTCCCAGCTATCAATTGAAATATTATCGTGATGGCAAAGCAATTTTAGAATCGCGCGTTATCGTGGGGAAAAATGAACGTCGTACACCGGTAATGTACAGCCGTTTGAGCAATGTGGTTGTTAATCCACCTTGGAATGCCCCAACACGTTTAATCAATGAAGATATTTTACCGAAATTAAAACGTGACCCAGGCTACGCAGCAGCACACAACTACTCTATTTTGGATGGCAAAGGTAACACTATCGATCCTTACTCTATTAATTGGAGTAGTATTGGTGATAGATTCCCATACCGTATCCGCCAAGCAGCTGGCGATAGTGCATTAGGTAACTATAAATTTAATATGCCAAGCTCTGATGCAATTTATCTTCATGATACCCCAAATCATAACTTATTTAGTAAGAAAGACCGTGCATTAAGTTCTGGTTGCGTGCGTGTAGAAAAATCCGATCAACTTGCTTCTATCCTATTGCAAGAAGCTGGCTGGTCAGAAGATAGAAAACGTAATATCCTAGCAAGCAAAAAAACTACTTCTGCGAACATTCGTACAAATGATCCTGTATTCTTATATTATGTGACTGCATGGGTTGAAAACGGTCAAACACAAGTTTTACCAGATATTTATAAATACGATGATGCAGCAAGTTTTAATGGTATCGACTGGGCTGTTGTGAAAAAATATCTTTAAAAAAATGTTCACACTAGAACTTTTTAAGGAAAAATGTGTCTAGAGTGAAGAATGAATAATAAAAGAGACTAAAAAATGGGTAACATTGACAAAAACCGTCGTAAATGGCTTTCATTAGGTGGCATCGTTTTAGGCGCAAGCATGATGCCTAGTTCGGTGTTAGCGATGGTCTCTACCCCTAAACCTCGCATTCTCAGTTTCTATAATGTCAACACCAATGAACGATTAACTGGTGAGTTTTCTGCAACGACGGGATTTAGTCGTTCAATACTTGGCAAGCTTGATTACTTTATGAGAGATCGCCGTACAGATCAAGTACATCGAATGGATCCGAGCCTTTTCATGAAATTTTATCAGTTACAAAGTAATTTAGGTTTACGCACTGCACAAATTGATGTGATTTGTGGCTATCGTAGTGCAGCAACAAATGCCATGCGCCGTAGACAAAGTCGTGATGTAGCAAGCAATAGCTATCATATTAAAGGCCAGGCTATCGATTTTAGAATCCCTGGTGTACCTTTAGCAAGATTACGCCAAGCGGCTGAAAATCTTGATAGCGGTGGTGTAGGATATTATCCGTATAGTAATTTTATTCACGTGGATACTGGCCCTGTAAGAACATGGCGTGGTGCATAAAAAACAGTTTTATTTTAGACCGCACTTTAGTGCGGTTTTTTGTTATCAACGATAAGGAAAAAAGATGAATATTGAAATTATTCCAGTTACAGCCTTTCAGCAAAATTGCTCACTTATTTGGGATGATGAAAAAAATGCGGCAATTATCGATCCTGGTGGTAATGCGGAAAAGCTTATTCAACGTATTGAGGAATTAGAATTAAACCTAAAAGCAGTCTTATTAACGCATGGTCATCTTGATCATGTAGGGGCAGCTGAAGCGATTCGCGATCATTTTAACATTGAAATCTGGGGCTCACAGGAAGAAGATCGTTTCCTATTTGAAAGTCTACCACAACAATCTCAGCAGTTTGGCTTACCTTATATTTCCGCGTTTACGCCAGATCGCTGGTTTAATCAAGAAGGGGAAAAAATTCAAATTGGCACATTTACCTTTGAAATTCTTCACCTTCCTGGTCATACACCTGGCCATGTTGGTTTTATTGAACACGAAAAAAATATCGCCTTTACCGGTGATGTCCTTTTCCAAAACAGTATTGGTCGTACAGACTTCCCTCGCGGGGATTTCGATACATTGATCTCATCAATCAAGAATAAATTATTTACATTAAATGATGATATGCTTGTCATTGCGGGACATGGTCCTTACACAACCATTGGACAAGAAAAACGAAGCAATCCGTTTTTGAAGTAAAAATCTGAATTTAGGGTAAAAAAAGCTCCTAATTTCTTAGGAGCACCAAAAAGGAATTTATGAATAAAATCTCTAAAGTTTAGCTTTATCAAAGGAATCTCGATAAAACGCTAACGATTATATTGACATATTATGACAAATGCAAGCTTTTTCTTTACACTAATTTACAAATCTTTACAGTTTGCTATTTTTATAACCACTTCGACGGCTTTTTCCATCCCTTCAAGGGTCACTAATTCATGTTTGCTATGGAAATTATAGCCACCAGTAAAGATATTTGGACAAGCTAAGCCTTTTTCCGCTAAAAATGCCCCGTCGGTTCCACCCCGTATTGGTTTGTGATTTGGTGTTATACCACAAGCTTTCATTGCCGCATCCGCGAGCTTAATAGCCTGTGGGACATTTTTGACTGTGTCATACATATTTTTATAACTGTCTTCAATCACACATTCCACAGGGTCTTTTAGGCTTTTCTCTCTATTAAATTTTTCCACCAGTTGATAAATAAACGCCTTACGTTGCTCAAAATTAGCTTGGTCAAAATCTCGAATCAGATAATGTAATTCAACTTTCTCAATATCCCCTTTAAAATCATCTAAATGGAAAAAACCTTCTTTTCCTGATGTTTTTTCGGGAACATCATCTTTTGGAAAGCCTTGTTGAAACTCACAAGCTAAGGTAAGCGCATTCACTAATTTGTTTTTCGCATAACCAGGGTGGATACTCCGACCTTTAAAGGTGATTTTTGCCGTTGCGGCATTAAAATTCTCATACTCGAGCTCACCCACTTCCCCACCATCAATGGTATATGCCCAATCACAAGAAAAATCATCCAATGGGAAATAATGCATTCCCAAACCAATTTCTTCGTCAGGCGTAAATGCCACTCGAATATTACAATGTGGTATATTTCCCCGTTGCAAGACAGAAAGTGCGGTCATAATTTCTGCGATTCCGGCCTTATTATCTGCACCAAGTAAAGTGGTTCCATCTGTCACAATCAAAGTTTTGCCAATAAGCTGATGTAAAAATGGATAATACACGGGGCTAATAAACTCTTCCCCTAAACCTAATGCGATATCTCCCCCCCGATAGTTTTCGATCACTTCTGGTTGAACATTTTTACCACTGCATTGTGGTGAGGTATCTAAGTGGGAAATAAAACCTATGGTTTGTGTTAAATTAGGATGATTTGAGGGTAAATAAGCCGTTACGACGGCATGCTTAGTCACATTGACATCTTGTAAACCAAATTCAATTAATTCTTGCTGCAAATGCAAAGCTAATTTCATTTGTCCTGGCGAACTAGGTGAATGTTTTGCGGACGATTTAGATTGCGTATCAAACGCGACATAAGTTAAAAATCGCTGTAATAATTCATTGTTATTATGTTCTTCCATTTTAAAATTCTCCTTTATATCGGCACTAGTCTAATCCCAAAATTCGTTACAGTTCTTGATATATAACAATAAAGTAGAGAGTTATAAGATTTTCTGAAAAAAGTGCGGTCAAATTTTCGATAATTTTTTCCTAAAAACACGATTAAATCCTTTTCATCATTAACAATTCGCTATATCATATCCTTTCAATTTTATGTCGCCCCTGCATCATTTTTTGCAGGTTTATTTCTACTCAGTACCAATCAAATTGGTGAAATTAGGGAGAAAACCAAAGCTAGTGGAAAATCTGGTTCAAAACAAGCCTATTATTGAGCTTCGTTCTATCAAAAAATCCTATGGTTCCAACACAATCATTAATGATTTCAATCTAACCATTAATAACGGTGAATTCGTCACAATTCTTGGCCCTTCTGGCTGTGGTAAAACTACAGTTTTGCGTTTATTAGCGGGTTTAGAAGAATTAGATGAAGGTCATATTATTTTGGACGGTGAGGACATTACTAATGTTCCGGCGGAAAAACGCCACATTAACACCGTATTCCAAAGTTATGCATTATTCCCGCATATGACTATTTTTGATAACGTGGCTTTTGGTTTGCGTATGCAAAAAGTGGCAGAAAGCGAGATTAAACCTCGTGTTCTGGATGCATTGCGTATGGTGCAATTAGAAGAAATGGCCGACCGTAAACCAGCTCAACTTTCTGGTGGTCAGCAACAACGTATCGCGATTGCTCGTGCTGTTGTGAATAAGCCAAAAGTGTTGCTACTTGATGAATCTTTATCTGCGCTGGATTATAAGTTACGTAAACAAATGCAAAACGAACTTAAACAATTACAGCGTCAACTTGGCATTACCTTTATTTTCGTTACTCACGATCAAGAAGAAGCGATTACCATGTCTGACCGTATCGTCTTATTACGTAAAGGTAAAATTGCACAAGATGGTTCACCACGTGAAATCTATGAAGATCCAGCCAACTTATTCGTCGCTCGTTTCATCGGTGAAATCAACGTATTTGATGCAACTGTAATTGAGCGTAAATCTGATGATGAGCTACTTGCTAATGTAGAAGGTCGTGTATGTGATATTCACACCAGTATTTCTGCTGAAAAAGGTCAAAAACTACAAGTATTATTACGTCCTGAAGATATTGTGATTGAAGAGCTTGACGAAAATGAGCACTCAAATGCAATTATTGGTCGCATTGTGGATCGTACCTATAAAGGGATGACGCTTGAGTCTACCGTAGAATTTGATCATAACGGCAAACGCGTATTAGTGAGCGAGTTCTTTAACGAAGATGACCCACATATGGATCACAGCGTTGGTCAACGTGTAGGTATTACATGGCACGAAGGTTGGGAGGTTGTACTCAACGATGAAGATAATCAATAATAAATTCCAGAAAATTACTGTTGCAATTATCTTCAGTTGGTTAATCTTCTTTGTGCTAATTCCAAACTTATTAGTATTAACCGTAAGTTTTTTAACCCGAGATGGTAGCGACTTTTATGCTTTGCCATTTACTTTAGATAACTACGCGAACCTGTTTAATCCGCTTTATGCACAGGTTGTGTGGAACTCATTGTATATGTCTGGCATTGCGACGATTATTTGCTTACTCATTGGCTATCCATTTGCCTTTATGGTCAGCAAAATTAATCCAAAATATCGTCCATTTTTGTTATTCCTCGTGGTATTGCCATTCTGGACAAACTCACTTATTCGTATCTATGGAATGAAAGTATTCCTTGGTGTGAAAGGTGTGTTAAATACCATGTTAATGGATATGGGCATTTTGAGTGAGCCTATTCGTATTTTAAATACAGAAGTAGCTGTAATCATTGGTTTAGTGTATCTCCTTTTACCATTTATGATTCTACCGCTCTACTCTGCTATTGAAAAATTAGACGGACGTTTATTAGAAGCGGCAAGAGATTTAGGCGCGAATGCGGTTCAACGTTTCTTTCGTGTGATTTTGCCATTAACCATGCCAGGTATCGTAGCAGGTTGTTTATTAGTATTACTACCTGCAATGGGTATGTTCTACGTAGCTGACTTACTTGGTGGTGCGAAAGTATTATTAGTTGGTAACGTGATTAAGAGTGAGTTCTTAATTTCTCGTAACTGGCCATTTGGTTCGGCAATCAGTATCGGCTTAACCATCTTAATGGCATTGTTGATTTTCGTTTACTATCGTGCAAATAAATTGTTGAATAAGAAAGTGGAGTTAGAATAATGAGTCGTTTACTACGTAATATTTTTATGTTTGTGGTATACGCTTATTTGTATATCCCAATTATTATCTTGGTGACTAACTCCTTCAACGAAGACCGTTATGGTTTAAGTTGGAAAGGCTTTAGTTGGAACTGGTATGAGCGTTTATTTAATAACGATACCTTAATCCAAGCAGCATTCCACTCTGTCACGATTGCTTTCTTTGCAGCAACCTTAGCAACTATTGTGGGTGGTTTAACCGCGATTGCGCTTTATCGCTATCGTTTCCGTGGTAAACAAGCGGTAAGTGGTATGTTATTTATCGTCATGATGTCACCAGATATCGTAATGGCGGTTTCTCTACTTGCCTTATTCATGGTTGTAGGAATTTCGCTTGGTTTCTGGTCATTATTATTGGCGCACGTAACATTCTGTTTACCTTACGTTACCGTAACGATTTTCTCGCGTTTAAATGGCTTTGATGCAAGAATGCTTGAAGCGGCAAAAGATTTAGGTGCGAGCGAAGTCACCATTTTGCGTAAAATTATCCTACCGCTTGCCTTACCGGCTGTGGTATCTGGTTGGTTATTAAGCTTTACTATTTCATTAGATGATGTTGTCGTATCGTCTTTCGTAAGTGGTGTGAGCTATGAAATCCTACCATTGCGTATCTTCTCACTTGTAAAAACAGGTGTAACACCAGAAGTAAATGCGTTAGCAACGATTATGATTGTACTTTCATTAGGATTAGTCATTTTAAGTCAATTAGTTACACGCAAAAATAATCATTAAACATTGATATAAAAAGGTTTCACAAATCTTTTAAGATCAAATAAAATACGCCTTGACGCACAATCAAGGCGTTTTTTTATACCTGCATAAATGCAGGTGGTTTTTTACCCCTCTTTTACGGAGAACAAAGAAAAATGAAAAAATTTGCAGGTTTGCTTACTGCCGGTTTAGTTGCCGCTACATTAACTGCTTGTAACGACAAAGAAGCCAAGTCTGATGCAACAAAAGCACAGGCTCCAGCAAATGATACTGTGTACTTATATACTTGGACTGAATATGTACCAGATGGTCTTTTAGATGATTTCACAAAAGAAACTGGTATCAAAGTTATCGTAGCAAGTCTCGAATCCAATGAGACCATGTATGCCAAAATGAAAACCCAAGGTGATGCAGGCGGTTATGATGTTATTGCGCCATCTAATTACTTTGTATCTAAAATGGCACGCGAAGGCATGCTACAAGAATTAGATCACAGTAAATTACCTGTTATCAAAGAATTAGACCCTGATTGGCTCAACAAACCTTATGACAAAGGCAATAAATACTCACTTCCTCAGTTGTTAGGTGCACCAGGTATTGCATTTAATACCAATACCTATAAAGGCTCTGACTTCACTTCTTGGGGGGATTTCTGGAAACCAGAATACGCAAACAAAATCCAATTATTGGATGATGCGCGTGAAGTATTCAATATTGCATTATTAAAAATTGGTCAAGATCCAAACACCAAAGATCCAGCAATTATCAAGCAAGCTTACGAAGAGTTGTTAAAATTACGTCCAAACGTACTTTCTTTCAATTCAGATAACCCTGCAAACTCTTTCATCTCTGGTGAAGTAGAATTAGGTCAGTTATGGAATGGTTCTGTACGTATCGCGAAAAAAGAACAAGCGCCATTAAATATGGTGTTCCCAAAAGAAGGTCCTGTTCTTTGGGTTGATACTTTAGCGATTCCTAAAACCTCTAAAAACCCAGATGGTGCACACAAGTTAATTAACTACTTATTAGGTGCAAAAGCAGCGGAAAAATTGACTTTAGCGATCGGTTACCCAACAGCTAACCTAGAAGCGAAAAAAGTCCTTCCAAAAGAAATCACTGAAGATCCATCTATTTATCCACCAGCAGAAATTCTTCAAAAGAGCTACTGGCAAGATGATGTAGGTGATGCAATCCAATACTATGAACAGTATTACCAAGAGTTAAAAGCAGCAAAATAATGCGCTCTCAAGTGATAACAAAAAGTGCGGTCAAATTTGACCGCACTTT
>NZ_KV837971.1:239594-254250 GCF_001838615.1 Haemophilus sp. HMSC61B11
AAAGTGCGGTCAAATTTGACCGCACTTTTTTATATTTACCATTTTAGAAAAAACTATTTATAGCGTTTTTTTGACGCGTTTTTATCTTGCTCTTGTAAACGCTCAAGCTTTTCTTTAATTTGAATTTCCATACCACGGTTAGTTGGAAAATAATACTGCGTATCTTTCAGTTCCGGTGGGAAGTAATTTTCCCCTGCAGCATAAGCATTTGGCTCATCATGTGCATAGCGATATTCAGCGCCATAGCCTAATTCTTTCATTAAAGCCGTTGGCGCATTACATAAATGAGGTGGCACATCAAAATCAGGAAACGCTTTCGCATGCTGTTTGGCAGCATTAAATGCGTTGTAAACCGCATTACTCTTCGGTGCTACGGCCAAATAAATAATGGCTTGCGCAATAGCTCGCTCTCCTTCATAGGCACCCACTCTCGTAAAACAATCCCAAGCGGCGAGAGCTACTTGCATTGCTCTTGGATCAGCATTGCCCACATCTTCCGAAGCAATTGCTAATAAACGTCGTGCAACATAAAGAGGATCGCCGCCGGCAGTGATAATTCGTGCATACCAATAAAGTGCAGCATCGGCTGCTGAGCCTCGAATGGATTTATGTAAAGCGGAAATCAAATCATAGAAGCGATCGCCTTGTTTATCAAAACGCGCTTGTCGTTCTCCTAATACTTCTTTCAACAAAGTGCGGTCTAATTTTTTACCGTTTTCTGTTTCAGGAGCCATATCCACCATCAGTTCAAGACAATTTAAAGCTAGGCGCGCATCACCATTCACATATTCGGCTAATACCTGTAGCAAATTCTCTTCTAAAACTAACCGCTCTTTACCTAATCCTCGCTCAGGATCAGAAATGGCTTGTTGCAGAACTTGTTCGATTTCAGCCACTGTCAATGACTTAAGTAAATAAACTCTCGCACGAGAAAGCAAGGCATTATTTAATTCAAAGGAAGGATTTTCCGTTGTGGCGCCAATAAAAATAATCGTCCCATCTTCAATATGGGGTAAAAACGCATCTTGTTGGCTTTTGTTAAAGCGATGCACTTCATCCACAAATAAAATCGTTTGGCGATCTGCAAGTCGATTTTGTTTCGCGCGCTCAATTGATTCTCGAATTTCTTTCACGCCGCTTGTTACTGCTGAAATTCGTTCAACTTCTGCATTGATGCGATGCGCAATAATTTCCGCCAGTGTCGTTTTACCTGTACCCGGCGGTCCCCACAGAATCATAGAATGAACATGTCCCGCTTGAATTGCTTTACGAAGCGGCTTTCCTTCCCCAATTAAATGTGTCTGCCCATAATATTGCTCCAAATTTGTTGGACGCATACGGGCAGCTAAAGGGCGAAAGTCATTTTCAGCAAAATCAAAATCCAGATTAGACATATTCTTTCCTTAATAAGCAAAAGGTGTGAAGATTATCATTCACACCTTATGGATTATTTTTTACCTTTGCGTTGGTCATCCAATTCCACGCCTTTCGGTACGCTAAATTGGAATAAGCTATCAGCTAAGGTTTGATTTGTAATGTTACGCAATACGTAAAGATTGGTTTGACCATCTTTTCTGTGGTACTGAAATTTTTTAACACACCATTTGCATCGACACGAATATCAAATTGTTTAATATTGCTATTTTTCGCTTTTGGCTTTAACACAAAGGTATCCACATTCTGCGTCACTGAATACTGATTCCAGTGACTTTTATCGTTACTGGTTAAAAGCACGAAGGGGGTATTATTTACCGCATCCTTCACCCATTGAGCCGTCACTTGTTGTACAAATGGATCGTAATACCAAAGGGTTTTACCATCTGCAATAATTTGTGTTTCTTGTGGTGATTTGGTATCCATACGGAAAAGATTTGGACGTTTAATTTGAAGTTTTCCACTTCCTTGTTGAACGTTTTTACCGCCAGCAGAAGTCACGGTTTGAGAGAAATCAGCACTTAATACCGTTACTTGATTTAAGCGATTTTGCAGCTCATCTGCAGCATCAGCAAAAGCAAAGTTACTTGCACTTAAAAGTGCTGTAAGTGCGGTCATTTTTAATAATGTTTTTTTCATTCTACTTTCCTTTTTGTAAAGTGAAACTTAAGAGAATTAATATTCGGAACGTCGAGCTAAAATTTCTCGTTTTCCATTTTTCATTGGGCCTAAAATACCTTGTTCTTCAAGCTGATCCATAATTCGAGCCGCTCGGTTAAACCCAACACTAAATTTACGTTGAACATAAGAAGTCGAGGTATTGCCTGTGCTTAATACAAACTCAACGACGTCATCAAATAATGCATCAAGATCGCCACTGCTTGCTGTTGATTTCTCACCAGAGTCTTCATCATCTGCGCCATCTAAAATGCCATCAATATAATTTGGTTTACCACGTGCACGCCAATCATCTGCTACACGGGCCACCTCATCATCACTCATAAAGGCACCGTGTACTCGAACAAGATCCGAAGAGCCTTGTCCTGAATATAACATATCACCACGGCCTAATAAGGCTTCTGCACCACCTTGATCCAGAATCGTTCTAGAGTCAATTTTACTTGCTACAGTAAAGGCGATACGGCTTGGAATATTTGCCTTAATCAACCCGGTAATCACATCTACTGATGGGCGTTGTGTGGCTAAAATCAGGTGAATACCAATTGCACGAGCCTTTTGTGCTAAACGCGCAATTAACTCTTCAATTTGTTTACCTGCAACCATCATTAAGTCCGCAAACTCATCAACGATCACGACAATATAACTCAATTTTTCTAATGGAGGCGGCATCTTATCCATTGTATCGCCAGGTTTCCAAATTGGATTTGGAATTGGCATATTGAGTTTTTCATATTCTTCAATTTTTTCGTTATACCCTTCAATGTTACGCACACGTAAGGCTGACAATAATTGATAACGACGTTCCATTTCATCTACGCACCAACGCAATGCATTCGCCGCTTTTTTCATATCCGTCACCACAGGGGTAAGCAAGTGCGGGATATCGTTATAAATAGAAAGCTCAACCACTTTCGGGTCAATCATAATAAATTTCACTTCATCCGGTGTCACACGGAAAAGCAAACTTAAAATCATGGTATTCACACCAACAGATTTACCAGAGCCTGTTGAACCCGCAACAAGTAAGTGAGGCATTTTAGCCAAATCAACTACAACAGGTTTTCCGCTAATATCTTTCCCCAAAGCCATTGAAAGCAATGATGTTGAGGAACGGAATTCATTACTATCGAGCACATCACGCAATGGCACTATTTGACGGTGTGCATTTGGCGTTTCAATACCAATATAAGGTTTGCCTGGAATCACTTCCGCCACACGGATCGCGCGGAACATCAACGCACGAGCTAAATCGGTATCAATACTGGTGACTTTTGATGCTTTTACACCTGGCTGTAATTCAAGTTCATAGCGAGTCACCACTGGGCCAACTAACACATCTTGTACCGTTGCTTTGACATTAAAATTCTTTAATTGTTGTTCTATGCGTGCCGATGTGTCCAAAATTTCTTCACGCGTAATGTCTTGAGCCTGTGTAGGACGATGCTCAAGTAAATCCAAGCTTGGTAATGGTGTTGTTGGTTTTTCACGTTTATTCGTTGGTTGTTGGAATGCTGGGTGAATAAGCGTATCAGAATACGGCTTATAAGTTGTTTCAGTTGCATTCTCAATATGAATTTCACGCGCTTTAGGTGCTGAAACCGCCGGTTCATTTAAGATCACTTTCAATGCATCTTCAGCATTTGCAGCTTTTGCACGTACTTCCATTTCTTGCATACGAGCTTGCTCTTGTGCAGCAAACTGGCGTGCTAATTCATCTTCTAAACCATCATTTTCTGATTCTAAAGATTCATCATAAGTTGGATAAAGTGCGGTCGTATTTTCAGGTGTTTTAAGTGACACTTTTGGCATGACATTTTCTTCAAAAATGTCATCTGATTCATCCACACTTTGATGATTCACTTGCGGATTTTTCCATGTGGCTGAAAAATCTTCTTTTGTTGGCAATTCAACGGAAGAAGTGGCAGAAATAGACACATTCGGTAAATTTTCAGATTCAACGGTGAAGCCTTTAAACTTATCTTCTAATTTTTCAACATCTGCAGGCTCTGAAGCACTCGGTGAGGATAACCCACTGATATTAATTAGCTGTTCAGGCTTAACAAAGGTATTCTCAGTCGCCTCCTCTTTCTCATTTTCTGTAGATTCAGTTTCCAATTGAGAATCTGAAAAAGCCAGTTGTTGAGGTGCTTCAATCACAATTTGTTCAAGATCATCCACAGAAGTATGCTCTGCCTGCTCTTCTTCTGCCGGTTGATTTTTCATCGTTAACCAATGATAGAATTTCACAATTAAACGAATTAATGATGCACCAGAACAGAAAATAAAACCTACAACAGCACAGATAAAGCCGACTAAAATACAGCCAAACTTACCGAGTGTAGGATATAAATTCACCACGAGACTACCACCAAATACGCCACCAGCTAGATGGTAGTTCGTATTTGAAAGCAACAAGGTTGCCATCATGGTTAAGCCAACGATGAGGGCAATAAAGCCAAAGGAACGTAATGCAATGCGGGTGGCCGAGAGAGAATGAACCGCTTTGGTTTTCAGTAAATAAATCGGTACGATGAAAATGACAAACGGAATGAGATGACCGACATAGCCGAGGAAAACAAAAAACGCATCAATTAGCCAAGCACCGAAAGCACCAGCTTTATTAATGGTTTCCGTTTGAAAACTTGCTGTAGACCAAGAGTTATCTAATGGCGTATAGCTTGACCATGCTACGATTAAATATAAACCTAAAAGTGCGGTCAATCCGAGTAATAATTCTGCTAAATATTGTTTAGGTGTAAATCGTTTTGTAATTCGTTTAATCATTTTTATTTTAGTACGAGATAATTAGTTTGTTTCACTTCTTCCATTACAACATAAGTTCGGGTGTCATTCACACCTGGTAAACGTAATAAGGTGGTCCCCAATAATTTTCGATATGCAGCCATATCTGCTACACGTGTTTTAAGTAAATAATCGAAATCCCCAGACACCAAATGACATTCGAGAATTTCATCAAGTGCTTGAATCGCTGCATTAAACTCTTCGAAAACATCAGGTTTACCACGCACGAGCGTAATCTCAACGATCACCAATAAAGGCGCATCCAGCAATTCAGGATTTAATAATGCACGATAGCCCATAATCACACCTTGTTTTTCTAAGCGTTTTACCCTTTCTAAGCAAGGCGTTGGCGACAACCCCACTTTCTTTGATAAATCGATATTAGAGATTTTACCGTTGCGTTGTAATTCATTTAAGATTTTGATATCAATGCTATCCAACGCTTTATTTAATTTCTTTTCCATAACCTTTCCTTATATACGGCGCATATTCTATCTAATTTATCAAAAACTTTCAGTAATCAGACAACAATAGGACAACGTTTTTTTAGAAATTATCCAAAATAGCAAGTGCATCAGAGAGCTTTTTCACTGTAAAAACTTCCATATTTTCGACCGCACTTTTCGGCTTATTGGCGAAAGGCACAATCGCCCGTTTAAATCCATGTTTTGCTGCTTCACTAATGCGTTCTTGACCACTGGTCACCGGGCGAATTTCACCTGCTAAACCTACTTCACCAAAGACAACTAAATCTTGTGGTAATGGTCGATTACGGAAACTCGAAATTAATGCAAGTAATAATGCAAGATCTGCTCCAGTTTCCCCGACTTTTACACCGCCAACGACATTCACAAAAACATCTTGATCCGACATTTGTAGTCCTCCATGACGATGTAATACCGCAAGCAATAAAGCTAAACGATTTTGCTCTAGCCCTACTGCCACACGGCGCGGATTTGCAAGCATGGAATGATCCACCAACGCTTGAATTTCAACTAAAAGCGGACGCGTTCCTTCCCAAAGAACCATTACCGAGCTACCAGGCGTTTGTTCATCACCACGGCTTAAGAAAATTGCCGATGGATTTTTCACCTCACGCAAGCCTTGCTCTGTCATACCGAATACCCCTAGCTCATTCACTGCACCAAAACGGTTTTTATGGCTACGTAACGTACGGAAACGGGAGTCAGCCTCCCCTTCTAGCAATAATGAACAGTCAATAGCATGCTCCAATACTTTCGGACCCGCAAGGGTGCCGTCTTTGGTGACATGCCCAACCATAATGATAGCGACCTGTCGGGTTTTCGCATAACGAGTCAGGAAAGAGGCACATTCACGCACTTGTGCTACACTTCCTGGAGAGGATTGAATATCCGAAAGATGCATAACCTGGATCGAGTCTACTACGATAATTTGCGGTTTTAATTGATCCGCCAAATTACAAATTTGCTCAACCGATGTTTCAGATAACATATTTAATTTATCTGTAGGCAGATTTAAGCGATTAGCTCGCATTGCCACTTGTTGAAGCGACTCTTCCCCTGTTACATAAAGTGCGGTCATATTTTTCGCTAATTCGCACATGACTTGAAGTAACAAGGTACTTTTCCCCGCACCAGGATGACCACCAATTAAAATAGCACTCCCCGGCACGATCCCTCCGCCTAATACGCGATCTAATTCTTTAAATCCACTGGTGAAACGCGGTGTTTCTTGCAAGCTAATCTCAGAAAGTGTTTGGATTTTTGCGCGAGTTTCCCCTGCATACCCGCTAAAACGATCATTTTTTGTGGAATTTGAGGATGAAATTAACCGCACTTCACTAATCGTATTCCACGCTTTACAGGCTGAACATTGCCCTTGCCAGCGCGAAAATTCAGCGCCACAATCATTACATACATAAGCGGTTTTAGGAGCTTTTGCCATTTTTACTATCCTTTAGAGAACCCGTTTTACGCCATCAACATCATTAAACCAAGCATTCTTTCAAAATACGCACGACTCTTTAGTAATGCTTTTAACTTTTCAATAGTTTGAACATTATCTTTTGTCTCACTATGAAAGGTAATCAAACCTTTAATTTCATTTAGGAAAAACTGATTACTCGCTAATAATTCTGCTGATTGACTTTCTTCCAGTTTTTCAAACAAGGCTTTGTTTTCATCATAATAATGATAAAGATTGAAAAATGCGCCGACACGTTCAACCGTTTTCATAAAATCAAAAGCAAATACATCTGTTGGGAATGAAAGGGTTTCTGCAATCAATTGCTGTTCCATTTTCATGACTGCACTTAATTTCTGACGAGAATCTACCGCACTTCCCTCACGTTCCTCTTTTAAGAAATCACGCCATTTGTTTAGCCAATCAATTAAAAGTGGTTTGCTACCTAATTGATAGCCGCGCTTTGCTTTGCTTGCTGAACTAAAATAAACATCCTGTTCAAAAGGTAAAAGTGAGACAAAATGGAAAAGATCTGAAACAAGCCCTTCTTTTAATTCAAATTCAATTTCACAGATAGGCTGTGTTTTCTCCCCAGATAGAATCTTTCCTTGATCAAAAGCCACTTCAATTTTTGATGCACCAAATGTAATTAACCAAAAAGTGCGGTTAAAATCTGTTGAGAAAATCAGTTGTAATGTAGCGAAAGGTAAGTTTTCAAATGGATACAATGAGGTTAATTGTGCCGATGTAGGTACTGAATCATCAGGTATAGATAAATTATATTCTGGACGGCTATGCAATCCACCAACCACTTTTCCGTCTGTTTTTAAGGTAAGTGTGAAATCATTATTTTCCCGACGGACACGCAATCCCATTTTTTGTTTAGCCAAAAAATGATCGGGATAATCGAAATAGGTATTTCCCAGAAAGACTGTATTTTGTTCTAAGATATTGAATTGATTGAGATGTGTTTTTAGGGTATCAAAAGCATCAGAGGTAACTGCAAGCTTTAATTCAACTTCATTACTCATTTTATTTTTCCTTACAACTTCAACTGTTTAAATATACAGATAAATTTATACAAATCAAGATCTTTTTCGTGTATTTCCTTATAAAATCAGGTAATATGCAACCGAAATTTTAACCTTTGTTATGGAGTAAAACACCTATGGCAATGAATAGTATTCTCGGATTATTTGCCCAGTCTCCTTTAAAACCACTGCAGAAACATTCTGATAAAGTGACTGAATGTTGTGATTTATTAATTCCATTCTTCCAACATACCTTTGTAAAACAATGGGATGATGCAGAAAAAACACGTCTAGATATTTCTCAATGTGAACGTGAAGCAGATAGTTTAAAACGCGAAATTCGTTTGAAACTGCCTCGCGGTTTATTTTTACCCATTGATCGTACCGATTTACTCGAATTAGTCACACAACAAGATAAATTAGCTAACTATGCAAAAGACATTGCAGGTCGTATGATTGGTCGCCAATTTGGAATTCCTGAAGAAATGCAGGAAGAATTTTTGCATTATGTACAACGTAGTTTGGATTCTATTCATCAAGCTCATTTAGTGATCGAAGAAATGGATAAACTACTTGAAACCGGTTTCAAAGGCCGTGAACTGAAATTAGTGAATACCATGATCCAAGAATTAGATTCTATCGAAGATGATACGGATCAAATGCAAATTAAATTACGCAAAATGCTATACACAATTGAAAGCCGTTATAACCCTATTGATGTAATGTTCTTATATAAAATCATCGAATGGGTAGGCGTATTAGCCGATCAAGCTCAACGTGTTGGATCTCGCATTGAATTAATGCTAGCCCGTTCCTAATTTTGACGACATTAACTACAACATAGGAAATCACTATGGAAATTATTAATGCATACGGCACGTGGTTAGTCTTAATTACCGCGGCATTCGGTTTTTTTATGGCATTTGGTATTGGTGCCAACGACGTATCAAACTCAATGGGCACCTCGGTTGGTTCGGGAACGATTACCGCCAAACAAGCGATCATTATTGCCCTTATCTTTGAATCTGCCGGGGCTTATTTGGCCGGCGGAGAAGTAACTGAAACCATCAAAAGTGGAGTGATCGACCCCACTCAATTTGTCGACATGCCAGACGTATTGGCATTAGGGATGCTTTCTGCTCTCTTTGCATCAGGTGCTTGGTTGTTTATCGCCACCAAAATGGGTTGGCCCGTTTCAGGTACTCACACCATCATCGGGGCTTTAATTGGTTTTGCTTGTATTACGATTGGTCCAAGTTCTGTGGACTGGTCCACCATCGGTGGGATCGTTGGAAGTTGGTTTATCACCCCCGTGATTGCTGGGCTTTTAGCCTATACCATCTTTGCAAGTATCCAGAAACTCATTTTCGATACCGAAGAACCGCTGAAAAATGCACAAAAATATGGCCCTTACTACATGGCGATTACTGTATTCGTACTTTGTATCGTTACCATGGCAAAAGGTTTAAAGCACGTTGGTTTAAATCTTTCCAACAATGAAACGCTCGTTATTTCATTGCTCATCAGTATTGTTGGTATGATTTTCTGTCATTTCTACTTCCGTAGTAAAACCTTTACCGCAAAAGCAAGAAAAGGCTCATTCGGATCAGTAGAAAAGATTTTTAGTATCTTAATGCTTCTTACTGCTTGTGCTATGGCGTTCGCACATGGTTCTAATGACGTTGCTAATGCAATTGGTCCGCTTTCTTCCGTGGTATCAATCGTGCAAAATGGTGGAAAAATCATTAGCGGTGGAGATTTAGCTTGGTGGATTCTACCTTTAGGTGCATTAGGTATCGCCATTGGTCTTATCGCAATGGGGCAAAAAGTGATGGCAACCGTTGGATCAGGTATCACAGATTTAACCCCAAGTCGTGGTTTTGCTGCGCAATTTGCAACAGCGATGACTGTCGTTGTAGCATCAGGTACAGGTCTACCTATCTCCACCACACAAACTTTAGTAGGGGCTATTTTAGGTATTGGCTTCGCTCGTGGTATTGCAGCGCTTAATTTAACGGTTATCCGTAATATCATTAGTTCATGGGTTGTGACCTTACCTGCGGGTGCATTCTTTGCGATCGTGATTTTCTACATCCTTCGCGCGATTTTCCACTAGTATAATTATTAAAAGTGCGGTTATTTTTCATTTCATTTTCCGACCGCACTTTCTTCATGAATCTAGGAAGTATTATGTCAAAAGTGAGCAAACTTTTATTTTCTTGTGTTTTACTGGTCTCAACCATTGGGACAGTTCAAGCTGAAACGCAATATGTGACAGAAAATCTGAACACATATTTACGCCGTGGTGCAGGTGATCAGTTTAAGATCGCGGGTGCAATCCAGTCTGGCGAAGCCGTAACAGTCTTGGAACAACAAGGAAAATATACCCTGATTCGTGATAATAAAAATCGCGAGGCGTGGATTTTAACCTCTGAACTAAGTTCTACACCAAGTAGCCGTGAAGAAAATCCAAAATTAAAAGCACAGGTACAAGAATTAACGTTAAAGCTGAATCGTGTCGATTCAGATTGGCAACAACGCATAAACGAAATTCAACGCCGTAGCAAACAAGCTGAACAACAAAGCAGTGAATTGCTTGAACAAAATTCACAACTTAAACGTGAATTAGAAATGACGAAAAATAAAAATCGTGATTTAGAAGCCATGCTTGATGCCAATAAACGTGAAATTGCGATTCAATGGTTTATTTATGGCGGTTCTGTGTTGGGCGTAGGTTTGTTAATTGGTCTAGTATTACCTCACATTTTACCTAGACGTAAACGTCGTGATAGTTGGTAATGATTCATCATTGAGGTAGGCATTTGCCTACCTTTTCTTTATATATTGATGGGAGAGTAAAATGGAAATTTATCTTGTCGGTGGTGCTGTACGCGATCAACTTTTAGGTTTGCCAGTGAAAGATCGTGATTGGGTTGTCGTGGGAGCAACACCAGAAATGTTGCTGGCTCAAGGTTACCAACAAGTTGGCAAAGACTTCCCTGTTTTTCTCAATCCTCAAAACCATGAAGAATATGCGCTTGCCCGTACAGAACGAAAATCAGGCAAAGGCTACACTGGATTTATTTGTGATTTTTCAGATGATATTACGCTTGAACAAGATTTAATTCGTCGAGATCTCACCATTAATGCTATTGCACAAGACAAAGATGGCAAGCTGCACGATCCTTATCATGGTGTAGAGGATATTCATCAACGTATTTTACGTCATATTTCACCTGCATTTTCTGAAGATCCACTTCGTGTATTGCGTGTCGCACGCTTTGCTGCTCGCTTTCATCATTTAGGTTTTTCTATTGCCGAAGAAACCCTTAAATTAATGGCTGAGCTCACTGAACAAGGTGAACTAGCCCACCTAACGGCTGAGCGCGTTTGGATGGAAACAGAAAAAGCATTAAACGAACCGCATCCTGAAATTTATTTTGAAACGCTACATCAAGTCGGTGCACTCAAAGTGCTCTTTCCTGAGATTGCCGCCTTAGACGGTGTACCGAACCCAGCCAAATACCACCCTGAAATTGACAGCTTTATTCATACTATGCTCGTATTGCAACAAGCCGTTAAACTCACTGAAAATAGCAATTTGAATAAAAGTGCGGTCCGTTTTGCAGCGATTTGTCATGATCTTGGAAAAGCCCTTACCCCAAAAGAAATGTGGCCAAGTCATCATGGTCACGAAAAAGCCGGGATTAAACCGACTCGTTCATTATGCAAACGCCTTAGAGTCCCTAATTATATTCAAGAATTAGCTGAATTAACTTGTGAATATCACACGCATGTGCATAAAGCCTTAGAGCTTCGCCCTGAAACAGTGGTGAAACTCTTTAATACGTTTGATGTTTGGCGTAAACCTCAGCGCTTCGAAGAATTTCTATTAGTATGTTTATCTGATACTCGCGGGCGAACGGGATTTGAAAATAAAGAATATCCGCAAATTGATTATCTCAAAGCGCTCTATCAAGCTGCCCTTGCTGTTGATGTACAGCAAGTCATTGCAGATGGTTTTGAAAAACAAGGTATTCGAGATGAATTAACGCGTCGAAGAATTGCCGCGGTGAAAGCGGAGAAAACACGCTTAAATGCTTAATCCAGCTTTACTAAAAGTAAACTACCCCTTACAATATGTGCAATTTTTTAGTAAATATTTTGTTATGAAATTATTAAAATCTCTTCTCGCACCTGTATTTGCAAGTGTGATCTTATCCGCTTGTACCCTTGATGCAGAGCGCCCAACAGATGTTCAACATATCGATAAAAACGATATTACGTGGCAACAGCACCTCAAAAAAATCAAACAAATTCAATCTTATAGTACCAAAGGACAAATTGGTTACATCAGTCCACAAGAGCGTTTTTCGAGCCGCTTTGAGTGGCAATATCAAAATCCGAAAGCCTATAAGTTAAAACTTTATTCTCTGATCAGCAAAACAACGCTAACTATGGAAATGCATCCAAACGGTATGACGATTTCAGATAATAAAGGCAATCAGCAATCAGATAAAAATGCCAAATTATTGTTACGTGAAATCATCGGAATGGATGTGCCATTAGAGCATTTATCTTATTGGTTAAAAGGTCAGCCAGCTGATAATGCAGATTACCAAGTTGGAACAAATCATCTTTTATCCGAATTTAGCTACCCACTTGATGGATCGATGTGGACAGCCGATTACTTAAGTTATCATGCAGATAATTCGATGCCTGAAAATATTCTGTTAAAGAACAAAAGTACATCGCAAACCCTAAAAATTCGTGTGGATGAATGGGCGTTCTAATGAAAACACATCACTTTTCAACCGCACTTTCAACTTCTCTTGGAAAGCCGAATCGCTTTCCAAGCCCCGCAAAACTCAATTTATTTCTCTACATAAACGGTAAACTGCCAAACGGTTACCACGAATTACAAACGCTTTTCCAATTTCTTGATTTCGGAGATTGGCTCACCATTGATATTCGCCAAGATAAACAAATCCACATCACACCAGAAATTCCTGGCTTACCTCTAGAGCAAAATTTAATCTATCGTGCAGCGACACTACTACAAGGAAAAACAGGCTGTACCCTCGGTGCCACAATTCATTTAGATAAAATTCTGCCAATGGGCGGTGGTATTGGTGGCGGTTCATCCAATGCAGCAACGACTCTCCTTGCTTTAAACTATTTATGGCAAACTAATTTATCTATTGATGAACTTGCCGAGATTGGGCTAAAACTCGGGGCTGATGTGCCTATCTTCGTTCATGGCCAAGCCGCTTTTGCAGAAGGTGTAGGTGAAAAAATTCAATACTGCGAACCACAAGAAAAATATTATGTGGTACTAAAACCTGAAACTGCAATTTCTACTGCAGTGGTCTTTAGTGATCCCGATTTGCCTCGCAATACAGAAAAAAGATCCCTTGCCGAACTTTTGAATCAACCGTTTGCAAACGATTGCGAAAAAGTCGTGCGAACTCAATATCCTGAAGTTGAAAAAGCCCTACTATGGTTGCTACAATATGCACCAGCCAGATTAACCGGAACCGGAGCTTGTGTTTTTGCTGAATTTAATGATGAAAAATCAGCACAAGCTGTTTTCCAACAAAAACCGAAGGAATTTTTCGGCTTTGTTGCTAAAGGATTAAACGTTTCACCATTACATGTGATGTTGAAACAACTCTCGACCAACCAATCAATCTACACTCAACCTGAGGTTATATAAAATGCCAGACATTAAACTCTTTGCTGGAAATGCTACGCCTGAGCTAGCGAAAAAGATTTCTGAACGTCTTTACATTTCATTAGGCGATGCCACTGTTGGACGCTTTAGCGATGGTGAAATCCAAGTGCAAATTAATGAAAATGTGCGTGGTGCAGACGTGTTTATTATTCAATCTACTTGTGCACCAACGAATGACAACCTGATGGAATTGATTGTAATGGTTGATGCTTTACGTCGTGCATCTGCCGGCCGTATTACTGCCGTTGTTCCTTATTTTGGTTATGCTCGTCAAGATCGTCGTGTACGTTCTGCTCGTGTGCCAATCACTGCCAAAGTGGTAGCAGATTTACTTTCAACAGTAGGGATTGACCGCGTATTAACTTGTGACTTACACGCAGAGCAAATCCAAGGTTTCTTTGATGTACCTGTTGATAACGTATTCGGTTCACCTGTTTTACTTGATGATATCTTGAAGAAAACGGATCTTGTCAATCCTATCGTTGTTTCTCCAGATATCGGTGGTGTGGTTCGTGCTCGTGCAGTCGCGAAATTATTAAATGATACAGAGATGGCGATTATCGATAAACGTCGTCCACGTGCAAACGTATCACAAGTTATGCATATTATCGGGGATGTCGCAGATCGTGATTGTATCCTTGTTGATGATATGATTGATACAGGTGGTACGCTATGTAAAGCGGCTGAAGCATTAAAAGAACGCGGTGCAAAACGCGTATTTGCTTACGCAACTCACGCCGTATTCTCTGGTGCAGCAGCACAACACTTAGCGAGCGATGCCATTGATGAAATCGTGGTAACGGATACTGTGCCACTTTCACCTGAAATGAAAGCGCTTGGTAAAGTACGCGTGCTGACTCTTTCAACTATGCTTGCTGAAGCAATTCGTCGTATCAGCAATGAAGAATCTATTTCAGCAATGTTTGAATAATTCTTTCGCTTAGCATTCATTTTAAAAGTGCGGTCAGAAAATCCAATGTTTTTTGACCGCACTTTTTTATGCTTCAACTAAAAATAAGGCAAAAAAAAA
>NZ_KV837971.1:254350-288143 GCF_001838615.1 Haemophilus sp. HMSC61B11
AAAAAAAAAGTGCCCCACTGGGGCACTACTCGGAAAGCAAAATAGATGTCGGCTATTTAAAAATAGCACTTGTTTTTAGTGATTTAAGAATACGGCAAAGTCCTTTATATTGCAAATAGCAATGTTCAAATTTGTGAGCTAAATCACGCTTTTTCTTCACTTTTTTATGTTTAATCGTTTTCGTATAAAAAAAGAGGAGCATACAGCTCCTCTTCTCTAGAAATAGAATTAAATTAACCGTTAATAAATTTTTCGCCTAATTCAATATCCGCACGCAATGTTGGTAACATTGCTTCTAAAGCTTCTTGTTCAAATTTGCTTAAGGTACCGATTGGTAAAATTTCTTCTACCCCTTCTTTACCTAAACGTACAGGTTGAGCGAAGAAACGTGCGTATTTGCCATCACCTTCTACATAAGTACATTCAACCACAGTTTCGCCACTTAAGCCTTTCACTAATGAACGTGCAAAACGTGCCGCAGCTTGAGCCATAGAAAGTGTCGCAGAACCGCCACCTGCTTTTGCTTCAACCACTTCAGTACCTGCGTTTTGGATACGTTTTGTTAATGGTGCAATTTCCTCTTCTTTCCATTCAGCATATTGAACTTGTGAAAGTAATGGAAGAATAGTTACACCTGAGTGTCCACCAATGACTGGTACGCTTGTACGAGAAACATTTAAGCCTTTTAATTCCGATACGAATGTTTCAGAACGTAATACGTCTAAAGTGGTTACACCAAATAATTTACGTTTGTCGTAAACGCCCGCTTTTTTCAATACTTCTGCAGCAATCGCAACAGTCGTGTTCACAGGGTTGGTAATAATGCCTACACAAGCTTTTGGACAAGTTTTTGCAACATGTTCAATTAAGTTACGCACGATACCCGCATTGATGTTGAAAAGATCTGAACGATCCATACCCGGTTTACGTGCTACCCCTGCAGAAATTAAAACGACATCAGCACCTTTAAGTGCAGGTGTTGGATCTTCTCCCGCAAAACCTTCTACTTTCACCGCTGTTGGAATATGACTCACATCTTTAGCCACACCTGGTGTCACTGGTGCGATATCATACAGTGCTAATTCACTTTCAGCGGGTAATTGTAATTTAAGTAATAAGGCTAATGCTTGACCAATACCGCCTGCTGCGCCTAATACTGCAACTTTCATAAAATACTCCTTATGTATTAATTAATCCTAACTAGGTAGGATTTTAAAGTCTTAGCCATTAAATTACAAACAGAGAAATTCAATAATGCGATCTAGCTCAAACTTTTCAAACGGCAAATTTATTTTAATTGCCTAAAATGAATTTTTATGCAATTCTTATGCAAATTCCCCTATACGAGAATCACTATGTCAGATCAATTAACAAAAGCCTTTAAAGAACTGCTCCATCAAGAACGATTTGCTTCTCAGAGTGAAATTGTTGACGCCCTAAAAAACCAAGGATTTCAAAGCATTAACCAGTCTAAAGTTTCCCGCATGCTAAGTAAATTTGGTGCGGTTAGAGCAAGAAATACGAAAATGGAAATGGTGTATTGCTTACCAAGTGAATTAAGTGTCCCCGCCACCAGCAGTCCATTAAAAAATTTGGTTTTGGATATTGATCACAATGATTTTGTTATCGTCATTAAAACCTCTCCAGGTGCCGCACAGTTGATTGCTCGCTTATTGGATTCCATTGGTAAACCTGAAGGCATTTTAGGCACGATTGCAGGAGATGACACCATTTTTGTGACACCAACAAAAGACACAACAATTAAATCGCTTTTAGGACAAATTCAAACGCTCTTTGAAAGCAATCTATAATGAATATCTTAGTGGCCGGTGGAACCGGATTTGTTGGGAACCCCTTAGTCAAATCGCTTCTTTCACGTGGCGATAGTGTAACAGTATTAACTCGCTCTATTGAAAAAGCCCAAACTATTTTTCCTGAAAAAACACCGCAATTTTTGACCGCACTTTCAACACTCAAAGACTTAAATGAATTTGATGCGGTCATTAATCTTGCCGGTGAGCCAATCTTCGATAAAAGATGGACAATTCAACAAAAAGAGAAACTACGTCATAGCCGCATTAATTTAACACAGCAGATTGTCCAACTTATTAACCAAAGTGAGCATCCGCCTTTCTTGATTTCAGGTTCAGCAACAGGAATTTATGGAGACCGTGGCGAATACGTGATCACCGAAGACACTCATCCAAGTAGTCAATTTACCGCACAACTTTGTATTGATTGGGAAAATGCAGCAAAACAAGCCAACACAAGAGTCTGTTTAGTGAGAACCGGATTAGTGCTTTCTCCAAAAGGTGGTGCTTTTGCAAAAATGCTCCCGCTCTATCGCTTCGGATTAGGTGGCAAATTAGGGAATGGCAAGCAATATTGGAGCTGGATCGCATTAGAGGATATGGTAAAAGGATTGATTTTTTTACTTGATCATAGCAATTGTGAAGGGGCATTTAATTTTACCGCGCCACATCCCGTTAAAAATAAGACTTTTAACCAATTATTAGGTCAAGCATTACATCGGCCTTGTTTTGCTCAAGTACCTCAATTTTTGCTCGTCTCTCTTCTCGGCGAGCGAGCTTGTATTCTTTTAGATAGCCAAAACGCCTATCCAAAACATTTGTTAGATTGCGGATTTACATTCCAATACTCTGAATTAAATGATTACTTTCACAAAATACTTTAAAAAAACTAAAGGCTGGTCAAAACCAGCCTTTATTATTTTTTCATTACGCTAAATATTCTAAAAACTCTCCCACGGTGTGGAAAGATCCAAATACCAGCACAATGTCATTTTTATCCGCATTTTTAACCGCACTTTGCACACCTTCAGCCACAGAGTCTTCAGAAACACTTTTTGCTGATGGGCAAACTGTTGTTAATTTTGCATTTAAATCATCACCTGATTGACCTCGGTAGCCGCCTAATGTTACACAATGCCATTGGTCAATAACGAAAGTCAGTTGGGAAAACACCGACTCCGCATCTTTATCTTTTAACATTCCGCAAACGGCAATGATGCGACCTGATATTTGTGCCTTAAGTGCGGTCAATTTTTCGGCTAAATATTTTGCCGCATGAGGATTATGCCCCACATCGATGATCACTTTTGGTAACTGTGAATAAGGAGCACTCAAGCGAGCTGCCAATTTTTCTAGCTGATTACCTTTCAATTGTTGGAAACGACCTACCAATTCTACTTCAATTAATGAACGTTTAATGGTCTCGACAGAAATATCAAAAGGTAATTGCTCAACAGCCGCCAAAGCGGTTGCTGCATTAGCTAATGGAATTTGGCAAAACGGTAGATTTTCTAACCGCACTTTGTTGCTCTGCCACATCCAAGTTTGCTCATTGGCTTTAAACGACCAATTAACATCTCGACGTGAAACGTGGCAATGTAATTTCTCCGCTTGTTCTAACATAGGTCGCGGGACATTTGGTTCGCCAATCACAACCGGTTTATTAGCGCGGAAAATACCTGCTTTTTCAAAGCTAATTTCTTCACGCGTTGAACCTAGAAAATCCGTATGATCAATATCAATACTGGTGATGACCGCCAGATCATTATCGACAATATTCGTTGCGTCCAAACGCCCACCAAGCCCTACCTCAAGAATCACAACATCAAGTTTCGCTTGTTTGAATAAATGCAAAGCCGACAACGTGCTAAATTCAAAATAAGTGAGGGATTGCGTTTTATGCTTCTCGATGAAATCAAAAGAAGCGGTATGCATTTCATCTGGCAAGTCTTGATTTTGAATACGAACCCGCTCGTTATAACGCAATAAATGAGGTGAGGAATACACACCCACACGCAAACCGTGATTTAACAAAATGGTTTCAAGCAAACGGCAAGTCGTGCCTTTACCATTTGTGCCCCCGACTGTGATTACATAGGGTGCAGGATTCAAAAGATCCAATTCTTCTGCCACCGATTTAATACGATCCAACCCTAAATCAATCGCTTTGAAGTGACTGTTTTCCAAATAAGAAAGCCACTCAGCGAGTGGCGAAGTGGCTTTTAAATTCATTGTATTAGGCATTTTCAACAACTTCTACTTCAACAAAAGGTGAAGGTTGATTGGTGAGTTTGCTTAAAAGGTTTCCAAGGGTTGAACGCATTTCTGAACGTTTCACGATCATATCAATCGCCCCTTTCTCAAGTAAGAATTCACTACGTTGGAAGCCTTCCGGTAATTTCTCACGTACAGTTTGTTCGATAACACGTGGGCCTGCAAAACCAATTAATGCTTTTGGCTCGGCGATGTTCACATCACCTAACATGGCAAAACTTGCAGATACCCCACCTAATGTTGGGTCGGTTAATACCGAAATAAACGGCACGCCTTTTTCACGCATTTTTGCCAAAACCGCACTGGTTTTCGCCATTTGCATTAAGGAGAAAAGCGCTTCTTGCATACGTGCACCACCACTTGCAGAGAAACAAACAAACGGACAATTTAATTCCATTGCTTTTTCTGCTGCTTTCACAAATTTTGCACCCACAACCGATCCCATTGAGCCGCCCATGAAACTAAAGTTTGAAGCAGCAACAACAATAGGCATATTGTAAAGTGTACCTGTCATTGTAATTAATGCATCTTTTTCGCCCGTTTCTTTTTGAGCTGCAGAAATACGATCTTTATATTTTTTTAAATCTTTAAATTTAAGAATATCTTTTGGTTCTAAATCAGCCGATAATTCTTGGCTTGAACCTTCATCTAACAATGCTAAAAGGCGCTCACGAGCATCAATACGCATATGATGACCGCATTTTGGACAAACATATAAATTACGTTTTACTTCTTCACCGTAAAGCACTTGTTCACAAGAGGTACATTTTGTCCAAACCCCTTCAGGTACGTTAGCTTTACGTGATGCAGTGGAAGAGGTTCCTTTGCTAAAAATTCTATCAATCCAGCTCATTTTTTACCTTTTTTATTAACTAGAAAAGTTTGCGTATTTAATCATAATTTAGCGAAATTTGCTAGTCAGATGAGATTATCTTCTAAAAACAAAGGCCCTAAATTTTTCTGTGGAATCGCAAATTTTTCAGGATAAATCACATTGACTAAATATAAGCCTTCGGGTTTCGCTGTTGGCGCGGCCAATTTACGATCTTTTTGCTCTAACAACCATTTCATCCACTCAACGGGTTGATTGCCTGCACCGACTTCAATCAAGCTTCCAACAATGTTACGCACCATATGATGCACAAAGGCATTCGCTTGAATATCTACAATAATATACTGCCCTTTTCGCACCACATTTAAATGATGCACATTTCGCCAAGGCGTATTCGATTGACATTGTGCCGAGCGGAAAGAGGAAAAATCATTTTCCCCCAATAAGAACTGCCCCGCTTGGTGCATTTTCTTTTCGTCTAAATCTAAATGGCAATGAGTAATCCCTTCCGGCAAAATGGCTGAACGCAATTTATTGCAATACAAAATATAGCGATAACGACGCGCGGTTGCTGAAAAACGAGCGTGAAATTCATCATCCACCACTTTTGCCCAACTCACTGAAATATCATCAGGTAAATTCGCATTGGTACCAAATGCCCAAGCTTTTTCAGGGCGAACCGCTGTGGTTTCAAAATGCACAACTTGCCCCGTGCCATGCACACCAGAGTCTGTTCTGCCCGCACAAAACACTTCAATTTTTTCATTTGCCACAAAAGATAACGCTTTTTCTAATTCTTCTTGTACGCTACGCACTTTCTCTTGTCGCTGCCAGCCGCAATACTGTTTTCCGTTATATTCAATGCCTAAGGCTATCTTCATTGGAAAATACTCCTAAAACGATTTCGAATTTGACCGCACTTTTCCCGAAAAGAAAAAACACCAATAACTCATCATTATTGGTGTTCTTATCACAAGCTAAAAATTAAGCACGTTTGAAGTCAATGTGAACCAATTTTGGTTTGAATGGGTGACGTTGCATTGCTTGAACTTTCACTGCAACTTCTTTACCTTCAACCACCAAAGTGATTACATCGCTATAGAAAGAATCGTGAGCTTGTGCGTTGTTTAATTCATCGTGATTTAAGATGATTGAAACAGGTGCTTCGCTGCCACCATAAATGATTGCAGGGATTTGACCGTTGTGACGCAGGCGGCGGCTCGCACCCTTACCTTGCGCTTGACGAACTTCAGCGTTAAATTTAAATGCCATTTTAATGTTCTCTTGATTAAAAGTTTAAAATAAAAAATTGTAGGCGACCCAGCAATTTTCCTAAATTTGCTCAAAGACAAACTTTGAGAGCGGCAGATTATAAAATATTCAGCCCCACAATGCAAATTTACACCGCAAATTTTTTCTAGGCTTTTCAAGGCAAAGCGATTAAAATAAGTCCCAATTTTTAATTAATTTTAACTAACTGAATTGTAAGTGGGTTTCAAATGGAATTTCTTATCAGCTTTTTTACCGATTACGGTTATTGGGCGGTGCTATTTGTTCTTATTATTTGTGGCTTTGGTGTACCCATTCCAGAAGATATCACGCTCGTATCCGGTGGCGTAATTGCTGGTCTTTATCCTGAAAGTGTCAATTCCCATTTAATGTTGTTAGTCAGTATGATTGGTGTGCTTGCTGGTGACTCTTGTATGTATTGGCTTGGTCGCATTTACGGCACCCGAATTCTTCGTTTCCGCCCAATGCGCAAAGTGCTCACCTTACAACGCTTAAAAATGGTGCGTGAAAAATTTGCCCAATACGGCAACCGTGTTTTATTTGTAGCTCGTTTCCTTCCAGGATTACGCGCGCCAATTTACATGGTGTCAGGTATCACCCGCCGCGTTAGCTATACGCGCTTCGTATTAATTGATTTCTGTGCGGCTATTATTTCCGTGCCAATTTGGGTTTACCTTGGCGAATTAGGTGCTAAAAACTTAGATTGGTTACACGAACAAATTCAAAAAGGTCAGCTTGTGATTTATATCCTTGTTGGCGCATTAGCGATTTTCTTATTCTGGAAATGGAAAAAAGCAAAGAAATCTAAAGTTAACTAATCTCATACAATCCAATAAAAAGTGCGGTAAAAAACAACATTGTTTTCTACCGCACTTTTTTTCTCATTAAGCTTTAGCTGCTAAATATCGCTCCACTGTATCCACAATCGCTTGTGTTTGTGGATCGATTTCGATATTCACTAAATCACCAATTTGGCGTTTACCTATAAGTGTTCGGTGTAAAGTTTCAGGAATTAAATTCACGCAGAATTCATCGTCTTTCACTTCACCAATAGTAAGACTGATGCCGTCAATGGCAATAAATCCTTTTGTTAGGATATATTTCATCACGTCTTTAGTAGGTAATTTAAACCAAACCTGACGATTATTCTCGCTTTCAATAATTTGTGAAACACTTGCGGTACAATAAACGTGGCCCGATAAAATATGCCCACCAATTTCAGCGCCCATTTGCATTGCACGTTCAATATTGACAAAATCCCCTGCTTTTAAGCTGCCGAGATTGGTGATGCGCAAGGTTTCCTGCATTAAGTCAAAGCTCACAAGATCACCATGAATTTCAGTCACCGTTAAGCACACGCCATTATTTGCCACTGATGCACCAATTTCTAAGCCTTTTCGCATTTCAGCTGGTAATTTTACGATCTGTATTCTAAAATTATCGCTATCTTTAATTGCATGAATTTGGGCGATACCCTGTACAATACCTGTAAACATTATTATTCCTTCATTAAAAATTTTTCCAATATTATAGCAAAATTTATGAATTCTCGTCTTTTTTCTCAATACCGTATTGATATTAAAAAACTTATCCGAATTGCGACACCTATCGGGCTTGCCCAGTTAGCTCAAACTGGCATGGGCACCGTAGATGTGATTATGGCGGGGCGTGTGAGCTCGGCTGATGTAGGCGGTGTTGGTATTGGTACCTCTATTTGGCTACCTTTGGTACTTTTCGGGCAAGGATTATTACTCGCCTTGCCTCCAACAATTTCCTATTTAAATGGTTCAGGGCAGCGCCATCGCATTGCTCACCAAGTGAGACAAGGTCTTTGGATTTCATTTTTAGTGATGATTCCCCTTGCGCTCATCATCTATCATAATGATTTCATATTACAGTTTATGAATATGGATGCCCACATGGCAGATGTGACGATGAATTATTTGCGTGCGATGGTGTGGGGCTTACCTGCCTATTTATTGCTGATTAATTTCCGCTGTTTGAATGATGGCATTGCTAAAACAAAACCCGCCATGGTGATTACCTTCATGGGGTTAATGCTAAACATTCCGCTGAATTATATGTTTATTTACGGCAAATTTGGTGCGCCTGCATTGGGTGGTGTTGGTTGTGGTGTGGCAACGGCTATTGTTAACTGGGCGATGGCAATTTTGATGATTACCTATTCGGCCAAAAACTATAACGAATGTAGTTTGAAAGTTTTTGAAAAGATTATTGAAAAGCCAGACATCAAAACACTGAAAAAATTGACCGCACTTGGTTTGCCTATTGCTATTGCACTGTGCAGTGAAGTCTCACTCTTTGCCTTAAGTAGTTTATTACTTTCCCCATTAGGCGCGGATGTGGTCGCCAGCCACCAAATTGCCTTAAACACCAGTGCCGTAGCCTTTATGTTCCCCATGTCTATTGCGATGGCTGCAACCATTTTAGTGGCGCAAGAACTGGGTAATCATGCACCACAAAAAGCCAAAATCATGGCTCACGCCGCTATTATTCTTGGCTTGATTGCGGCAAGTGTATTGGCGTTGGTGATTTGGGTATTTAGTGCAGAGATTGCCGCATTAATTGTAGGCGATAATGCTACCGTTATTGCCCTTTCAGGCAGCTTATTAGCGATGGCAGCGATTTATCAATTTTCAGATTCGGTGCAAGTCGTCGTGAGCGGTATTTTACGTGGCTATAAAGACACTAAAATTATTCTCTACATCACATTACTTGCCTATTGGGGCGTGGGTATTCCAGTTGGTTATGTTCTTTCCCGTACTGATTGGATTGTTCCAAGCATCGGTGCAAAAGGTTTCTGGGTTGCCTTTATCATTGCATTAACCATTGCTGCTGCTTTACTCTTTATACGTATGCGAAAAATCCAATCACAACCTGATGAAGCCATTATTCAACAGTTAGAAAGATTGAAATAGTTAAAGTAAAAAGTGCGGTCAAATTTAACCGCACTTTTGTCTTTTACATCACTACCACATCAAATTGTTCTTGGTTGTAGTACTGCTCTGTTTTGACTTGAACCTGTTTGCTGATGAACATTTCGATCTCTGGCAATAAACCGTGCGATTCTTCTTTGATTAAGTAATCTGCCACGGCTGGAGAGGCATAAACCACAAATTGTTCACTCGAGAATAAGTGGTTGACGCGAATGATCTCACGCATAATTTCATAACATACCGTTTCAACGGTTTTCACGCGCCCACGACCTTGGCAAGTTGGGCATTCATCACACAAAACGTGCTCTAAACTTTCACGTGTGCGTTTACGGGTCATTTCCACTAAACCAAGTTGAGTAAAACCATTCACATTCGTTTTTACGCGATCTTTCGATAGGGCCTCTTCCAAGGATTCAATCACGCGATTGCGATGCTCATCGGTTTGCATATCAATAAAATCAATAATGATAATACCGCCTAAATTACGCAGTTGTAACTGCTGTGCAATGGCTTTAGTAGCTTCAATATTGGTGTTAAAAATTGTTTCATCTAAATTTCGATGTCCGACGAAAGCACCTGTATTAATGTCAATAGTCGTCATGGCTTCGGTTTGCTCAATAATGAGATAGCCGCCCGATTTTAAATTCACACGTTTTTCAAGCGCATTTTGAATACCGCGTTCTACACCATAAATATCAAAAATCGGCTGATTGCCCGTATAAAGCATTAATTTTTCACTTAATTCAGGCATGAATTCATCGGTAAATTCTCTAACCTCGTTAAAACAAAGTTTGGAGTCGATATGAATTTTCTCTAAATTAGCACCGATAAAATCACGCAAAATACGTTGCGGCAATGCGGGTTCGCCATAAATTTTAGAACGGGTTGGATATTTGCCTTTACGCTCAAGCACTTTACGCCATAAACGTTTTAAAAATTCCGCATCTTGGCGTAACTCTTCTTCCGTTGCGCCTTCGGTAGCTGTACGGACAATAAAGCCACCTAACTCATCACAAAAAGGCTCAACCAGTGCTTTTAATCTTGCGCGCTCTTCTTCGCTTTCAATACGTTGTGACACACCAACATGACTATTTTCCGGCATAAAGACAAGATAGCGAGAAGGTAATGTAATATCCGTGGTTAATCTTGCGCCTTTTGTGCCCAAAGGATCTTTCACCACTTGTACCACGATATCCTGCCCCTCGCGTACGAGTTCAGAAATGCTTTTTGCACGGAATTGTTTTTGTTCGTTTACATCCACACATTCGGTATGTGAAACAATATCGGAAGCATGCAAAAATGCTGCTTTTTCTAAACCGATATCCACAAATGCAGACTGCATCCCTGGTAAAACACGGGTTACTCGCCCTTTATAAATATTCCCCACGATGCCACGTTTGGCTTGACGTTCAATATGAACCTCTTTTAAAACACCCGTTTCCACCAACGCAACGCGGGTTTCATTGGGCGTAACATTCATTAATAATTCAACAGAATCCATTTTTTCGACCTTAGTTTTAATGATATTAGTCTATCGAAAAGGAAAATAGAATAATAGTCCTAAATAAGGTAAAATGTGACCTTTCTCAAATTTTCACGACTTATTTTGGGGTATTTAATGTTTGGTTTAGACCCAACACTTATTACTTTTAGTATTTATATTTTCAGCATGATTTTAATCGGTGTCCTTGCCTATTATTATACAAACAACTTATCCGATTATATTTTAGGCGGACGTAAACTCGGAAGTTTTGTGACAGCCATGTCTGCTGGTGCATCTGATATGTCCGGCTGGTTATTAATGGGCTTGCCGGGTGCGGTGTATGTGTCTGGCCTGGTAGAAGGCTGGATCGCGATTGGTTTAATCCTCGGTGCTTATTTTAACTGGTTGCTCGTAGCGGGTCGTTTACGGATCTATACCGAATTTAACAACAATGCACTCACATTACCTGAATATTTTCACCATCGCTTTGGCACATCACACAATCTATTAAAAATTGTATCTGCAACAATCATCTTAGTCTTCTTTACCATTTATTGTGGTTCAGGCGTGGTTGCGGGGGCGAAATTATTCCAAAATCTATTCTCAGTCGACTACTCCACCGCCATTTGGTACGGTGCATTAGCAACGATTATTTATACTTTTATCGGTGGTTTTTTAGCCGTAAGTTGGACAGATACCATTCAAGCTACATTGATGATTTTTGCACTGATTTTAACGCCTCTCTTTATCTTTTTAAGTTTGGGTGATGCATCACAATTTACTGGAGTGCTACATCAAGCAGAAATCGCAGCAAATAAAGACTTTACTGATTTATTTAGTTCTACTACACCATTAGGTTTATTAAGTTTAGCGGCCTGGGGCTTAGGTTATTTTGGTCAACCGCATATCCTTGCGCGTTTTATGGCGGCTTACTCGGTGAAATCTCTCATTAAAGCACGCCGCATCAGTATGACATGGATGGTGATTTGCCTCGCCGGTGCGATTAGTATCGGTTTCTTCGGGATTCCTTATTTCTTTGCAAATCCAGGAGTAGCAAGCATGGTAAATAATGAACCAGAACAAGTCTTTATTGAATTGGCTAAATTGCTCTTTAATCCATGGATTGCCGGTATTCTACTCTCTGCAATTTTAGCGGCAGTCATGAGTACACTTTCCGCACAATTATTAATTTCTTCCAGTTCTATTACTGAAGATTTTTATAAAGGGTTTATTCGTCCAAAAGCTTCTGAAAAAGAATTAGTTTGGCTAGGTCGTGCAATGGTTTTAGTTATCGCGGGTATCGCCATTTGGATTGCACAGGATGAAAACAGCAAAGTATTAAAACTCGTTGAATTTGCCTGGGCGGGCTTTGGTTCTGCATTTGGTCCTGTCGTGCTTTTCTCCTTATTCTGGAAACGTATGACTTCATCAGCGGCGATGGCGGGAATGGTTGTCGGTGCAGTGGTTGTCTTTGCTTGGAAATCGGTGATTCCTGAAACCAGTGAATGGTTTAATGTCTATGAAATGATCCCTGGATTCATCCTTGCTAGCCTCGCGATTATTGTGGTTTCTCTCCTTTCCGCAGAACCTGAAAATGAAGTAAAAGAAACCTTTGAAAAAGCAGAAAAAGCCTATAAGGAAGCAAAATAATGATTGATTTTCGTCCTTTTTATCAACAAATTGCCACCACAAATTTATCTGCTTGGCTAGAAACATTGCCTTTGCAGTTAAAAGAATGGGAAAAACAAACCCATGGTGATTATGCAAAATGGTCAAAAATCGTGGACTTTCTCCCTGATTTGCAGGCAGATACTATCGATTTAAAAAATGCCGTGAAATCTGACCGTACTTCCCCACTTTCAGAGGGCGAAAAACAACGCATTATCCATCATTTGAAGCAATTGATGCCATGGCGAAAAGGACCTTATCATTTATTTGATATTCATGTGGATTGCGAATGGCGTTCTGATTTCAAATGGGACCGTGTTTTGCCTCATCTTGCACCATTAAAAGATCGTACCATTTTAGATGTGGGCTGCGGTAGCGGCTACCATATGTGGCGAATGGTTGGTGAAGGCGCCAAAATGGTCGTTGGTATTGATCCTACTGAGCTTTTCCTTTGCCAATTTGAAGCAGTTAGAAAATTACTAAATAACGATCGTCGAGCTAACTTAATCCCATTAGGTATTGAAGAAATGCAACCACTTGCGACATTTGATACGGTATTCTCAATGGGCGTGCTTTATCACCGTAAATCACCGCTCGATCATCTCACACAGCTAAAAAACCAATTAGTAAAAGGTGGCGAATTGGTGTTAGAAACATTAGTCGTTGATGGGGATGTGAATACGGTATTAGTGCCTTCAGATCGCTATGCAAAAATGAAGAACGTGTATTTTATTCCTTCTGTTGCCGCACTCATTAATTGGTTGGAAAAAGTCGGCTTTACAAATGTGCGTTGTGTGGATGTCGCCACCACAACATTAGAAGAACAGCGTAAAACGGATTGGTTAGAAAATGAAAGTTTGATTGATTTCTTAGATCCAAACGATCACAGTAGAACCATCGAAGGCTATCAAGCCCCAACTCGCGCAGTGATTTTAGCCAATAAGTAATGGTTTAAATAAAAAGTGCGGTCAAAAAATTCCATGTTTTTTGACCGCACTTTGCTTTTTTATTTTAAAGCAATATGTACCGTAATCTCTTCACGATCGTGATACAAATGCTTCGCCTGAATATCAAATTCCAGTTCTTTTTCTGCTAACATCACCGCAAGATTTTCTAAGCACAACATCACTTCTTGATAACGTTTTTTCATTGGTAATTTCAAATTGAAAATGGTTTCTCTGCACCAGCCGTTAATTAGCCATTTTCCAATTAAATTCGCAATTCGACTTGGTTGCTCCACCATATCACACACAAGCCAATCAATATGCTTACGTTTTGGTGGTTGGAATTTAAATCCATCTTCCGGACAGTGCTCAATTCTGCCGGTATCATGCAAACTTGCCGCCATTTTGCCATGATCAACCGCATACACAAATAAACCACGTTTCACTAATTGATAGCTCCAGCCGCCAGGACAAGCACCGAGATCGACGCCCACCATATTTTCATTCAAGCGTTTACTTTCTTCATTGCGAGGAATAAAGGTTAAAATCGCTTCTTCCAATTTTAAAGTTGAACGGCTTGGTGCATCCGCTGGGAATTTTAAACGTGGGATTCCCATAAAATGGGTTGAGTTATTACCAAGATAGGAATACCCTACATAGCAGCAATTCGGCTGAGTGAAAAAACAATGTAAAATCTGACCGCGCTTTACATTTGGTTTACCTTGCAACCAACCTTGCTTTTTCAACGCTTGGCGCAATGGCACGGTAAATTTTCGGCAAAATGTCGAAAGCTCTTTGGCTTCATTGGTATCTGCTGTTTCGACAAACAGCTCTACCGCTTGCTTAAGATTAATGTCTTCTGCAATGCGTTCATATTGAGCCAGAATTGGCGAAATACGATCTTGAGGATCCAGATTTTCTAAGAGATCTGACACAACGATCATTTGACGTGCAAAAATCAAACGATTAAATGGGATTTCTCTCGCTAAACGATCTGCATCACCTGGTTGATAGCATTCAAAAATGACATAGCCGCTGTTTTCTACCACGCGAGCAAAACCAAATACACCACGCTCAGAAGCTCGGTCGGTAATTTCTGCGGCCACTTCTTTTTCAAAGCCAATTCGACAATATAAGGCTAATTTATTCATATTTTCCCTAATTTTATTGAATCTTTAATCCATGTTCTAAAGGCTTGAATCTGTTCATCATCTAAACGATCTAAATGATTGACTACATAGAATGATTTCGGATCCCGTAATTCGGTTGGTAACACAATCTGTAGATAACCATTTTCAATTTCTTGCTGAGCCAAAATACGATTAGCCAGCACGATACCCTGACCATGAACGGCAGCTTGTAATGCCATAAAGGTATGGCTAAATAATGGACCTTGCTGAATATTCAAATCATCTAATTTGAGATAATCTGCCATTGCTTGCCAGTTATCTCGAGTATGTGTGTGAATCAGTGTGTGCTTTTTCAAATCATCTGGACGGCGAACGGGAATTTTCTCAAGCAATGCAGGCGCAGCCAGAATCACAAGGTTTTCTTCACCTAACCGATCGACTTGTAAATTTTCCCAATCACCTTTGCCATAATAAATGGCAATATCAATTTCTTTATTTAATAAACCTTCATCTTGATCAACGCCCTTCAAGCGTACTTCAATTTCAGGGTATTGCTTATTAAAATCACTCAAATGTGGCACAAGCCATTGAATACCAAAGGTTTGTGGCACACTAATTGCCAAATGTGGCTCTGCTTTAAGTGTTAATAAACGTTCAGTCGCTTCATTTAATTTTCGCAAAACTTTGTTAATATCAACAAAATAGGCTTTCCCAAATTCCGTCAATTCGAGTGAACGATTTTTACGTATAAAAAGCTCGACACCTAAAAAATCTTCTAATAATTTTATTTGATGGCTCACTGCGGCTTGTGTCACAAAAAGTTCATCAGCAGCCTTTGTAAAACTTAAATGTCGAGCAGCTGATTCGAAAGACTTCAATGAATTCAAGGGAGGCAAACGTTTATACATAATTCTTCCCAATGGCTAAATTTTAGTTTATAATGATTAAGATCTAATTCGGATTAGTTTTTTTTATGTATCAAATAAAAAAACATCATTTGTCCTTCCATCACCTTCTACCTACAATACACACATACTTAATGATTGGTAATTCCTTACAAGTTAATGAGTTTCAGACTTAAGTATGATGTTGTGTTTGCATATAGTTCGGTTCTCCGAACTGGAGTAACAATTAAGTTACTCATTTACTTCCTGTATATATTAAACCATTCTGGTTAAGCGCTGCTCGTTTCGAGCGGCGTTTTTTTATTCCCGCATTCTAACATAAGCAAAATTTTATTTCCTGACCAACTTCACAAATTTAAAAATCCAATAAAAATTTTGAGAAATCACAATATTTTTGTGTTTAAAGGTTTTCATAGTAGCCGTTATGGTGTAGATTAACTGCATTTCCATTCATAAAATTATTTATACAAATTAAGGAAGCAAAATGAAAGACTTAGACTGGAACAATCTTGGATTTAGTTATATCAAAACAGATTATCGTTTCATCGCACATTGGAAAGATGGTAAATGGGATGAAGGGAAACTTACCACTGATAATATGCTACATATCCACGAAGGTTCAACGGCAATTCACTACGGTCAACAATGCTTTGAAGGCTTAAAAGCCTATCGTTGTAAAGATGGTTCAATCAACTTATTCCGTCCTGATCAAAATGCAAAACGTATGCAACATACCGCAGATCGTTTATTGATGCCTCAAGTGCCAACAGAATTATTTATCCGTGCTTGTAAAGAAGTAGTAAAAGCAAACCAAGAATGGTTAGGCCCTTACGGCTCTGGCGCAACATTATATTTACGTCCATTCCTCTTTGGTACGGGGGCTAATATCGGTGTAAAAACTGCACCTGAATTTATTTTCTCTGTATTCTGCTGTCCAGTAGGCGCATATTTCAAAGGTGGTTTAGCACCATCTAACTTCATTACGACTGATTACGACCGTGCTGCTCCGATGGGAACCGGTGGCGTAAAAGTGGGGGGGAACTATGCGGCAAGTTTGCTTCCTCATGAACTAGCTGCAGAACAAGGTACACCAGAACGTAAATTTGCAGACGCGATTTACCTTGATCCTAAAACTCACACTAAAATTGAAGAAGTGGGTGCGGCAAACTTCTTTGGTATCACCAAAGATAATAAATTTATCACGCCAGCATCTGAATCCATTTTACCAAGTATCACGAAATACTCATTACTTCACATTGCAAAAGAACGTTTAGGTATGGAAGCCATTGAAGGTGACGTGTATATTGATCAACTTGATCAATTCGCCGAAGCGGGGGCTTGTGGTACTGCTGCAGTGATTACACCAGTAGGTGGTATTCAACACAAAGGTAAATTCCACGTGTTCTATTCAGAAACGGAAGTTGGCCCTATTACGCGCAAACTTTATAACGAGTTAACCGGTATCCAATTCGGTGATGTTGAATCCCCTGAAGGCTGGATTGTAAAAGTAGAATAATTTATTTATCTATCAACAAAAAGAGCGGTCAAATTGACCGCTCTTTTGTTTATTACGATGTTCTTTACTTAACCAAACTCATCGCCAGATTCTTCGCGCCTTTGAAATCCACTTTACCACTTCCGAGCATTGGAATTTCATCCACTAAGAAGACTTGGCTTGGTAGCATAATTGGCGGAACATTTAATCCTTTAATGCGTTCATTGATTTCATCTAAAGAAAATGCAGACTTAATTAAAAGCACAATGCTCTCGCCTTTTTTATCATCGCTTACAGCCACCGCAACAAATTGAGTTTCTTCATCAAATACTTGTGAAAGTTTCTCTTCCACGCTACCGAGGCTGATCATTTCACCGCCGATTTTAGCAAATCGAGAATAACGATCCACAATGGTAATAAAGCCGTTATGATCGATATGGCCTTTATCGCCGGTTTTGTAATAACGCACACCATCAATTTCAACAATCACTTCTGCTGTTTTTTCTGGTGCGTTCAAATAACCTTTCATCACTTGCCCACCACCAATCAAGATCAAGCCGTCTTCGCCGACTGGTAATTCCTGCAAGCTTTCCAGATCCACAATTTTAATAATAGTGCCTGGTAATGGCATACCAACTGTACCAGCTTGATTAAAGGTAAACTCTTGTAAGGTTTCCGGATCAAGTAAATTAGGCATATTGACACTGGCTACCGGTGCTGTTTCAGTTGCGCCATAACCTTCGTAAATTTCCAAGCCAAATTTAAGTTTGAAGGCTTCTTTTACATCTGCTTTCAATTTTTCGGCACCCGCAATAACCATACGCACGTTTTGTAACATTAACGGATGGAATTTCTTATTGCGTACATACAATCTAAAGAAAGTTGAAGTACCAAATAAAATGCTCACCCGATGTCGAGCACACATTTTTCCTACTGTCGCCCCATCTGTTGGATCCGCCACACTCACCATTTTAATCCCTTCACACAATGGCAATAAGGTTGTCACGGTTAAGCCGAATGAGTGAAAAATTGGTAAGGAATTTAAAATGACATCATCTTTGTGGAAATTTAATAATTCACCAATCTGTTTAATGTTCGTCAGTAAATTTTTATGGCTTAATTCAATGCCTTTCGGATCACCTTCACTACCACTACTGAATAGGATGGTGGCATTATCTTCCAAGCTTACCTCTGCAAAGTAGCGTAATTTAATCCACCATTGTGGCGCCAAAAACGCGGTTAAAAATGACAGCACTTTATTGGCTTTAGTGATCGATTTTCCTAAATTTTCCATAAAGAGGGCTTTATCCGCCACCACTTGGCTAAAGTCAAAACCTTTTGCGTTCAATTTATCCAAGAATTTTTCAGAGGTAATGACTTGCGAAATATTGGCTTTTTTCAAGGCTTTTTCCATCACTTCAGGACTTAGCGTGTAGTTTAAATTTACCGGTACTTTACCCATCACCATTAGGGTCATATTAATAATTGCTCCGATTGATGAACTTGGTAATAACACGCCGACATTTTTTTCATTTCCTAAAGCCGCTTTTAAGATTTTCACAAATATCAACACGGCAGCAATAAATTTCAAGTTATTCAGTTTAGTGCCTTGCGCATCCACCGCGGCTTCTTTGAATAAATTTGATTTTGCCGAATTCAACCAATGGTGCATCAGCGGTTTACGTTTACTCATGACTTTTTCCCATACTGAGAAAGAAAGTTCGAGTACTTTTTGCTTCATGGCTGTCGCATCAATAAAGCCATAAATTGGTTTACCAAATGCTACTAAAATTTCACGTTTACCTTGGCGTTTAGTTAAATTCTTATAGAAAGAATCCGCACGAGAGAAGCTGCTGCCCCACAATCCACGTAAATAGAAAGGTACAGTCGTCACATTCTCCAAATCTTTTAATACGTGCTCAAAGCCTTTTTGGAACTCATTGATTTGGCCGTTATAGCTGATATGACCTTCTGGAAATAACGCTACCACTTCACCACGCGCTAAATATTCACGAATGGTTTCAATAGATTCACGACTTGAGCCAGCACCAATTGGGATCACTTTAAAAATACGGAAGAACCAAGTTAGATACCATTTGTTGTAAATTGGGCGATACATCACAAATTTAATCGCGCGAGGGCTAGCCGCTTGTAACACCAACCAGTCAATCCAGCTAATATGGTTACCTAATAACAACACGCCACCACTTTGTGGAAGATTTTTTAACCCATCCACATGAAAACGGTAATTTGCTTTTAACGCAAAGAGTAGAAATAAACGCGTAAATAAATGGGGGACTTTCGACATGGTATATAGACTCGCAGCAAAACATGCAGCAGACGTCATTAAGAATAAACCTTGAGTCGAAACATTAAATTGTACAAAAACAATACTTAATAGCAAAAAAACCACCATAAACACGTTTTGTACAAAGTTGTTACCTGCCATGATTTTGCCGCTGATTTTCTCCGGTGCAAAATACTGAATGGTCGCATTTAATGGCACGATTAATAAACCGCCAGAGAAACCAAAGACAAAAGAACAAAGTGCTAATACCACCCCACTTTGGGCTAGGGTTAAGAAGAATAATGATGCACAAATACCCAATGCACCAAGCGGCACAATACCTAACTCAATATGCAAACGAGAAGCACGTCCAGCAAGATATGAACCAAGTGCAAGCCCTATTCCACTCACCGCTAAAATCGCTTGAATGACAACCGCATTATCTTCATTGAACATCGCTTTATAATGCGCAGGGAATGCCGCCACAATAATTTGTGACACGCCCCAAAATAGGCTTAATCCAATAACACTCAACCAAATATTTTGATCTGCTTTTAATGTGCGAACGTTATCTTTTAAATACCCTAAAGAAAGGTATTTTCTCATATCAAACTGACCTTCTGTATTCTCAGCTTCTTGCTTAAAGAATGGGATTTTAAAAGCAAAATAGGCTTCTAATGCACTCAGCAATACTAACGCCACACCTATCACCCAAACACTTTGTAATACTTCATTCGGATCATCTGATGCCACATAATGTGCTTCAAAGAAGAAAGAAAATGCAAAAGAACTAAATAGAATAGCCACAATAGTGAGCGCTTGAATCACACCGTTTGCCATACCGATATTTTCAGTGCCCACAATCGATTTAATAATGCTATATTTGGCTGGAGAATAGACCGCACTTTGCGCTGCCAAAATCAATGTGAGTACAAAGGAAAGCGCAAACATTCCCGTCATATAACTCACTAAAATCCCCGCACTGATCACCACAGCCGCTAAACTGCTGTAACGGATCACATTGGTGCGAGAAAATTTATCGTTGATAAATGCCGAAGGGGAAAACAAGAAAATAAACGGTAATAAAATCATCGCATTAATTAATGCCGTTAAAACCACCAAACTCTCCCCTGAAAAGCTTTTCAATAATACATTTTGAATGGTAATTTTATGTGCCAAATCCACACTGGCATTAATAAAGGCAATGGCTAAATAAGGCACAAAGCCAGCATATTTTAAGAGTTTCATTTCGCACTCTCCGCTTGATAAAGATTGAAGGTTTTCATATTTAAGAGATAAGGTTTTAACACCAACAACAAATCAAATAAATGTTTTAATTTTTCATCTTTTTGTTCGCTATTAGCTAATGCCGCTAAAGTCACATTTACCTCTTTTTCCGCTAACATTTTTGCTGCAGCCAAATAAGCTTTCACTACATCCATTTCGGCTTCATCACAACGAGCCAAGATCGCCAAAATATCGCGTTCTTTTGCCGTAAAAATGCCTTCACGAGGATTCAATAAGCCTTCCGCTACCATGTCTTCGATTTGTTTAGCGGAAAGATGAAATTCTTCACATAATTGCTCAATAGTGAATACCTCATTTTCTGCCCCCATGATGATATCCAATAATCCAATAAGGCTTTCATAAGGATTATTCCAATCAAAATGAGGATGTGCAAAAAGTGCTTTAATTTGTGAAATCGTCGCATTGAAATTACTTTGTAGATATTTAATAAAGCTGAGTAACTTCACACAATGTTCATCATAGAGATGAAAATTCGGTTTATCTTTCACCGGCTCTGGCAACAAACCTTCTTTCACATAGTACAGCACCGTGGATTTTGGTGTCTGACTAAGCTTAACCAAATCATTCATTTTTAACATAAGGATTTCCCTCTAGGTTGATTTGTTGTGTATTGTATCGCATAAAAATAAAAAGTAAATAGTGTTACTCTACGCTTTTCATAAAATTTAATAAAAAAGTTGTTCACCAAATCATGAACAACTTTCTTAATCAGCTTTAGCTTTCAACTTTTCGCCATAGATCCTTACTGTAAATGACGCCCACTGGATTTTTCTTCGCCCCCATAATAGTTGGAGAAAGATAAACTGGCGTGGTGTATTGGAAAAGCGGTAAAGCAAGGTTTTCCTGTTGGATCTTCTCACTTAATTTTAAGTAAATTTCTGACCGCTCTTTTTCATTTAAGCTTTTCAATGCTTGCTCAAAAAGTTGGTCATATTCCGCATTGGCATAGCCATTTTTATTATCGGGACTTTTAGAATAGAACAAACCCAAGAATGCCATAGGATGATTAAAGTCTGCGCACCAGCCAGAACGAATGACTTGGAAATCCCCTTTTTGGCGCTTAGTCTGTAATGTTTGCCAATTGACTGGTTGAGCATCCACGCGCAACATATCGGACTGCGTCAATTGCCCCACTAAACGTTGCGCAATATTCACATGCAAGGGGGCATCATCATAGAGCACATTTAAATGTAGCGGATGTTTTTCATCAATTTTATTTTGAGCCAATAACTGCTCGGCAACAACAGGCTCCCATCTTGAATCTTGTCCATTTAACATGGCTTTCGGTAAAAAATACGAACTCGGAATTGCCGCTGGAATCTCATTATTCACAATATTCGTAACCGAAACCAACGAAGCAATCGCCTTACGCACATCTGCCTTAGCAACTTTAGGATCTTTCAGATTAAATTCATAAAAATATCCACAAAGCTGCGGAAAATGTTGAAGGTCCGCGTTCACTTCTGGTACATCAACTACCACATCAAAGTCAGATAATTTAGTGGCGATAAAAGGCAAATATTCTACACGCTCAAAAGCCACATTATTTTTCTGCCAATAATAGGGATTTTTAGTTAAGTGTATGCTTTTCACACTTTCACTTTCGATCATATAAGCCCCGTTTGTCACTGGAGAATCAGGATCGCTATATTGTGGCACGAGGCTAATATGCGCCAACATTTCCGGTAAATATGGTGTTGGTTTATCAAGCTCAATACGTAAAGTGCGGTCATTTTCTGCATAAATGCCTAAGCTCTTAAAAGGTTTATTTTTTTCTAAAACGCCTTTCGCATTTTTTAGATTAAGATAAGCCAAATAAGATCTTAATGGACTATTTGATTGAGACAATGCTTGCCAAGAAAGCATGACATCCTGAGCAACTAAAGGATCGCCATTTGACCAACGAAGCCCTTCTCGCAAGGTAAAGATCCAGGTTTTGTTATCTTTCGTTTGCCAACTTTCTGCGATACCCGGCACGATTCGCCCTTCCGAATCATAAGCGGTTAAACCTTCATATAAATCACGCAATAAGTTTTCTTGTTCCGGATAACGCACAAACCAAGGCTCAAAAGAAGGAGTATGAGTAAACGCCCGAGTCAGTAAAGTCCTACTCGGTTTTGATGTATTTTCTTGTTCGATAGACTGACTTTGTGTTGGTTGCTCTTCTGCTGCCGTGTTTGTAGATTTAGGACTGTTTAATTTATCACAACCACTCAATCCAAAAACAATACCGAAAATGACCGCACTTTTAAGCCAAGTAAGGAAAGCATTATCCATTTTCAACGTCTTCTGTTTTAATCCAAAAGAAAAAGAACCAATATTTTACCGCAATTAAAATGGCAATGATCGTTCGCCCCACTACACTTGGGGTAAAGTAAAAGCCAATTAAAAGCATTGTAGTTGAAAAGGTCAGAATAGAAATTTTTGCTTTTTTTGTTAATGCACGACGTTCATTAAAAGACTTCAGATACTTTTGATAAAGCTTTGTCTCTAAAAACCAACGTTCTAAGCGAGATGAACCTTGCGCAAAAGAATAAAGTGTTAGCAACAAAAAAGGTGTTGTCGGAAGAATGGGTAGAAAAATACCAATCACGCCTAAAACCAAAGAAATACAACCAAGTACAATATAAATAGCTTTAATTAAAGGATTTTTGGGGAAGAATTTAAGTGCAACAAAACCGACTATAACCGAAAACGTGATTAAGCCAGAAAACAATAACGCGTCGTTCATCATCATTCCTAAATAAAAGTGATACGCAATTATTACTGATTTTTTAGATTTTTCAACCTTGATATTATAGAATTTGTCGCAATTTACTAAAGAAACAGTTAGCAAAAGGAATATTTATGTCTAATCCATTACTTCATATTGAAGGCTTACCTCCGTTTTCTCAAATCAAACCAGAACATATTCAACCGGCAATCCAAGAACTCATCGAAGAAAATCGTCAAGCCATTGAACAAGTTTTAAAACAACCGCACTTTACTTGGGAAAATTTTATTGAACCGCTTTCTGAAGCTGGCGAACGCCTAAGCCGTGCTTGGTCACCAATCTCTCATTTAAATTCAGTTAAAAACAGCCCTGAATTACGTGATGCGTACCAAGCCTGCTTACCACTACTCTCTGAATACAGCACTTGGGTGGGTCAACACAAAGGCTTATACAATGCTTATTTAGCCTTAAAAAATAGTCCTGAATTTGCCACTTATTCAGTGGCGCAAAAGAAAGCGATTGAAAACGCACTGCGTGATTTTGAGCTTTCAGGTATCGGTTTATCTGAAGAAAAACAAAAACGTTATGGCGAGATTGTGACTCGTTTATCAGAATTAAGTGCACAATTTAGCAATAATGTACTCGATGCCACCATGGGTTGGGAAAAAGTCATTGAAGATGAAAGCCAATTAGCGGGGCTTCCTGAATCTGCATTACTTGCAGCAAAACAATCTGCTGAAAGTAAAGGCTTAAAAGGCTATCGTTTTACGTTAGAAATTCCAAGTTATTTACCTATTATGACCTATTGTGAAAATGCAGCATTACGCGAAGAAATGTATCGTGCTTATGCGACTCGCGCTTCTGATCAAGGTCCGAATGCAGGCAAATGGGATAACACGGCGATCATTGAAGAAATCATGACGTTACGCGTGGAACTAGCGAAATTGCTAGGTTTCAATACCTATACTGAACGCTCACTTGCGACCAAAATGGCAGAAAATCCACAACAAGTGTTAGATTTCTTAAATAACCTTGCAGATCGTTCAAAAGCGCAAGGTGAGAAAGAATTAGCAGAACTTAAAGCTTATTGTGAAAAAGAATTTGGCGTAACGGAACTTGCCCCTTGGGATATCAGTTTCTACTCTGAAAAACAAAAACAACATTTATATGCGATCAATGATGAAGAACTTCGTCCTTATTTCCCTGAAGATCGCGTTATTTCGGGCTTATTTGAATTAATTAAACGTATTTTTAATATTCGTGCAGTTGAACGTTTTGGCGTAGATACTTGGCATAAAGATGTGCGTTTCTTTGATTTAATTGATGAAACCGATGAAGTACGTGGCAGTTTCTATCTCGATCTTTATGCACGTGAAAATAAACGTGGCGGCGCATGGATGGATGATTGTATCGGTAGAAAACGTAATGCTGACGGTTCAATTCAAAAACCAGTTGCTTATTTAACGTGTAACTTCAACGCGCCTATTGGTGATAAACCTGCACTATTCACCCATGATGAAGTCACAACTCTCTTCCATGAGTTTGGTCACGGCATTCACCATATGCTCACCAAAGTTGATGTGCCGGATGTTGCGGGTATCAATGGTGTACCTTGGGATGCAGTAGAACTTCCAAGTCAATTTATGGAAAACTGGTGTTGGGAAAAAGAAGCGCTTGATTTTATTTCTGGTCATTTTGAAACGCACGAACCATTGCCAGAAGAAAAATTAAATCAACTTCTCAAAGCAAAAAACTACCAAGCAGCGATGTTTGTGTTACGCCAGCTTGAATTTGGCTTGTTTGATTTTACCCTTCATCATACTTTTGAAGTGGGTAAAGCTGATCAAGTCCTTGATACCTTAAAAGCGGTGAAAGATAAAGTTGCCGTGATTAAAGGTGTTGAATGGGCAAGAACACCACATAGCTTTAGCCATATCTTTGCAGGCGGTTATGCGGCCGGTTATTACAGCTATTTATGGGCTGAAGTGCTATCTGCAGATGCGTTCTCTCGCTTTGAAGAAGAAGGGATTTTTAATCCAATTACGGGTAAATCTTTCTTGGATGAAATTCTCACTCGTGGTGGCTCTGAAGAACCAATGGTCTTATTCAAACGCTTCCGTGGACGTGAACCTCAATTAGACGCATTGCTTCGTCATAAAGGCATTGCGAACTAATAACTAAAAAAGAGCGGTCAAATTTTTGACCGTTTTTTTATCTTCCAATATGCAGAAAATAAAAAAGCCCTCGGTAATCCGAAGGCTTTTATTTTTACTATCGTAATAAAAATTAGCGACGTAAACCTAAACGAGCGATAGTGCTTTGGTATAAAGCAAGATCAGTACGTTTTAAGTAGTCTAAAAGTTTACGACGACGAGAAACCATACGTAATAAACCACGACGACCATGGTGGTCTTTTTTGTGCTCAGCGAAGTGAGCTTGTAAGTGGTTGATTTGTGCAGTTAATAATGCGATTTGAACTTCAGAAGAACCAGTATCTTTCGCATCGCGACCAAATTCAGCAACGATTGCTGCTTTTTTTTCAGTACTTAGAGACATTTTTTACTCCTAAAAGGTAGTGTTATTAATACATCATTCGCCGATCTCTAACTCAGCGATGACAAGGAGCCTGAATTTTAACGATTGAAGCCAATAAAAGCAAGGAATTATTACGCTGTTCCTCTTAAATGTTTAATCATTTTTAAATCCATTCTTACGAATAATGTCTTGCGCATGCTCGCTCAATAAAAATTGATAAAATCGTTGCGTCAATGCGGCATCATTCAGCATAGCAAGGACATACTCTGCGCAAATATCATATTCAGATGGCAATGCATGACAAAGCATCCCCAAATTTTCTAATCTTGTCTGATAATGCGCATAGCCCAACATCATATCCGCATAATCGTTTTTCAAGAGATAATGTGAAGCCATTTCACCTGGAGGTATGACAACTTGATTTTCTGTTCCTCCGACCAATTTCAATGCCTTCGATTTTAACCTTTTACCTTGTTCAGGATAATCTTTTTCAATAAGGTCAAAAAGCTGCCAAGCATAATCACCGCAAGGATCACAAACTGGCGTTGACGTGGCTAATCGATATTGATCATCAAAAAGTAGCTCAAGGGTATCTCGCTGAAATTCTGGCTTATTCTTTGTTGTCAGCATAAGTTGATTATAAGTTAACACCTGCTGCTGAAAAACTCGACGCCCTAGTGCCGATACATTTTCTGAATTCGCACTAATAAAAAGATCAGCTAACGCTCCTTGTATTATGCGCGTTTTCAACAACCCAGCGGGCCCCAATATGCATTCAATTTCCACTTCATGACATTGCTTAAATGCACGAGTAAGCTCCAATAAGGCATATCGGAAGCTTCCCGCACTATAAATAGTGAGTTTATTCATCTCTCTTTCCTTCTAACAAAACCTCATAAACCGGCACAAAATGGCTAAACGGTTGCTGTTGATATTGCGATTGTTCAACGATCATCGGTAAATGAAAAAGTGCGGTCAGATTTTCAGAAGTTAATATCTCATCCGTTTGTCCAAAGCGAATAAAATTCCGATTGATCAAAAGCGTTTTATTCGCAATCGCTTGTGCATGATTAGGTTGATGCGTGGTGAAAATAATTCCCAGGCCGTGCTTTTTCGCTAATTGTCTTAAAAGTGATAACACCGCATCTTGGTTGGCTAAATCAAGCGCTGAAGTGGGTTCATCCAACAGCATTAAACGGCATTCAGATGCAATGGCACGTGCAATCAAGATCAACTGACGTTGTCCACCTGAAAGTGAAGCAAAATCTTGCTCGGCTAAATGCTGCAACTGTAAATCAGCTAACGCTTGTAACGCCACTTCAATATCTTGTGGTTTAGGCTTACTAAAGGTGGCAATATGGTTTGAACGCCCCATTAACACAATATCCAATACCGAATAGGCAAAAGGTGCACTGAAAAATTGCGGGACAAAACCTATCGAGTCATTCAGCTGAATATTGCCTTGTAAGGGGCGATGGATGCCAAGTAACAGATCTAACAAGGTACTTTTGCCACAACCATTTTGTCCTAAAATCGCGAGAATCTCTCCTGCCTGTAAAGCAAAATTGAGATGTTGAAAAAGCAGGTTGTTTTTTTCATAAGCAAATGCAAGATCATTTACTTTAATCAAATCAGTCACGCATCGCTCCATTTCGTTTTAAACGATAAACCAATATGCCAAATAAAGGTGCGCCAATAAGCGCAGTTAAAATGCTGATCGGAATTTCATTGTCGGTCAACGCGCGAGCCGCATTGTCCACCCACAGCATATAAATAGCCCCCACTAGCATCGTACAAGGCAATAAACGTTGGTGATTAGCACCGACCAACATGCGACTAATATGTGGAATGATCAAGCCAACCCAGCCGATACTGCCGCTAATAGCCACCTGGCAAGCGACTAATGTTCCGCTAAGGGCAATCACCAACCAGCGTAATCGCCCAACTTTTACCCCTAATGCTTTCGCTTCTTTATCCTCTAAAGAAAGCAAATTTAAACGCCAGCTCAGTTTCAGCAACAATGTCGAACAACACACAAAAGGCACGAAGAAAAACAGCCATTTTTCCGTATTAGCCGTGGCGAAGCTGCCCATCAACCAAAACACAATACTTGGTAATTTTTCTTCGGTATCAGAAACGTACTGCAACAGGCTCACTAATGCAGAAAACAGCCCGCTCAAAATCATCCCGATTAAAATCAGCATCAGCAAACTTCTTCGGCCAAACTTTACGCTAAATAAAAAAACGAGCACTAGCGTACTTAAACCGAAAAAAATCGTACTGGCAAATAAGCCATACAGACTCAAACTAAAAAAGATGGCTAGTGTGCCACCAAATGCAGAACCAGAGGTCACGCCAATAATATGCGGATCCACCAACGGATTACGAAAAATACCCTGCAATGCCGCGCCACTTAAGGCTAATCCAGCCCCCACACAAAGAGCAGATAAAATACGCGGTAAACGAACTTGGAAAATAACCTGCTGATGGATTGGGTCAATAGGAAGTGCGGTCAATTTTGCCGTTAAAATTTGCAAAATCTGCTCTAAGGATAAAGCATAACGCCCGATTCCTAACGAAATCAGGGCGCTCGCAACCAAGACAATGAGCAATACGCCCATCAATTTGGAATGTTTATTTACCATTGTTATACGGTTGACGATAGAATTTTAAATAGTAGTCGTTCACCATTTTATCTAAATCGATATCTTGGAATTTTTGCGGATATAGCGATTTTGCTAACCAAACTTCGCCTAATGCTAAGGCTTCCGGCATCGGATAACCCCAAGCTTTCGCATATTCCGGCATTAAAAACACTTGGTTATTTTTCACTGCATCAATATTAGCCCAAGCCACATCTTCTTTAATTTGTGATACCACTTTAGGATAACGATCCTGCACCAAAATCACTGCTGGATTCCACTCAAGCACATTTTCCATGGAAACCTGTTTAAAACCTTTCACCGTTGCCGCTGCGACATTATACGCACCAGCATGTTCCAACATTAAACCAGTATATTTACCCGAACCATAGGTATTTAAATCTGGGTTAGCCATATAGGTGCGCACTCGTTTCTCCGCAGGAATGTCTCCCAAACGTTCCGCCAACATTTTACGATTCGCAAATGCGGCTTTAACTAATTCTTTGCCTTGTTGTTCTTTTTCAAACACTTGAGCAATCAACTCAATACCTTGAGTTAAGCCTTCGTTATAAGCTTTATCTTCATCAGCCAAAGTTGGATTAAGTTTATCTTTATCACTGCCAGTTCGTAGCGAAATAGCAATCACTGGAATACCGGTATCCGCAATTTGTTTAATCATTTCCGGTGGTGCATAGTTGGTAACAAATACCACATCCGGTTTTAATTCCAACAAGCTTTCAATATTGACTGAATTTAAATCGCCCGGCATGGCCATTTTTTCTAATTCTGGCGCTAAACGCACATAATTTTGCCCCAGTTGTTTTTTCCAATTTGATAATACCCCAACAATTTGTTTGGTGGCATCTAATTGCACGGCGATATTGAGAGTTTGATGCTGTAATACCACAGCACGCTGAATATAATCGGGAATGGTCACTTGACGATCTAATTGGTCAGTTACAACACGATCAGCCAACGCCGATGTAGAGAAAATGCCGAACAAAGCAGCAACAAACAAGCGGTTAAATTTCATAAGTTATCCTTAAAATGAAAATGGAGTTAAATTATACAATAAAATATATAGCGAGATATACAAAACAATTGATGATCTAAACTAAACAACTATGCTTTGCTAATCACCACTTTAATATCTTCTGGTGCCGCATAATAAGGTGCAGAGGTAATAAATAAATTAATGCCTAACTTGGCATAATTTGCCACATTATTTTTATTCACCCCACCTGCGACGGAAAGCGTAATATTTCTGCCTTGTGCTTTGATGAGATCTAAAGCCGCTTTCACATCTTCAACTGACCATTTATCTAGCTGAATAATATCAGGAGAGGCACTAATCATTTGTTCAAATTGTGCAAAATTGTCTGCTTCAAGGGTGACCTTATTTTCTGGTGCTTCACGCTTTAAAGTTTCCACGATATGCGTCCAGTTATTCGGTTCAGCCAATAAATTACGATGATTAGTGAAGACCAGTAAGGTTTCACTCAGGCCTTGACGATGAATATGTCCGCCAGCCGCCAGCACTGCATTGGTCGCCAGTTTACGGGTATTCGGGATACTTTTACGGGTACACGCCACCACCGCATTCGGGTTAATGGCTTTGGCATTAGCAATCATCTCCGCCGTGTATTGTGCCACGCCACAAGACCATTCCAATATAAGCTGCACCACTTTCCATGCTTGCTGTAATTTATCCGCAGAATCGACCGCACTTAGCAATAAAGCACCGGCTTCAACGGCTTCCCCTTCATTCACATAAACCTGAGGCGTAATGCCTAATTTTTTCAGTAATCGTTCTGCCACTGAAATCCCCGCTACCATTCCGGCATTTTTACGTTTGAATTCAATTTTTGCTGGGACTTTTTCTAGCCCTAATGCGTGCGTGGTTAAGTCACCGCGATAAATATCTTCCAATAAAAAATCATCGAGTTCTTTGTCTGAGAAATAAATCATAGTTTGTCCTTAAATGTTGAGATGTTTTTGCAATTCCTGAACTGAAGTGCGGTAAATTTTGGCGAGGTTTTCAAAGGTCATCAGTTCACTTTTTTCGCCTTGTTGGAAACCAAATTCTTGATCAAGCATCGCTATATTTTCGGCTAAATAGACCGCTTGTTGAGGATTGTGAGTCGTAATCAGCAAAGCGATGTTTTGATGCTGTAATTGCTTAATTTTTTCCAACACCCGAATTTGGTTACCAAAATCAAGACTTGCTGTTGGTTCGTCCATAATCAACAATTTCGCCTGTTGTGCAATGGCTCGAGCGATGAGCACGAGTTGTTTTTCGCCCCCACTGAGTTCATGGTAATAACGTTTAGCAAGGTGGGTTATTTGTAATTCCGCTAAAGCCGCGATAGCAAGATCTTTATCTTCCGCTTTTGGAGTTTGATACCATTTTAGATATGCAGAACGCCCCATCAACACCATATCTTGCACCAGAAAAGGAAAAAGTTGCGCGTGTGCTTGAGGCACATAGGCAATTTCGCGTGCTAATTCAGCGGCAGAATATGAGGCAATCGGTCGATTTTGAAAGAGAATTTGCCCATTAAGTGCAGGTTGCAAACCTAGTAAGGTTTTTAAGAAAGTACTTTTCCCCGCCCCATTGGCGCCAAGTAAACAGCAAATTTGCTGAGGTTTCAGTGCAAAATTGATCTTATCTAGCAAAGGCTTATTGCCATAACCAATCGTCAATTGTTGAGTTTCAATTAAATTCATTTTCGCCCTCTCAACAATAAATAGAGGAAAAACGGTGCACCACAAGCAGAGGTTAAAATTCCTATTGGGAGTTCAATACTTGCAACAGTACGGGCGAGTGTATCTGTGAGAAGTAAAAAACTCGCACCAAGTAACAACGATGTTGGCAGCAATAAAATGAAATTGGCACCTACTAATAATCGCGCGATATGGGGCACAAGCAAACCAACCCAGCCAATAATCCCCGTAATAGAGACCGCACTTGCTGTGCAAAGTGTGGTGAAAATGATCAAAATATAGCGTGTGCGTTGGATAGGAATACCGAGGCTTTTCGCTTCATCTTCTTCTAAAGCGAGCAGATTTAAGCGCCAACGCAATAAGAAAAGCGGCAGAATACCGAGTATTAAAATAGGGGTAAGTTGACTTAATTCTTTTACGCCAACAGCCGTGAAACTGCCTAATAACCAAAAGGTAATCGAAGGTAATTGGGTGAAAGGATCGGCTAAAATTTTTAACACTGAAATGCCCGCGCCAAGTAATGAACCGATAGCAATCCCCAAAAGCACTAAGACCAAAATAGGATCTTGATTACGGCTTCTTGATGCAACCATCGAAACACATAACACTGCCAAGATACCGCCGCTAAAGGCAAAAAGCTGCACGTAAAACATCGGTAAATTGTAGAAAATCGCCAATGATGCACCAAGCCCCGCACCGCTTGAAACCCCTAAGATATCAGGAGAAACCAACGGATTTTTAAACATCCCTTGATAAGTCGCACCTGCGGCGGCTAATGCCGCACCAACTAAACAGGCGACAAAAATACGCGGGGTACGAATATGCCAAAGCACCGTTTCAACAGAAGAAGGCGTTTGGCATTCCGTTTCAAATACACAGCGAATCGCTTGTCCCAGTTGAAGGGGAGAAATCGGAAATCGCCCCACATTCAACGAAAGCAAAATGGTGCCGACTAATAAAATCACTAACGAAGTGAAAAAGAGTTTGGGATTACGTTGAACAAAATACGGCATAACTATTTCACATCATGTAGCAATTGAGTCGCTTGTTCTGGCGTTAATTCAATCTGATAGAACACGTGATAAAACTTTTGCACGTCTTTTGTAAATTCAGTCATAGGTTTACCGCTAACTAAATGCGAGACCCAACGCACCCCAAGCAAACGGTTCACACTAGGTGGCGAATCTAACCAACCAAATGGATTATTCGGGATTAAAAAAACGTGTCCATTTTTGACCGCACTTAACTGTTGCCATTGTGGATTCTCTTTTAAGGTTTGCAAAAACTCAGGATATTGGCTGAAAATCACATCAGGATTCCATAATAAAAGCTGCTCCATCGAAACTTGCGTAAGCCCTTTATGATCGCCTTCCACCATATTTTTTAAACCGACCATTTCAATAGCTTCCGTATGAATAGAGCCTTTTTGTCCTGTTTGTAAACCATCTGCACTACGAGCCAAATAGAAGGTTTTGGTCAATTTAGAGGCATTTTCGACCGCTTGTTTAAGGGTTTCTTCGGCATACTTCGCTTGAGGTTCTGTAAGATTTTCTACGCCTAACACTTTCCCTAAATAACGCAAAGTAGTGGGGGTTTCACTGAGTTTACCGTCTAGCAGCAAATAAGGCACGCCTGTTTGTTCAAAGGTACGTTTTGCTTGATCGATATAGTTTGGGGTGACATTGCCTACATCAATAATTAAATTCGGTTGCAATGCCACAATTTTCTCTGGTGAGAGCGTGCTGCCTTTTCCGGCTATTTTCCCTAAAGTTGGTAGAGATTGTTGTGCTGCAGGAAACAGTTTCCCACGTTTTTCCATATTAAATCCCGCCAATCCAAGCAACTTATTGGGTGCACTTGAAAGTAGCAACACATCAGCTGGATTACCCGCACTTAGTACTTTTTCAATTTTAGCTGGCGGAGGTAATTTCCCCGCCAAATAAGCGATTTCTTCTGCTGCAAATGCACTGGTGGATACACAAAGCGCAAGTGCAATACCTATCCATTTTTTCATGTTTTCTCCCTCTTTTAGCCGTTCAAATTATACAACTTAATTTTAACGCTATATATTTTTTAACATATTGGATAAATTTTGTTAGAATGTCATCGTTATGTTTTTTATTATATAACATTTATTATTCATAGCTAAAGGTGAAAAAAATGAAATGGGATGTGATTTATAAGTTTTGCTTGCTTTGTATGCTCATTGCAGGATTGGTAGGCATCTTGTTCAGCGGCTTAGGGATCTATTTTCAGTGGCCTATTCAGGGCATCTTTCAGTGGCATTTAGGTTCGGCGTTACTGCTTATTTTGGGCGTGGCTTTACACTTCTTCAATCGAAAAAATAAAGCGGTCAAAATTGTGCAACAATTTACCGATTTAGTGACACATAATCGCTATCCCACCTATTGCAATCTAGATCGTTTGATTATGACATTTGAGCACTTTTCAATTCTGCAAATTGCGGAGCAACTTCAGCTCCCCCCTTCGATTTTATTCACCGAATTAGCTAACGGAAAAATAAACTTCAGCGATGCTAACCGCACTTTGCGAGAAAATTTCCCTCATAATGATGAAAAAATTTTCGCCGCGATCACCATTGCATTGAAGTTACGCTTCAACCCTAACCTAAAAGGATGTTCCAATGGAAAAGAAACTGCTTTGCATCGCCATTAGTTTGGCTTGCTTGCCTGCTTATGCCGAAAATGTATTTACCCTTGGCCAAATTGAAGTCATCGGTGAAAAATCAAGTGATCTCAGCACCGCTCGTATTGACCAGGCTGAATTACAAAAAA
>NZ_KV837971.1:288243-348001 GCF_001838615.1 Haemophilus sp. HMSC61B11
AAAAAATAACCAAGATCGTGTGTCTGATATAGCCAAAAGCACACCAGGTGTATTTGTCGAACATGGTGGCGCACGCAACGAATACAACTTATTAGTACGTGGTTTTAATGCTCGCCGGGTACCCGTATTTATGGATGGTATTCCTGTTTATGTCCCTTATGATGGTGAAATGGACTTAGGTCGTTTTACCACCTTTGATTTATCTCGCATTGATATTTCTAAAGGCGCAAGCTCTGTGCTTTATGGCGCCAATACGATGGGTGGTGCAGTAAATTTAATTTCCAAAAAACCAACTCAACCCTTCGAAGGTTCTATTGGCTATGGCTTTTCACACGGTAAAAGTGGTGGCACAGCAACCAATAAAACAGATTTTAATTTAGGCACTAAACAAGAACTATTCTATGCGCAAATAAGTGGTTCTTTTGTTGAAAAACAAGGCTTACAACTTTCTCACCATTATCAACAAATCAATCCAAAAGGTGATGATGGCGGTCGAGCCGAAAATTCTAAACAACGTGATAAAAAATTAAGTTTAAAAGTCGCTTATACGCCAAATGAGAATGATGAATACGCACTGGCGTTCTCCACACAAAAAGGCACCAAAGAATCACCTTTCTATTCTGGCGCTGATAGCTTTGAACGCTATTGGCGCTGGCCGATGTGGGACAAAGACAGTATCTATTTCCTTTCCCATACTGAATTTGACGATCATCATCTCACATTGAACACGAAGGCATTTTACGACACCTTTAAAAATGACCTACGTGCTTTTGATGATGCCACATTCAGCACTCAAAAGAAAAAATCGAGCTTTAATAGCTATTACCGTGATTATTCCTACGGTGCAGGCTTTGATTTAGGTGGCGATTTAACCTCCAAAGACCGCTTAAAATTCTCTACCCTCATTAAATATGACGTGCATCGCGAACATAATGATGATGAACCGACCGCAGTCGATAAAGATCGTACCTACAGCTTTGGTTTAGAAAATACTCATCGTTTTAATGAGCAAACCTCTCTGATTACGGGCATCAGCTACGACAAACGTGATTCAAACCGTGCAGAGAAATTTGAAAAACAATGTGTTTCAACTCACCAAAAAAATGCGATTTGCCCGTTTGATATCGGTAATAAACACACCTTTAATTATCAAATCAAACTTGCTCATCATTTCTCTGAACATGATGAATTTGCACTAAGTTTTGCGAAGAAAACACGTTTTGCCACAATGAAAGAACGTTATTCTCGCCGATTTGGTCGTACTGAGCCGAATCCATTCTTAAGCCCAGAAACCGCTTACCATTACGAAGCTAGTTATATGCATACCTTTGGCAATTGGTTAAGAGTGGATAGCGCACTTTTCTATTCTGAAGTAAAAGATGCCATTGAAGAAGTCGCGATTAGCAAAAAACTCAATCAATATCAAAATGTAGGCAAAGAAGCCTTTAAAGGTGCTGAATTAGCCGTGAATCTTTTTGCAACAGATAATTTAACGTTAGGGGCAAACTACACCTATACGCATGCAAAAAATAAAACCCAAGATACCATTGTGAAGAATGTGCCAAAACATAAATTCTTTGCATTTGTTGATTGGAAAATATTACCAAACCTTTCACTTTATGTGAGCCAAGAAGCGGAACATGGCCGTTATTATTTAGATGGCGGTGAAACCGTGAAGCTCTCTGGTTTTGGAAACAGCAATGCGAAATTAATCTATGAACCGGTTTCAGGATTAAGTTTAGAAGCGGGTGTATCGAACCTCTTTGATAAAAACTACTACTATCAAGCAGGTTACCCAGAAGAAGGACGCGTTTATTTCGGCAATATCCGATATAAATTCTAAAATAAAAAACGGGCAACTTGTGAAACAGGTTGCCCGTTGTTTTTATAAAGTTATTAGTCCTTCAGCGCTTTGATTTTCTCAATCACGTTTGTGGTTGAACAGCCATTTTCGAAATTCAATACACGAACATCACCGCCATTTGCCCACACTTCTTTACTGCCAGCAATCTCTTCTGGTTTGTAATCGCCGCCTTTTACCAATAAATCTGGTAAAATATCGCCGATTAAACGTTGTGGTGTATCTTCATCAAAAGAAACCACCCAATCCACTGAAGCTAAACCAGCCAATACTGCCATGCGTGCATTCAGATTGTTAATTGGGCGACTTTCGCCTTTTAAGCGTTTGACTGAATCATCCGTATTCACGGCAACAATTAAACGATCACCAAGTTTGCGAGCATTTTCTAAATAAGACACGTGACCAGGGTGAAGAATATCGAAACAACCATTTGTCATCACAATTTTCTCACCACGCGCTTTAGCATGAGCTACTGCAGTTTTTAACTGACTTTCTGACATAATACCGAAGCCTGTTTCAGAACGACCATGGATCGCATTCTCTAATTCCACGGTAGAAACAGTTGATGTACCCAATTTACCGACCACAATACCTGCAGCCACATTAGCTAAATAGCAAGATTCTTCAAAAGAACGACCATCTGCAAGTGCGGTTGCTAAGACACTGATTACCGTATCACCCGCACCTGTTACATCAAACACTTCTTTTGCAACAGTTGGTAGATGGAACGGTTCTTGATTTGGACGAAGTAATGTCATGCCTTTTTCAGAACGCGTCACTAAAAGTGCGGTCAATTCGATATCTGAAATTAATTTTAAACCTTTCTCAATGATCTCTTCTTCAGAATCACACTTACCTACTACGGCTTCAAATTCTGACATATTTGGTGTCAGTAAAGTAGCACCACGGTAACGCTCAAAATCCGTACCTTTTGGATCGATCAACACGGGAACGTTCGCTTTACGTGCAATTTGGATCATCTTTTGCACATCTTTTAACGTGCCTTTGCCATAATCAGAAAGCACCAATGCACCAAAGTTTTTCACTTCCGCTTCTAATTTTGCAAGCAACTCTTGGCATTCCACATTTTTGAAATCTTCTTCAAAATCTAAACGAAGTAATTGTTGATGACGAGACAAAATACGTAATTTCGTAATCGTTGGATGAGTATTCAATGCTACAAAATTACAATCAATTTTTTGGTGCTGTAATAAATTGGTTAAGGCTGTCCCTGTTTCATCTTGACCAATTAAACCTAAAATTTGCACAGGTACATTAAGAGAAGCAATATTCATTGCCACGTTTGCTGCACCACCTGCACGCTCTTCATTATCTTGTACGCGAACCACAGGAACCGGTGCTTCCGGTGAAATACGATTAGTCGCACCAAACCAGTAACGGTCAAGCATCACATCGCCTAACACTAGTACTTTTGCTTGATTAAAATTGGCAGAATATTGAGCCATTTTGAAATCTCTCTGTTGGAATAATAAAAATTTGGCGCAATTTTACCACAACTCAAATTTGCGATAAACTACACGCCGAACTAACCAGAAAAGAATTATGAAAAACGAAAAACTCCCTCAATTTCAACCGCACTTTCTAGCCCCAAAATACTGGGGATTTTGGCTTGGTGTGGCGATTTGGCGAAGCCTTTTGTTACTTCCCTATCCAATTCTACGTCATATCGGCAATGGCTTAGGCTTGCTTTTCTCAAAATTAAAAGTGGGAAAACGTCGTGCGGCGATTGCCCGTCGAAATCTTGAGCTCTGCTTCCCTGAAATGCCCGATCAAGAACGTGAAGCTATTTTGCAAGAAAACTTACGTGCTATTGGGATGGCGATTATTGAAACCGGCATGGCATGGTTTTGGTCTGATGCTCGCATCAAAAAATGGTCAAAAATTGAAGGGTTAAATTATTTAAAAGAAAACGCCAAAGACGGCATCATATTTGTAGGCGTCCATTTTCTTACACTTGAATTAGGCGCGCGTATTGTGGGCTTACATCATCCTGGCGTAGGCGTTTATCGTCCCAATGACAATCCTGTATTGGATTGGTTACAAATCAAAGGTCGCTTACGTTCAAACAAAGACATGCTGAATCGAAAAGATCTGCGTGGTATGCTCAAAGCCTTACGTAAAGGTGAAACCATTTGGTATGCGCCCGATCACGATTACGGCAGAAAAAATGCGGTATTTGTGCCTTTCTTTGCAGTAAAAGAAGCCGCAACTACGACAGGCAGTTATTATCTGCTTAAATCTGCACCAAATTGTAAAGTTGTCCCTTTTGCTCCATTGCGTAATAAAGACGGCTCAGGCTATACGGTCAGTATTTCTCCACCAGTGGATTTTTCCGATCTTTCAGATGAAACAGCAATCGCTGCAAGAATGAATAAAGTTGTGGAAAAAGAAATCTTAAAAGGCGTGGAACAATACATGTGGTTACACCGCCGATTTAAAACGCGTCCAACTGAAGATGAGCCAAGTTTGTATTCATAAGTGCGGTTGATTTTTCATCTATTTTCGAACACAAAAACGACATATCGAAAAATAAGGAAAATTTTCCTTATTTTTTTCTTGATCTTTATATAATTAAATATATAATGAATCTCGTTTTAGATAGTAAACTTGTTTTATTACAAACACACTACTGGCTAGTGCATTCCCCCCCCACTCCTTTTGCACTAGCCATTTTTTTTTAAATCCCTTACCATATCTCACCTTTTTCTTTTCTCTCAAAAATGATGAACAATCTAGAACTTGAACGTTTACTAAACGAAAAACTTAGCACAGACAGAATAAATGATTACGCCCCTAACGGTTTGCAAGTAGAAGGCAAAGCAGAGATCAAAAAGATCATCACGGGTGTCACCGCAAGCCAAGCTTTGATTGATTATGCCGTTGCACAACAAGCTGATGCGGTGCTTGTCCACCACGGCTATTTTTGGAAAAGTGAAAATCCATGTATTCGCGGCATGAAAGGCAAACGCATCAAAACGTTGCTTGTGAATGATATCAATTTATACGGCTACCACTTGCCTTTGGATGTCCACCCAGAATTAGGTAACAACGCAAAACTTGCTCAGTTATTAGGGATTAGCGATCTTCAACCTTTAGAAAATAGCTCAACTAGCATTCCTGTTTGGGGAACGTTAAAAGATCCTGTTACCGCTGAAGAATTCGCACAACATATTGAACAAGTGCTTCACCGTAAACCCTTAATTTGCACAGAAAACGGACCGCACTTAATCCGTAAAGTAGGCATTTGTACCGGTGGCGGACAAGGCTATATTGATTTAGCGGCAGCACAAGGTTGTGATGCCTTTATTACGGGCGAAGTTTCGGAGCAAACAATTCACTCAGCTCGTGAGCAAGGTATTCATTTCTTTGCGGCTGGTCACCATGCAACAGAACGCTACGGCATTAAGGCATTAGGTGAATGGCTAGCGGCTGAATATGGCTTGGATGTAGAATTTAAAGATATTGATAATCCAGCCTAACTGGTACAAAGTGTGATTGATTGCCGAAAGCACACAAAACAAGTATAATCTCGTCGATTTTTTTAACTCAAACATAGGAGAAAATATGGGTTTCTTAACTGGTAAACGTATTTTAGTAACAGGTCTTGCAAGCAACCGTTCTATCGCTTACGGGATCGCAAAAGCAATGAAAGAACAAGGTGCTGAACTTGCTTTCACTTATTTAAACGATAAATTACAACCACGCGTAGAAGAATTTGCAAAAGAATTTGGTTCTGACATCGTCCTTCCTTTAGACGTAGCGACCGATGAAAGCATCCAAAATTGCTTTGCAGAATTAAGCAAACGTTGGGAAAAATTTGATGGTTTCGTACACGCTATTGCATTCGCACCAGGCGATCAATTAGATGGTGATTACGTAAACGCAGCAACTCGTGAAGGCTACCGTATCGCTCATGACATCAGTGCATTCAGCTTTGTTGCTATGGCACAAGCGGCACGTCCTTACTTAAATCCAAATGCAGCGTTATTAACCCTTTCTTACTTAGGAGCAGAGCGCGCAATTCCTAACTACAACGTGATGTGTTTAGCGAAAGCGTCTCTTGAAGCGGCAACTCGTGTAATGGCGGCTGATTTAGGTAAAGAAGGTATTCGTGTGAATGCAATCTCTGCAGGTCCAATCCGTACCTTAGCGGCATCAGGTATTAAAAACTTAAAGAAAATGCTTGCTACATTCGAGAAAACCGCAGCATTACGCCGTACAGTTACTATCGAAGATGTGGGTAATTCAGCAGCATTCTTATGCTCTGATTTAGCATCTGGTATTACTGGTGAAATCGTTCACGTAGATGCAGGCTTCAGCATCACCGCAATGGGCGAATTAGGCGAAGAATAATTTTTCGTACAAGCTATTTTTAGGCAGGCTTTTCAGTCTGCCTTTTCTCTTTTTTTAAATATAACTATGTTCCAAGATAATCCATTACTCGCACAACTTAAGCAACAAATCCACGACAGCAAAGAACACGTTGAAGGCGTGGTAAAAAGTACAGATAAAGCTTATGGTTTTTTAGAGTGCGATAAAAAAAGCTACTTTATTGCCCCGCCTGCGATGAAAAAAGTAATGCACGGTGACAAAATCAAAGCCGCCATTGAAAAGCAAGGCGATAAAGAACAAGCTGAACCTGAAGAATTAATTGAACCAATGCTCACTCGCTTTATTGCCAAAGTGCGGTTCAATAAAGACAAGAAATTGCAAGTTTTAGTTGATCATCCAAGTATCAACCAACCTATTGGGGCACAGCAAGCTAAATCCGTCAAAGAAGAACTACAAGAAGGCGACTGGGTCGTAGCAAATTTGAAAACGCACCCATTACGTGATGATCGCTTTTTCTATGCCACCATCAATCAATTTATCTGCCGTGCTGATGATGAATTAGCCCCTTGGTGGGTGACATTGGCACGCCATGAGCAATCTCGTCATCCTGTGCAAGGTGCAGAAAATTATGAAATATTAGATCAACAAACACGTGAAGATCTGACCGCACTTCATTTTGTTACTATTGACTCTGAAAGCACACAGGATATGGACGATGCTCTTTATATTGAACCTATCGAGCAAAATGGTACGCAAACCGGCTGGCGATTAGTCGTTGCCATTGCGGATCCCACAGCTTACATTGCATTAGATTCACAAATTGAAAAAGATGCGAAACAGCGTTGTTTCACCAATTATTTGCCTGGCTTTAACATTCCTATGTTGCCGCGTGAATTATCCGATGAATTATGTTCATTAATGGCAAATGAAACTCGCCCTGCTTTAGTGTGTTACATTGAAACGGATCTTGAAGGTAATATTACGGCTAAACCGCATTTTGTATCGGCTTATGTACAATCTAAAGCAAAACTAGCCTATAACAAAATCTCAGATTATTTAGAACAAGTACCGGATGCATGGCAACCGGAAACACCTGAAATTGCCCAGCAAATTGATTGGTTACATCAATTTACTAAAGCACGTATTCAATGGCGAAAAACGCATTCTCTTTTATTTAAAGAGAAACCAGACTACTCTTTTATTCTCGCTGAAAATGGCAAAGTGAAAGAAATTAAAGCGGAATATCGCCGTATTGCAAATCAAATCGTGGAAGAATCCATGATCATTGCCAACATTTGTGCCGCCCAATTCTTAGCGGAGCATGCTAAAACCGGTATTTTCAATACACACACTGGTTTTGATAAAAAATTCTTAGAAAATGCACATAATTTCTTAATGGCAAATTTAGCCAATGAAGAAAATCAAGCTGAACTTGCTGAACGTTATTCGGTAGAAAATTTGGCAACCTTAAAAGGTTATTGCCAAATGCGTCATGATATTGAACCGATTGAAGGTGACTATTTAGAATTCCGTTTACGTCGTTATTTAACCTTTGCGGAATTTAAATCAGAACTTGCTCCACATTTTGGGCTTGGATTAGAAGGTTATGCGACCTGGACATCGCCTATCCGTAAATATTCCGATATGGTGAACCATCGTTTAATTAAAGCCGTGCTCACACAGCAAGCTTGTGAAAAACCACAAGATGAAGTCCTTGCTCGCTTACAAGAAGCCCGTCGTCAAAATCGCTTGGTCGAACGTGATATCGCAGATTGGTTATATTGTCGCTATCTTGCTGACAAAGTCGCTGAAAATGCTGAATTTGATGCAGAGGTACAAGATGTGATGCGTGGTGGTTTACGTGTTCAATTATTAGAAAATGGTGCATCCATGTTCGTACCAGCTTCCACGTTGCATCCAAATAAAGATGAAATGCAAGTGAATGCTGATGAATTAGCGCTGTATATTCAAGGGGAGCGCCGTTACAAAATCGGTGATTTAGTGAAAGTAAAACTCACCGAAGTACGAGAAGAAACTCGCAGTATTGTCGGTCAATTAATCATTTAATAACCACTTCCTTTCTAATACTACAAATACCGCTCGTTACACAACGGGCGGTATTCTTTTATAGCACCAAAGTTGTGACAATATTTTTTACATTGATAGTATTATTTTGTGAATGGAATGAGGATGAGCAATATCGAGATGAAGTATTTATAATGATATCCCCGCCTTGAAGAGCGGGGATAAGATGAGGATTTAGGCAGAATTACATTTTAGGAATATCAACGCCAGATGAAAGCACGTCTTGAATATCCGATTTTAAGACATCTGCTTTTGGACCATAAATCGCTTGGATACCAGAGCCTTTCACAATAAAGCCCATTGCACCTGCTTGTTTCCAACTTGCTTCATCACCCACTAACTCTGGATTATGTACGGTGATACGTAAACGTGTCATACAAGCATCAACATCTGCAATGTTATTACGTCCACCAAGCAAGTTGATGATTTGGATAACTTGCGTACTAGCATTCGCCACTTTTGGCTCATTGCTAGGAGCTTCATCTGAAGAACCTTTTGCATCATAGTTACCATTACGGCCCGCTGTGGCAAGGTTAAATTTCTTAATCATAAAGTTCGCGATAAAGAACATAGCCACTGCAAAGAGGATCGATACCCAAATAAAGTTGATTACATCCATACCAATACCAGCTTTAATCGCCATCGGTGTACGCGTTAAGAACTCAATGTTACCGAATGAATGCACGCGTAAGTCCACAATATCTGCCATGGCGAAAGCACAACCTTGTACTAAAGCATAAACAATATAAAGCGGTAATGCGACAAACATAAACATATATTCAATTGGTTCAGTTACGCCTGTTAAGAACACCGCAAGTGCTGATGAAAGGAAAATACCTTTATAGAGTTTTTTCTTGTCTTCATCTACGTTGATATACATCGCAAGTGTCAAGCCCATTAGGATACCGGTTGAACCAATCATTTGCCCTACTTTGAAGCGAGCAGGTGTTACGGTTGAAAGAAGTTCATTATATTGCGTTAAATTACCTGCATCTTTAAGGTTAATTAAGTCAGTCACCCATGCGAGCCAAAGTGGATCTTGACCAAAGACCTGTTTACCTTGTTGCGCACCGGTTAAGAATTCATAAGTACCGCCTAATGAAGTGTAGTTCATTGGGATGGTCAACATATGGTGTAAACCAAATGGAAGTAAAAGACGCTCTAAAGTACCGTAAACAAATGGTGCTAAAATCGGTGCTGAACTTTGTGAGTTGGCAATCCATTGACCGAAATGGTTAATGCCGGTTTGAACTAAAGGCCAGAATAATGATAGGAAAATCGCCACTAATACAGAACGATAAATGACGACGAAAGGAACGAAACGTTTACCATTAAAGAAAGTGAGTACTTCAGGTAATTTACGGAAATTGTAGTAGCGATTGAAGGTTGTTGCACCCACAAAACCTGCGATAATACCGACAAATACCCCCATATTTAGCGCAGGTTGTCCAAGCACATTCACAAAGTAATTCGCCACAGGAATTTCTCCTGCAAATACAGTACTTACATGAGCATTTGGATCCGCTAACATTTCAATCTTCACGCCGAAAAAGTTACCGGTGATTAAGTTAATTAAAATGAAAGCAAGACCCGCTGCAAATGCTCCACCCGCACGCTCATTTGCCCAGCTACCACCAATCGCTAAAGCAAATAATAGATGAAGGTTACCGATAATCCCCCAACCAATTTGGGCGATAATATTTCCGACACGTGCTAGCCATTCAGCATCACTAATTAAAGGCAGCGAGTTACCAATACTCACCATTAAACCCGCGGCTGGCATCACGGCAATCACAACCATTAGGCACTTACCGAATTTTTGCCAAAATTCAAAACTGAGCATTTTTTTCATATTGATTCTCCTACAAGATGAGAGCTACTTCTACGCCAAAATGGTCGGAAACAATCGGTTTATTTTTTCCATTAAAAATAACCTGACTGGATAAAACCCTTTTTGCTTGGTTTAAAAAAATATAATCTAATCGCTTTTCTTGACTATGACCTTTCCAGCCGTCAATCGCTTTTTCCACAGTGATACCGCTATCCTTCTGCTCAGCCATTTCAAATGTATCAAATAAGCCTAAGGATTTAATTTGCTGGTAAGCTTGATGATCACTTATTGCATCAGTATTGAAATCGCCCATCAAGATTTTAAGATTCGCACTTTGACTCCGCTCTACAATATAACGAACATTATCGAGTTGGTTTTCCCCATCACAATTTGGCAAATTGATATGGCAAGAATAACATTCAATTAACTGACCGTGATATTCCACCGTCAAACCAATAATTTTACGCGAAAGAATTGAGTCAAGACGTTGGTGTTGGCTACAATAAAATGCATCAACATCATAAACAGGTAAACGCGTTAGAAACGCAATACCTTCATCATATTTATCATAACCAATATGCGAATTGCTCCAAAAAAGCGAATATTTTTGTGCAACGCGTTGATTGATTTTATTTAACAGAATGACACCATAGTTATCTTGCTTTAACGTTGGCGAAATAGCAGGAGCAGACATCAATTGATTAACCTCTTGTAAGGCAATGATGTCATAACCCTTTTCCACAATAGTCTCAGCAAGAATCTCTATTTTTTCCGCTTGGTTAGCTTCTAACCAAGCGTGTACATTCAGGGTAAGTAGTTTCATTGCTTCCCCTTAGCCCTCACTATGCCAAATGTCTGCATTATATTGAGCAATCGTGCGGTCTGATGAGAAGAACCCTGCTTTGGCGATATTGTGAACCACTTTCTCATTCCAACTATCTTGATCTTCATAATCGGCTAAGATTTGTTCTTTCGCATCAACATAAGCATTAAAGTCAATTAACGTCATAAACCAGTCTTTATTCAATAATTCGTTATAAAGACGTTCTAAACGTGTTTTATTGCCTAATTTCACCACGGCAGGATTTAGAATAAAATCGACCGCTCTTTTAATATCCTTGTCGTTTTCATAATACTCTTTTGAAACATAACCTGCTGTTTCATAAAGTTTAATAATGCTTTCTGAATCTTTACCGAATGTATAGATATTTTCAGCACCAGCTAATTCTGCAATTTCAACATTAGCCCCATCCATTGTGCCTAAGGTTAATGCACCATTGAGCATAAATTTCATATTCCCTGTACCGGAAGCTTCTTTAGAGGCAAGTGAAATTTGTTCTGAAATATCCGTTGCTGGAATGAGTTTTTCCGCCACACTCACATTATAGTTTTCAACTAAATGCACGTTTAAATACTTGTTCACTTCAGGATCATTATTGATTAACTCAGATAAACAAAGAATTAAGTGAATAATATCCTGTGCAATAATATAAGCAGGTGCCGCTTTTCCTCCAAAAATCACGGTAATTTTACGTTTTGGTAATTTACCTGCTTTAATTTCTAAGTATTTATGAATCACATAAAGTGCATTCATTTGTTGGCGTTTATATTCATGGAAACGCTTAATTTGCGTATCAATAATTGAGTTTTCATCTAACTCAATACCTTTATTTTCTTTAAGGTACGCTTTTAGCGCTAATTTGTTTTCAAACTTAATTTTCGCTAATTGTTGATGAACCTTTTTATCATCTTTAAAGGCTAACAATTTCTCTAATTTCGTTGCATCATGCAAATACTCATCACCAATCAATTCTTTAATGTAAGCCGCTAATGCTTGGTTAGAAAACTCTAACCAACGACGGAAGGTAATGCCGTTTGTCTTATTATTGAATTTTTCAGGATACAAAGCATAGAACGCTTTAAGTTCTGAATTTTTCAAAATCTCCGTATGTAACGCGGCAACACCATTCACAGAATTTGAAAAGTGAATATCCATATGTGCCATATGCACACGTTTTTGTTTATCAATAATTTGTACGGCAGGATCTTTATATTCTGCACGCACTAATTTATCTAATTTTTTAATGATCACCACCAAATGCGGCACGACTTCATCTAGATAATCGAGTGGCCATTTTTCTAGCGCTTCAGCCAAAATCGTATGGTTGGTATAGCCCACCATATTACGTACGATTTCAACCGCTTCTGCAAATTTAATCTGATGTTTTTCCGTTAATAAGCGAATTAATTCAGGAATCACCATTGAAGGGTGAGTATCGTTGATCTGAACATACGCATAATCGGCTAAATCATGTAAATTACTGCCACGCGCAATTGCTTCATCAATTAATAATTGTGCAGCATTTGATACCATGAAATATTGTTGATAAATACGTAATAATTCCCCATTTTTATCTGAATCATCTGGGTAAAGGAATAAAGTCAGATTTTCTTCAATCGCAGTTTTATCAAACTCAATACCTTTTTTAATCAATTTAGGATTTACTGATTTAATATCAAATAAATTGAGATAGTTTTTCGTTTCTTTCTTATAACCTAAAATATCAATGCGATCTAATTTAGAGGTTAATGTAAATTTCTTAAATGGCACCTCATAGCTAATATCGGTTGGAATTAACCAAGAGTTATCTTCAATCCAATCATTAGGCTCTGCATGTTGTTCATTCTTTTTAAAGACTTGTTTGAACAAACCATAATGATAATTTAAACCTACCCCTTCAGCATTTAAGCCAAGCGTAGACATGGAATCAATAAAACAAGAAGCCAAACGGCCTAAACCACCATTTCCTAAAGACGGTTCTGGCTCAATATCTTCAATATGACTTAATGATTTACCCGCACTTTCTAATTCCGCTTTAATATCTTGATACACACCAAGGTTAATGAGGTTATTAGAAAGTAATTTACCAATTAAAAACTCTGCTGAGATATAGTAAACCTTACGTTTACCTGTGTTTTTAGGTTTATCTGCAGAAAGTGTTTTTACGTAATTTAATAATTGAACATAAGTTTCTTTATCGCTTAATTGTTCAAGCGATTTATTGGTTTCATTTTTTACAAATGTACTAAATTTAATCATTGTCTTTTCCTGATTCGCACGTTGATATAACGTGGTCATTTTAGCTAAAAAGTCTTTTTTATCTTGCGTTAAATCAGATTCCTGCATTCTCCATTGCCAGTTTCCACCAATTGTTGAGGGAACATTCATTCTTGAACTGGCTGGCAAATCTAAAACATCTTGCATCATTGCAATCGCCGTATTGCTGACCGTCGCAAAGAGCTGACGAATCATTGCTTGGCAAATCGATTCATCCTCATGGCGATGCGTATAATCATTGATATATTGCTGCTGTTGTTCGGTAAGACCGTTATACCAACCATTGGTTACATCGTTATCATGTGTACCGGTATAAACAATGGAATGCGGAATGCAATAATGCGGGCTATCTAAGCTTTTCCCACTGACATCTTCAAAACCGAACTGCAGGATCTTCATGCCAGGATAGTTACAATCTGCAAGTAGCTTTCTGGCTTTATCATCAATATTACCTAAATCTTCGGCAATAATCGGTAAATCACCTAGTTGCTCTTTAACCGCTTTGAATAAATCATAGCCTGGGCCTGGCTGCCAACTACCATCTTTAGCAATATCGGCTTTTCCATCCACTTGCCAATAATCTGAGAAACCTTTGAAATGATCGATACGAAGTACATCATAAATCTTGAAGCTTTCTTCAATACGGTGAATCCACCAAGCATAGCCTTGTTTTTTATGTTCTTCCCAATCATAAAGCGGATTGCCCCAAAGTTGTCCCGTTGCACTGAACTGATCGGCTGGAACCCCTGCGACAAAAAGTGGATTACGTTCTTTATCTAATTGGAAGAGTTCTGGTTTTGTCCAAACTTCCACGCTATCTGCAGCCACGTAAATCGGCATATCACCGATAATCTTAATGCCTTTTTGATTCGCGTAATCTTTTAATTCGCCCCATTGTTTGAAGAAGAAATATTGCGTCACTTTAAAATACTGAATTTGCTCCGCTAACAGGGTGCGATATTTTTCTAATGTTTTTGGATCTCGTGCTACAGCTTTTTTATCATCCCATTTTTGCAATGCTTGATTGCCGAAATGCTCTTTAATTGCCATAAACTCAGCAAAATCGTCTAGCCACAAGCGGTTGTTTTTCTCAAAACTCTTGAAATCAACTTGGAATGATTGATTTGCTAAAAAATTTTTTACTGCGGTTTCTAAAATCGGACGGCGAGCATAGAAGATACGTTCATAATCCACGCTAGTTGGATAATCACCAAAATTGACCGATGCATAATCCGCTTCTTTCAACAAGCCCATTTGGGTTAATAGATCAAAATCAATAAGGTGAGTATTACCTGCAATTGCAGAGAAAGATTGATAAGGTGAATCACCATAACTGGTGGTGGTAAGTGGAAGAATTTGCCAATAAGTTTGTTTAGTTTCAACTAAAAAATCGACAAAATCATAAGCCGATTGCCCAAAGCTACCAATTCCGAATGCATTTGGTAGCGAGGTAATGTGCATAAGAACACCACTTGAACGAGTAAGCATAATATTTCCTCTAGGAAGTTATCATTTTGGCTCATTCTAACCTAACCGTATTTTTATGCAATAACTTATACGTAAAAGTTTTGAACATTTTCGTAAAAGAGTGACTAATATCACATTTTATGCGTATAACATTTATGATTTTATGATATGCTATGGCTATACCTATGGAACGAACGGTCGATAAAGGGATTAAAAATGAGCAAGTACAAGCAGGTCTATAATGAGATAAAGACCCAAATTAACAATGGCAGTTTAGCGCCATTGCAAGAGCTCCCGAGTGAAAATGAACTCATGCAAAACTATGGTTTTTCCAAAGACACTATTCGAAAAGCACTTTCTCTACTTGAAATTGATGGCTATATTCAAAAGCAACAAGGCCGAAATTCGATTGTCTTAGAGCATGACTTATCTAAGCCACAAATGCTTTCTGAAATTAAAACCGTTAGCGAATTAAATAGTGCCTCAACACACCACGTAAAAACGACATTAACCAGTTTGTATATTGTGCAAGGTGAAGAAGAGCTGATGCATATTTTTAATGTCGATGATCAGATCGATTTCTACCGCATTGCTCGTCTCCGTGAAATTGATGGTGAAGCGGTTGAATATGAGGTTTCTTATTTTGATCGCCGCATCGTGCCTTTTATTAGCCGAGAAATAGCAGAACACTCTATTTATCACTATTTAGAAAACGAATTAAAATTAAAAATTAGTCACTCACAACGAAAAATTGTCTTTCGTTATGCAAATGAAGAAGAAAAAAATGCGATCGATCTTGGTGAGTATGACATGGTTGTGAATGTAACGAGTACCACTTATTTGGCAGATGGTCGACCGTTTCAATATGGGAGTATTAGCTATCGACCAGATAAAATTGCATTTACATCAACAGCAAAACGACATGTCTAGTTTTTTGTAAATGATAGGTTGTTATTTAAAATTCATAAAAAAAGTGCGGTCATTTTTAACCGCACTTTTTATTTAAGCTATTTTAACCAAAATTGTCCTTTGAAAATTTTTCCTAATGTCATCAGCACTAAACCGCTCATCATCAAGTTAGCAAAGATAAATGCACCGTTTGCCAAGCCACTCAATACATTATGATGAACAAAAGAAACAGCCCCATTTGCTAAAGAAGCTAATCCGAATGAAAAAGCCCAGAAGCCAATATTAAGCCCTTTTTCACTAATCCAAGGGAACAGGCGAATTAAAAAGAACATTTGTAAAAAACCGTATCCCCATAAGAGTTTAACGAAAAGATCGATCTCTCCTCCATTAAGCGATAAGTAAGCCGACGAGCCCACAAATGCTGGGGCGAGAATGATCCCCATGGTTGGACGAAATTGTGGTTCAATCTGCAACACGCGCAAACGTTGGAATAATACCGGTTCATAAATAATCCAAGCAATCATCCCTGCACCTAAGAACAAATAGCCTAAATCGTGATAGCCTAACAAGGCCAATGATGAGGCACTTGTAAAGTTAGTCGCGACAGATGGCAAATAAAACGGTGGCAGTGTCGATTTTTCTTCAAATGTGCCATCTTTCCATAATGCACTAATACGTACTGAAGCAAACAACAATTGTCCAATTGTTCCAATCCAAATTAATCCCTCACCAATGAGAGGAAACCAACGATATAGAACATCCCCGCTTAACATGGTTGTAATCGGTATTAAGGCGATAAACGAAAAACGTATCGGACAGCAATATTCATCTCGCACTTCGTGAGAAAAATAAATCATTTTATAAATATAGAGCAAGATGAAAAGTGCCCATACTGAAACAGCCGTTATACCAATAATATCACTCACATTTCGAGAAAAAGAGAGCGTATCGCCCATATGCAACCAAGCTAAAGATAAGGCGCTTAAACCTAATGGAATCGCAAAATACCCTGTTGGTAATGGAAATGGTCGTTTATCAGTCATTATTATTCTCCTAAAAATTGATACCTTATTAGATTACCTATAAATGCATAAATATTGATGTGGATTTATCTCAAAAACTAGAATAAAAATCTCATTTCTCTAAATAAAAGAAAGGGCTAAAAACATTAGCCCTAAATTGAATTAATATATTGTAATTATTTGCAGATCACTTCTAACCCGCCCATGTAAGGACGTAATACTTCAGGCACCGTAATTGAGCCGTCTGCATTTTGATAGTTCTCAAGTACGGCCACTAATGTACGGCCTACCGCTAGACCAGAACCGTTTAATGTGTGCACCAAGCGAGTTTTCTTATCACCTTTTGCTTTGCAACGTGCTTGCATACGACGCGCTTGGAAATCCCACATATTTGAGCAAGAAGAAATCTCACGGTAAGTATCTTGTGCAGGCACCCATACTTCTAAGTCGTAAGTTTTGCAAGAACCAAAGCCCATATCACCAGTACAAAGCAAGACTTTACGATATGGTAGATTTAAAAGTTGTAATACTTTTTCTGCATGGCCTGTTAATTCTTCAAGCGCTTCCATAGATTTATCTGGATCTACGATTTGTACCATTTCCACTTTATCGAACTGGTGCATACGAATTAAACCACGGGTATCACGACCATAAGATCCCGCTTCAGAACGGAAACATGGTGTATGTGCGGTCATTTTGATTGGCAATTCTGCTTCATCAATAATCACATCACGTACAAGGTTGGTCACCGGCACTTCCGCTGTCGGAATTAATGCGTAAGGTTGTTCGCCTTCTAGCGCCAAAGTATGGAATAAATCTTCACCGAATTTAGGTAATTGACCTGTACCATAAAGGGTCGCATGGTTAACTAAATAAGGCACATAAGTTTCTAAATAGCCATGTTGTTCGGTATGAAGATCTAACATAAATTGCGCTAATGCACGATGCATTTTAGCAATTTGACCTTTCATCACCGCAAAGCGTGCACCCGCTAATTTAGCCCCTGCGGCAAAATCTAAGCCATTTGCCTCTTCACCTAATGACACGTGATCTTTGATCTCAAAATCAAAGGTACGCGGTGTACCCCAACGTAAAATTTCTTTATTTTCAGTGTCATCTTTACCTAATGGAACTTCATCCGCGGGGATGTTTGGAATGCTTAACGCGATTTGATTGATTTCTGCTAATACGGCATCAAGTTGGGACTTCGCTTCGTTAAGCTGTTCACCCATGTTATCTACTTCAGCCAATAATGGTGCAATGTCTTCACCACGTGCTTTTGCCGCACCAATGGCTTTGGAATGCGCGTTACGTTCTGCTTGTAATGTTTCAGTTTTTACTTGTAAATCTTTGCGTTGTTCTTCTAATGCGGTAAGTTTTTCCGTATCAAGAATAAAGTTACGTTTTACTTTTAATTTCTCTGCTACTTCAGCCAGATTATTACGGAGTAAATTTGGATCGATCATTGGAATTCCCTATTTTTCATTATGAAACAGATACCTTTATTCTAGCGTGCTTTGAGCAAATAAACCAGTTAAAACCCTGATTTTTCTTTTATTAATCTCGTCAAAAACATCCCATTTTATGACCGCACTTTGCCATGATTTAATTTTGTGATCTCTGTCAAATTCTGAGAATGAGACACTAGAAACAGCAAAAAAAAGTTCTATAATGAAAATGAACGTTAACCAAGAGGAGTAACCTATGTTTCCTGAATTTCGCGATTTAATTACTAATCTCAAAAATAAAGATGCTTATTTCGATCGCTTGTTTGAAAAGCACAATGCATTAGACCAAGAGATCAAAAATAAGATTGATAACATAGAACTCGCTACTCATACGGAAATTGAGAACTTGAAAAAAGAAAAATTACGGATTAAAGACGAGCTCTATCAATACTTGAAAAAGAAAGCAGCTGAGTAATTGGTTTAATGTGAAGACAAAGTGCGGTGAAATTTACCGCACTTTTTTGTCTTAAGACGTTTTGCTTTTTTGAGTGCCCAGATAAATCGCCACTAATGTCAGCACTGCCCCCGCCCATTGCCAATGATTAATTGGTTTATCCAATCCAAAATAATCAATTACGAGCGCTACCACGGGTTCAGAAAGCAGTAATAAGCCGGTTAAGCCCAATGATAAATAAGGAATCGTATAAGCAATCATACCCCAGGCTACACATTGCATCACCGCGCCATAAATGAAGACTAATCCCCAATCGGTGAAAGTGGTGGGATAAAGATTATCGGGATTAAAAATCAACGAAGGAATAATTAAGACAAGCGCACCACTTAAACTCAAAATAAACATGAGTGAGAATAAAGCCGTTGGTTCTTCTTCATGCACTTTTTTAATCATAACCATGGAGGCTGCAAGAAAGCCAGCAGAAATGAGCCCGATGATAATGCCGTACATGCCATCAAAATTATGTTGTAGCTCTTCCCCTGAGATTAAAACAACGCCAGCAACCGCTAAAAAAAGGCTTAACATTTGTAGTTTAGTTTGCCGTTCACCAAAGAAAAAATAGCCAATTGCTGCCAAAAAGAAAATCTGTAAGCTATTCAGCAACGTTGAAATACCCGGTCCTACCGCATATACACTTTCATGCCAAAAGGATAAATCAAAAGCTAAAAAGATGCCGGCTAATGCGGCATACATCATCGCTTTACGGCTTTTCGGAAAACGCTGTCTTTTTAATTTCATTAAGAACCAGAAAATAAAAGAAGCAATGAGTAAGCGCCAAAATGCGATAGCATAGCCACCCACTGGCACAAACTTAACAATCAGGCTTCCTAAACCAAATAGCACGCAGCCCACGACTAACATCGGGGCGGCGTAAGATTTTATTTTATCCATTAAATAAACATCGCCCAAACAGCCAAACTCGCTGCCATAAAGAACAAAATGAGCAAGCTGTTATAACTGAGTTTCCATTTATTCACACTATGTAAAAGCAGAATACCTGCCATCACTAAGTGAAGCAGGAAATAAATGCCGTAGGCAAAAACACCGTCAAAACTGACCGCACTTACACCTTGATAAATAATAAAAATCAGTACTGCCAAGGCATTTAGCGCAAGCAATAAAATCATCAATAATGGCAGTAGTGCAATAAAACCTTGTAAACGGTTACGAGAAACGGACAAACATAAATTCGCTAACAATACGCCCATCACCGCTTGTGCCAATGGATTATATTGCACGAAATTTGGTGTTGGATTGCCGAAGAAAATCATCAAATACGCAATCACACCCAATCCACTTACCAACGATGCCATTAAGAGAAAACCACGGCGAGCGACTTCATCCTTAGGTTGTTTCCATACTGCATATACAGCAGATAATCCACATAAACTGACAATATCAGTCATCATATAATAATGTGGGGAGGCTAAGCTCATTCCAAGCCAAACTAACCAATAAAGTGCAAAACAGACATTTGCTTTGATTAAACGTCCGCGCTGTCCTGGGCAAATTTCGCCTTTAATAAACGCAACCAAACAAAGTAACTGAGCAATCAGCACACCAAAGGCTAAATGAGGAATCTGTTTTTCAGCAGATTGCAAAGACTCTGCAAAAAATTCAATAATTAATAGCAACCCAATTGGCAAGAGAGCAAGAAATGCGGCTAAGGGTTTGGATTGTTCTTCTGACATAAGATTCTCGATTAGAAAAAGAAGGCGTCATTATGCCAAAATTTACAGCTTTTTTTAATGGCTTTCGTGCATTTTGACTCATTCCCTTTTAAAATAAGCAAAATGATAACCGCACTTTAGGAACCACAAAAAAATGCTATTAAGCGTACTTTATATTATTGGAATAACTGCCGAAGGAATTACCGGCGCATTAGCCGCTGGACGAGAAAAAATGGATATTTTCGGGGTCATTATTATCGCCTGTGTAACGGCGATTGGTGGCGGTTCGGTACGCGATGTCTTACTTGGACACTACCCACTTGGCTGGGTTAAACATCCTGAATATTTCATTATGGTGGCCGGTGCAGCTGTATTAACCGTTTTTATCGCGCCCTTCATCAAACATTTTATGCGCTACTTCCGCACGATTTTCTTGGTATTAGATGCCTTAGGATTAATCGTGTATTCCATTATTGGTGCACAAATTGCCATTGATATGGGTTATGGCTTCACCGTGACATCCATTGCGGCAACCGTGACCGGTGCATTTGGTGGTGTATTACGTGATTTACTGTGTAACCGCATTCCCCTTGTGTTCCAAAAAGAACTTTACGCCAGCGTATCATTCTTCTCTGCCGCTATGTATATGGCATTACAACACATTCAAGTAGAACACACGCTTTCAATTTTACTCACGTTATTCAGTGGTTTTGCATTACGTTTACTTGCTGTTCGATTCGGTTGGGGATTACCGGTTTTCGATTTCCAAGAGCAAGAAGAGGAAACTCATGATAAATTACCGAAGAAAACGAAATAATTAAAAGGAATAATTATGTTAGAACAAATGGGCAAACAGGCCAAATATGCGGCCTTTATTTTAGCACAGTTAAACACCACTGAAAAAAATCATGCGCTCAGTATCATTGCGGAACAATTAGAACAACAAGCGGATCGTATTCTTGCTGCAAACCAAAAAGATATTGAAATCGCGAAACAAAATGGTTTATCTGAAGCCTTAATTGACCGCCTCTTATTAACCAAAGATCGCCTAAAAGGCATTGCAAATGATGTGCGCCATGTGATTTCGCTTGCGGATCCAGTGGGAAAAATTATTGATGGGGGCACCTTAGATAGCGGATTAAAAATCGAGCGAGTTCGTACACCGCTTGGCGTAATTGGTACCATTTACGAAGCTCGTCCAAATGTCACTATTGATGTGGCAAGCCTTTGCTTAAAAACCGGTAATGCCGTGATTTTACGTGGTGGAAAAGAAACACAACATTCCAACCAAATTTTAGTGGAAGTGGTACAAAATGCCCTTGAACAAGTAGGATTACCACGCCATGCAGTCCAAGCCATTACCGATCCGAATCGTGAGCTTGTAATGCAACTACTTAAATTGGATCGCTATGTAGATATGATTATTCCTCGTGGCGGTGCTGGTTTACATGAGCTTTGTAAACAACATTCTACCATTCCAGTGATTGTTGGTGGTGTGGGGGTTTGTCATCTTTTTGTGGAAGAAAGTGCTGACCAAGAAAAAGCCCTTGCGGTGATTGCGAATGCAAAATGCCAACGTCCAAGCACATGTAATACGTTAGAAACGCTTTTAGTTCAACGTTCAATTGCAGAAACCTTCCTGCCAAAACTCACGAAATATTTAGCTGAGAAAAAAGTAAAATTCCATGCAAAATCGACCGCACTTTCGATTCTTCAAGCTGCAAATGTCGATGTGCAAGAAGTGACCGAACAAGCGCTACGCCAAGAATGGGGCTCACTCGATCTCAATGTCGTGGTGGTTGAAGATATGGATGCGGCAATTGCTCACATTCGTGAATATGGTACACAACATTCAGAAAGTATCTTGACGGAAAACCAACGATTAGCCACACAATTTATCAATCAAGTAGATGCGGCAGCCGTGTATGTTAATGCAAGTACTCGATTCACCGATGGCGGACAATTTGGTTTAGGTGCAGAAGTGGCGGTAAGTACCCAAAAACTTCACGCACGTGGCCCAATGGGATTAGAAGCCTTAACCAGTTATAAATGGGTCTGTGTCGGCGATTACACTTCTCGTAAATAATCTATTTCGCCCATAAAAAAACCGCACCTTGAAACAATCAAAGTGCGGTTATTTTTTATCTCGTTTTTAGTGTTTGCCAAATAATTTCATCGCGGGTAATACAATCGCACAAGCAATCGCGCCTACGATCACACCCACGACTAACGTCGCTACATTACCTAATAAGCCATCAGCTAATTGATAATCAGCGAGCAAATGATGAATGAAATCCACATTATGCACAAAAATACCGCCACCGACTAAGAACATCGCAAGCGTACCGATAAAACTAAGTGAACGCATAAATTTTGGCATAATCACTAAAATTGCATTCCCGATTGACTTCGCCACACCACCTTTTTTGATAAGATATAAACCGAAATCATCCGCTCTAACAATCAATGCGACCAAGCCATAAACAAAAATAGTAATTCCGATACCCACTATCGAAAGAGAAATGATGCGAGTCAGCAAGCTCGCTTCGGTTAATTCACCCAATGCAATAATGATAATTTCAGCGGAAAGAATAAAATCGGTACGAATTGCCCCTTTAATTTTAGCGGCTTCATTAAAGGTTGTTTTTTCTTCGTGCTCTTCATGAGCAATAAATTTATGTAGAATTTTCTCTACACCTTCAAAACATAAATATGCCCCACCAATCATCAGAAGTGGCACGATCAACCAAGGTAAAAATGCAGAAAGCAGTAAAGCAATTGGAATTAAAATGACTTTATTGACTAACGATCCTTTGGTTACTGCCCAAACAATGGGTAATTCACGATCGGAAGATGCCCCTGTTACCTGATTAGCATTTAAGGCTAAGTCATCACCTACTACACCAACGGTTTTCTTGGCTGCTATTTTGGTCATCAAGGCGACATCATCAAGAATCGATGCAATGTCATCAATAAGAGTAAAAAGAGAGCTAAACGCCATATTTTTTCCTTTATAAAGTTAAAATTTAGAGAAACGAGTTTTAAACTGGTCGAATGCTTTCAACATCCAACTTCGCATCAAACTCTTTTTGTAATAAAAGTAGTTTTTTATCTTGCTGTAAATCCGTACGCGCCTGTTCACGCAACTCCTGATAAACTTTTTTACGGTAATCCATTGGTGTTAAAACATCGGAATCTTCAACAAAAATCGACAATTTGACTGGTTTTTCATATAAACGTTCAAGATGTTCCACTAAATTTTTAATATTTCGATCTTGTTTTAAATGGGCTTTTTCAGAATGAAGCCCGAGTTGAATTTCATCTTCTGTTTGCGACTTAATAAAGCAATTTAATGCCAACTCTTTTGAAAAGCCAACCACGCCAGAGCGTTCAACAATATCCGTCCAAGGATCTTGTTTTTGCGTAATTTGAATAATTTTCTCACGCAATTCTGGTGTCACATCTTTCAACATCGCCTGTTTAATATCAGAAGGACGCACACCACTATCTACTTTGGCTAAATCCGGATTACTCCACTCCCAACGGTAGGTTTCCGCATCGAGAATTTCTTGCTCTTCCGCATCCATTTCAGCATTGTCATCAATGGTATTTTCAACCGTCTCAATACCTTGCTTTAACTCGTCAGCTTGTTGAGTCATTGGATTTGGTACCGCGGCTTTCGTTTGCGCAGCTTTCGGTGGTGTCATCTCTCGCACAGGAAGTGCGGTCATTTTTGGCGAATTTTTTTGCTCATCTAACTCTTGGAGGTGATGCAAGGTTTCTTCCACTGCGGCTTGCTGTTCATCATGATGATGCTGGCGCTCTGATTGCTCAATTTTCGTTAATTGATTCAATGCCTCTAGCGCAGCAAGGCTGGCTAAATTCAATGAAGATGAGGTTTGAGTGGAAATAGGTTGAGAAGGTGAAGAATGCACAGCCGCTGATTGAACCATTGGCTTTTGCACTTGTGCAGAATAATTTGCTTTGATGTTTTGCGACAGCACCGGCATATCCACATAACCAGAAACAGGCTGATTTTCAACCGCACTTTTCTGTGTATTTTGTTCAGGGAATAGCCCGCCTTGTTTAGGCGTTTGTACTGCCGTAAGGAACTTTGGGTGGAATGCCAATGCCCTCAATAATGTCATTTCTGCACCAATTCGACGATTTGGTGCGGTGGCCAATTCTTTTCGACCCGATACAATCACTTGATAGAAAAATTGTACGTCTTCGGGTGAAATATGTTTGGCTAGAAAACCTAAGTGATCGTTTTCATCAGTGGCATTTTTAGCAAGTAACTGCATTAACGCAATTTGATGTAATTTCTCGGCTGTTTCTGCCAATAATTCATCCCAATCGCCCGCTTTTTCTGCCACCGTTTGAATGGTTTTCATTAAACGCTCACCGTTACCTTGATGTAAGGCGTAAATGATTTCAATCGGCTGATCTTCATCTAACAGCCCAAGCATGGTATTCACCACATCGGTGGACACTTTACCATTGCCCATGGCAATGGCTTGATCCGTTAAACTTAAGCTATCACGAATACTGCCCTGTGCAGCTTTGGCTAATTTATCTAATGCAGGCGCATCAAAAGGAATATTTTCTGCCGTAAGCACGCGATTAAGATGCGCTGAAATTTGCGGTTCATCTAATGCTTTGAGATGAAATTGCATACAACGGGATAAAATCGTAATCGGTAATTTTTGAGGATCCGTTGTAGCGAGTAGGAATTTCACATATTCAGGCGGCTCTTCCAAGGTTTTTAATAACGCATTGAAAGAATGGCGAGAAAGCATATGGACTTCATCGATAAGATAGACTTTATAACGCCCCACTACCGGCTTATATTGCACATTGTCTAATAGCTCACGGGTATCTTCTACTTTAGTACGAGAAGCCGCATCGATTTCAATTAAATCAATAAAGTTGCCCGCTTCGATCGCTTTACAGTTTTCACATTCACCGCAAGGATCGGCAGTAATACCGTTTACACAATTCAAGCCTTTCGCAAATAAACGAGCAATGGAGGTTTTACCCACGCCACGGGTGCCGGAAAATAAATAAGCATGATGTAAACGGTTTTCTTTTAAACCGTTTTCCAAAGCAGTGAGCACATGGCTTTGCCCCACTACTTCAGAAAAGTTTTTTGGTCGCCATTTTCTGGCTAAAACTTGGTAGCTCATCGCATCCCTTTAAAAATTAATGGCCTTCAAAATTCACTAGGGTGTAGCAATCAATGCCTAAATCACGTAAGCGTTTTTCGCCCCCTAATTCTGGCAAATTAATCACAAAGGCAGCATGTTTCACTTCACCACCTAAACGTTGAACTAATTTCACGGTAGCTTCAACTGTTCCACCCGTTGCCAACAAGTCATCAATGATTAACACGTTATCGCCTTGTGAAATGGCATCCGTGTGCAATTCAAGGGTGTCTTGACCGTATTCTAATTGATAAGACTGTGCAATCACTTCACGAGGTAATTTGCCCGGTTTACGAACAGGGATAAATGGCAAGCCTAATGCTAATGCAACTGGCGCACCAAAAATAAATCCACGAGACTCGGTACCAATTACTTTTGTGAGACCTTTATCTTTATACTTTTCAACGATCAAATCGATTGTTGCCTTGAAAGCCGCAGGCACTTCAAGCAAGCTCGTGATATCACGGAAAATGATGCCTTCTTTTGGATGATTTGGGATAGATTTGATAGAAGATTTGATTAATTCAAGTTGTTTGTTCATAAATAATTGCTCAAAAAAGAGTAAGAAAAAATCCTGTTTTTAGGCTCGCATTCTAGCATAGAAAAATGCAAAAGTGCGGTGAATTTTGACCGCACTTTTGTAAATAAAATGAATTAATCTGGGTAAATATCTTCCCCGTCTTTTCGGGTACGAAGAAGCTGTAAAATCCAGACATATTGTTCGGGGGTTGGTGTAACAAAATATTCAATTTCCTCGTTCATCGCACGGGCTGATTGCTCAGGATCGTCGCTTAATTGCATCGGTGGGCGAATTTCCATTTCATACTTGCCACTCTTAGCGTTATAGCGTGGGAACATTGGAATAACCACCGCTTTTGCTAATTTCGCCATTTTGTTTAACCCAGGAAGCGTGGCTTTATAAGTGGCAAAGAAATCCACAAAGACACTTTGCTCGGCTCCAAAATCTTCATCAGGAAGATAATATCCCATTTGACCTTGTTTGATGTGTGCTAAAAACGGCTTAATACCATTTTGGCGAGCATGCATTTTCCCGCCAAAACGCTGACGCGCTAAAGTCCACAACCAGTCCACCAACGGATTTCGGTGAGGGTTATACATTGAAGTCATTGGCATGCCATGTGTATGCAAAATAATGCCAGAGGCATCAATCGCCCAACCATGTGGCACCATCAAAATGATGTTATGTCCTTCGGCTTTGGCTTGTTTGATATGCTCAAGGCCAATAAACTCGCTACGTTTTTGTAAATGTTTTTTTGAACGAATAGCAATCTCACCAATACCAAGCATCACTTGCGCGACGGTGACAAACATCTCTTCAATCACTTTGTTACGTTGCTCATCCGTCCAATCTGGAAAACAGAGTTTCAAATTAATCTCAGCACGAATGCGTGGCTTACCAATTTTTTTCGTCAGTGCACGCGCCAGTTTCTCAGCCATTTTATCTCGTAAACGAAATGGCACAAAAGCGAGTAACAAAAGCACAAAAATACCGAGCCAAATGCCCCAATTTTTCGGATGCAAATATGACCATGAAAAATGTGGTTCATAGCCTGTTCGTGCCGTAATACGTAATTTTTTCTGAGAGTCTGTCATAATCAATCGTTAAAAATGAAACCAACCTTGATCATACGCCATTTTTATCGTCATGATAAATGACATAATCACCACCATCGGTCTGATCAGTTGTTTGCCTTTTGCCATCACCATTTTAGCCCCTAAATTGGCACCTATCAGGCTTCCTGCCATCATGACTAACCCAACGGTCCAAATCACATGACCACCAATAAAGAAGAAAATTAATGAAGCAAAATTAGAGGTTAAATTCATCACTTTGGCATGCGCAGTCGCTTTAGTGAGGTTAAATCCAAGTAACGTCACACAAGCCAGATTCATTAATGAACCCGTCCCTGGTCCGAAAAAGCCGTCATAAAAACCCAGTAATGAACCAAAACATAACGCAAAAACAGCGTAAGAAATTCGTTGTTTACGATCACTTTCACCCAATTTAGGCGTAAATAAAAAGTATAAGCCGATCGCTAAAATGAGAAATGGAAGCCCTTTTTTAATTAATGATGCATCTAAATTTTGTATGAGTAACGTACCAATCACCGAGCCGATAAAAATCACCAGTAAGATGAAAGAAAACTCCGGTAAATTGACCGCTCTTTTACGCAGAAAGTAAATACTTGCCGACAATGCACCGCCGAATGCTTGTAATTTATTCGTGCCTAATGCCATTGCTGGTGGCATACCTGTCATTAATAAGGCAGGGATTGTAATTAAGCCTCCGCCACCCGCTATCGCATCAATAAATGCGGCAATAAAGGCAGCAGCAAAAAGCATGGCTAATATATCAATCCCCAACTCCATGATTTAACTCCTACTCTAACCATTCGCTACTATTTGGCGAACTCAACACTTGTTGGCACAAGAACGGTTCTGGCGGTGTCACTTTTGGTTTAGAAGAGCCTGAACCTGGTTTTGCCGGTTCAAACCAAGAATAAAGCTCATCGCCACATCCATCACCTGCGGGTACCGGTGCTTGATCTTCACAATAAGCGGCATCTTTAGGACAAGCGATACGCACGTGGAAATGTGAATCATGTCCAAACCATGGGCGAATTTTATGCAACCAAGCACGATCGTCTCCCGCAGTTTGACAAAGTTTTAATTTAATCGCGGGGTTCACAAAAATACGCGTGACTTTTGGATCTTGTGCTGCCAGTTTAATTAACGTGGCGTGATTGTTATTCCACACATTTTCATCAACACGTTGTGTTTGACGGTTTACAACAAGCAGGCCTTTTCCATCAGAATTTAACGCTTCACTGTCTGTCATAGTGCCCATACGCAACCAAATATCCGCATCTAATCCCATTTGATGGCTTGCATGTCCTGTTAAAAAGCGACCACCACCTGGCATAGCAATATCCCCAACTAACATCGTTGGTAAGCCTGCTGACTTCGCCTTTTGTCCAAGGCGTTGTAAGTAGGCAATCATATCCGGATGACCATAGTAGCGATTTTTATTCATACGAATCACTTGGTATCCCTCACCTTTATAAGGCAAAGGTTCAGCCCCGATAATACAACCATTCGAATAGCTACCAATTGGATTCGCTTTACCGTCTGTTGCTGGAATTGGACGTTTAATTCGTTGCCAGTCTTGTGGCGAGGCCATTGTTTGTAGCGAGAAAAAAACGCACCCTAAAACAACCGCACTTGAAAGTAATTTTGCTAAAGATCTACTCATAAAATTTCCTAAAACGAATCTTCTTATCTTTAATGAAAGAAAAATAAGCTTAATTTAAAAGAGTTATTTGCATTGCGCTTTAAAACGTAATAAATGATCGAGTAACACAATTGCGACCATGGCTTCTGCAATAGGGACTGCACGGATTCCCACACAAGGATCATGACGGCCTTTTGTCACCACTTCGACAGGATCACCCTCTAAATTAATAGAACGCCCTGGAATGGCAATACTAGATGTTGGTTTTAGAGCAATCGTTGTAATAATTGGCTGACCTGAGCTAATCCCCCCTAAAATACCGCCAGCATGGTTGCTTTCAAAACCATTTGGTGTCATTTCATCACGATGTTCACTTCCACGCTGTTCAACCACCGCAAAACCATCGCCAATTTCTACACCTTTAACGGCATTAATCCCCATTAACGCATGGGCTAAATCAGCATCAAGTCGATCAAAAACAGGCTCTCCTAAACCGACAGGAACATTCTCTGCAATCACGGTTAGTTTTGCCCCAATCGAATCGCCTTCTTTTTTCAATTCACGGATTAATTCATCAAATTTTTCGACCGCACTTTCATCCGGACAGAAAAATGGATTGCTATTCACTTTATCCCAATCAATTTTTCCTACAGTCTGCGGTGCAATCTTCACTTCGCCAATTTGACTCAAAAAGCCACGCACTTCAATGCCAAACTGCTCACGTAAATATTTCTTCGCAATAGCTCCCGCAGCTACACGCATGGCGGTTTCACGCGCAGAAGAGCGTCCACCACCGCGATAATCACGAATGCCGTATTTTTGCTGATAGGTAAAATCTGCATGTCCTGGACGGAAACGATCTTTAATATCACCATAATCTTGTGAACGTTGATCACCATTTTTAATGATCATTCCAATGCTGGTACCCGTTGTTTTACCTTCAAATACCCCAGATAAAATCTGTACTTCATCGTTTTCACGACGCGGTGTGGTATAGCGTGATGTACCGGGTTTACGACGATCTAAATCAGGTTGAATATCAGCTTCCGATAATTCAAGATTCGGTGGCACACCATCAACGATGCAGCCTAATGCAATACCATGTGATTCCCCAAAGGTTGTCACACGAAAAAGTTGTCCGATAGTATTCCCTGCCATATTTTCTCTCTTTAATTAATGATTTTGGGCTAATTTTGCCACATCAATAAATGGAATCTCTTCGCCAGTATCTTTATTTTTAATAAAGATATCTAATTGATTGAATGCAATATCAATATTATTTTCTGCAAATAACTCATTCACACGGCGATTGAGAGCATCAAGCGTATCATTTCTCTCAGATACTTGCCCTACATAAACACGTAATTCGTGATCTAATGTACTTGCCCCAAAGGTCAAGAATAATGCTCTTGGTTCTGGATCTTTTAAGACACTTGGTTGCTCATGCGCGGCTTGCAATAATAAGCGTTTCACTAAGTCTAAATCTGAACCATACGCCACACCAACGGAAACCACTAAACGAGTAACGGTATTAGATAATGCCCAGTTGATCACTTGACCTGTTACAAAAGATTTATTTGGCACAATCACTTCTTTTCGATCAGGATCAATCATGGTAATGGCACGAATACGGAATTTCGCCACCGTCCCCGTAACACCATTAATTGTCACGGTATCGCCCACACGAATTGGACGCTCAAATAATAAAATGATGCCAGAAACAAAGTTCGCAAAAATTTCCTGCACACCAAAACCGAGACCAACGGAAAGGGCGGCAAATAACCATTGTAATTTAGACCATGACATCCCAAGCGTCGAAAATGCCCATGCGCCACCCACTGCAACCAAGATATAGGTTAATAATTTTGTAATGGTATAAGGCGTACCTGGTGAAAGTTTCACTCGAGAGAAGATTAATACTTCTAAAATACCTGGAATGTTACGCACTAAAATATAGGTAATCACAACAATGATTAACGCAACAATCAAGTTAAAGAGTGAAATCGTTTCTGTCACCACGCCCGCTTCAGTCGTTGAGGTTTGTTGCCACAAGGTAATATCACGCAAATAACTTACAACCGTAACTAAATCTGACCAGACATAATAGAAGATGGCAAAAAGTGCGGTCCAAATAAAGAGATCGGCAAAACGTAGTAACTGGCTCCGTACTTCATTTAAGGCTAATCCCTCTTCTTGTTCGGTAATCACGACCACATCATCAGAGGCTGAAGTATCACTTGAATCTTGTTGTTTTTGCTGACGTTTTTCTTGTAAACGTCGATAAGCTAAACGTCTTGATGCAACCGTAATACCACGATAAATAGTATGACGCACCAACGACCACACCACCCATGCAATGTAGGTATTAATAATATGCGTAATTAAATTTAAGGCGGTGTAATAATAGCCTAAAGCAACTAGTGCAATTAAAATAACAGGGACCAATTGCAATAAAACGCGCATAATTTTTAAAAGCGTTCTATCACGCTGATCCGTTACGCTTGAATTCAACGATTTTTCTGTGCGAACAAAACGTGGCGCAATAATCACAATACAGAAAAGCAAGGCAACAATGGTATTTATTTCACCCAATACGTCATTTGCTAAGCCTGTATCCATTACATTACTGAAAATTGATGTATTCAGTAATAACACAACAGAAACAATAATACGTTTCGTAACATCTTGTAGGCTAGCTGCACTCTCTTTAGCAAAACCAAAATGGCGCACTAAAATACCATTCGGACGAAGAATAGCTAAAACAAAACTAAAGAACCACCAATAGCCCGCCATACTGAGCGACCATTCCCAAAACTCCTGTGGATTTTTCACCAAGAAAAAGCCTAACAATTGGCAAGCCGCTAAGAACCAAAGGGTACCTGATAAAGATAAAAGTGCGGTATAAAATAACGCAAGTGGTGTATGCCATTGGCTATCCGAACGAAGCGTATTTATTTCGCCATTAATCACGCTCAAACGGTGTTTAATCGATTCTTTAAATTTGAAAATCAATCCACCAATCACAAACAAAATAAAGACATAAGTAAGTAAATACGGCAAATTATCGAAATTTGTCGGGAAGCCGATTTTCTTTCCAATACCATCAAGTTGTGCCTTGAGTGACATTGGCAGTTTTTTGATCCAATCTAAATTAATTGGATTATTACTTTTTACCCAGAAACTTTGTTGATCAAGTTTAGACTGGATCTGATCACTGATTTGTGTAATTTGTTGCTGGGTTAGCTCTAAGGAAATCGCCAAATTCAACTGATTATTCAATGACTTAATCAAATCAGAAGCCACTTTTCGACGTTCTGTCAATAAATTGGTTAATTGTGCTTTTTCCGCCGGTGTAAACGATTTGTTTTCATCCTGCTCAATTTTACTGATGTAGGCATCAATATCATAAAGCTCATTACGTTTTTGCGTAATATCGAAGATCTGTACACGCAAATCCGCAATTTGCTTTGAAAGACCTTGAATATTTAAATTGGTCGGTAATTTTTGTTTTTGTTGCTGAATAATGCGAGAAAGCACCAACGTGCCTTGTAACGCACTGATTTGCTCATCAATGGTACGTTGTGTCTGCGTTAAGTTATCCAACACATTTCGCATGCGTAATTCATCTTGCGTTAATGTATTGGTTTTCTCTGTTTGCTCAAGTAAATATTGGCTAAGCTGCGCATTCAAATTCAATTCTTTCTGAATCAACGGATTTTGCTCAACATTTTGGCTTTGTTGTTGTGCTTGCTCAACTTGGTTTTGTGTTTTAGCCAAATTCTTTTGATTAATCGCTTCTTGAATGGCTGCAATTTGTTGCTGCAATGCTTGAACACGAGTATTTAATAACTCATATCGACTTCGATAAAGCACAGTCAACTGATCGCTATTTTTTAATAGCACTTGATTATAGATATTTTTTAGCTCAATCAGTTGTAATTCAAGCTGAATTTGCTGTTTTAATAGTGAACTTGTCGTTGGATCAGCTAATTTCTGATTCAATTCTTGCGTACGTTTAACATTATCTGTTAAGGCTGTTTGAGCACGTTCCGACACAGAGCTCTGCCCTGCAAGTTGCGTATTCACCGCACTTAATGCAGATTGGGCATCTTGTTGTTGATTGGTCAGTTTCTCAACCTGAGCCTGTAGATTAGCTAAACTTTGTGAAGCATAATCGGTGTTACTTGGCGTGCTTAGCTGTTTTTTAAGATTTTGAAGATCAGCACTATTCTTCTGAATTTCAGAATCTGCATCAATAAGCGTATCTTGCAAATCGTTATTATTTTTTTGCTGTGTTTGAATTTGTTGCAAGAAATCAAGCGAAGCCTGGATTGTCGTGACGTTATTTGTTTTTTCATCACCATCTGGTAATTTTTGTGCCTCGGCTAATTCACTTTTTAGTGTTTTTTCCGTCGGTAAATCAGCATTATTATTCTCTGCCCAAACAGGCTGAGAAAGCGCCAGCGTAAAAACAAATGAAAGACCAAGTGCGGTCAAAACTCGAGAGATATTTTTCATTAAACTAACTTTCCTATTGTTGCAACAGCCAATCGGCGAGTGCTTTGCGAGAAATCTTTATTGCCCCTTGGATTAAATCCTGCGGGAGTTCATAGTAGGCAACGGGTTGCTTAAATCGTTCCAATCGTCCTTGTAAAAAAACGTTGAGAGATTCGACCGCACTTTCATTAAATGAGGTATGAAATTCAACAATCGCGACAGGGCGATGGCCAAATTCCTCATCATGTTGAGGCAAAACAAAGACTTGTTTCACCAAATCTGATTGTGCAATCACTTTTTCAATTTCTTCTGGTTGAATATTTTCACCTCCAGAAATAAACATATTATCCAATCGGCCTTGAATAACTAATTCGTCATCAAGCCATTGAGCTTTATCTTTTGTTTGGAACCAACCTTCGGCATTGGTGAGTGGAACAATATGTCCTTCTCGCCAATAGCCCATGGCAAGTCCAGCACCTTTTAACCAAACTTCTTCATTCACTAACTTGAACGCTCGCCCAAGCAAAGGTTGACCTACACCAACTTTTCCATCCGATTGTTTAGCGAATACAGTAGAAGCCATTTCGGTCATACCATAACCTGAATAACTGCGAATCCCTAATTCATTTAATGCTTGAGTTAATTTAACAGGGATTTGTGTTCCCCCCAATAATACCGCTTGCGTATGAATAGATTGAGGATGCTCTACCAAATAATCAAACCAACGTTGTAATTGCGTTGGCACGAGAGAAACATGGGAAACCTCTCCAATAGATTGATAAAAATCTTCTTTCGGTAAAACTAAGGTTGCACCTGCGTAAAGCCAGCGCCACACAATGCCTTGTCCGGAAACATGATAAAGCGGCAAAGAAAGTAGCCACGATTGATCTTTGCCAAAACTCATTAAGGCACAAACGCCTTCTGCATTAGCTAAATGAGCAGACACATTATGCACCACTGCTTTAGGTAAACCTGTCGAACCTGATGTGAGCGTCATTGTGGCTGCTTTTGTCAAATCCGCTTTATGCTCGGGTAATGCTTCAGCAGCTAAATAACGAATATCTTCAGTTTGATAACAAAAATCTATGCCGTGTACTTGGCACAATTCTTCTCTTTTTTCTTGAGGAAATGCAGGATTGATCCCTAAAATTTTTGCACCTAGCTGAATAACGGCTAAATAAAGAAATAAGATCTGTTCTGAATTTTTACCGCAAAAAGCGACCGCACTTTGCGCTGTCACACCTTGTTGTAAGAGAAAGACTTCTACTTGATTAATTTTCTCGGCAAGCTCCGCCCAAGTAAAAGGATCGCCCTGCGAATTTCGCAACGCGACCTGATTTGCATACGCTGAATTTTGGGCAAATGCTTGCCAAGGGAATTTTTGCATCGAATTAGTTGCTAACGAAATAAGGGCGAACTTCGTCAATTAAATATTCCGGCAAATGCATAGATTGCATCGCCCCTTCTAGCATCAGCATCTTACGACCACTATTGGTATTGGTAATCACCCAATATGGCGTGTCAGGAATTTGTTTCGGTTTCGTGTGATTACCCGCCACAAGCAAAGTCCCTTCGTCACGAGCAAAATAAACACGAGTACGACCTTGTAGGCTTTCTGTTGCCTGTGCGAAACTTTCTGGATTGGTACGATAAAGCGTCCGTAATATACTTAAAAAACGCACCACTGCTTTTGGCTCTTCTTTAAATTCAGCTGAATTCAAGAGTGCACGCACTTTATCAACAATGTGATTGATTGCTTCATCCGATTGTTTTTTCACTGCTTTTGGCGGCTCTGCAGGTTCAACTTTTGGTTGAGATGCTTCGGTTGTTTTATCCGTTAAAACAGGCTCAGAATGCACCGCACTTTTTGGCGTTTCAGCTGACGCGACTGATTCAAAGGTATCAACCGAGCTTGTTGCGTGAATAGGTAAATTCAACAAACGGCGAAGAATATCAGACGCACTTTCTCCAATAGATTGAGTTTGTGCCGCAATGTATTGATATAATTCTTCATCGACTTCAATTATCTTCATTTTTTTCTCTCCGTTTGCTAAAATTTTCGTCTATTATAACGATTTCTAACCAAATTCTCACGCAAAATATATGTCATCTTCCCAATTATTAAACCATCAATTTCACCAAACAAAACAATCAATTAATTCACCTACCTTAGTTTTCATTCATGGCTTGTTTGGAGATATGAATAATCTTGGTGTAATCGCCCGTGCATTTAGCGATAACTATAATATTTTGCGCGTAGATTTACGCAATCATGGACATAGTTTTCATTCAGAAACAATGAATTACGATGTCATGGCTGATGATGTGTGGCAACTTATCGATCACCTTCAATTAGATAAAGTGATTTTAATTGGTCATTCAATGGGCGGAAAAACAGCAATGAAAATGACCGCACTTCAACCGCAGCGTGTGGAAAAATTGATTGTTATTGATATTGCTCCAGTGGCTAATAGTAGTGCAGGACACGATGATGTGTTTCGTGGTTTATTTGCCGTTAAAAAAGCGCAGCCACAAACTCGTCAACAAGCTAAGCCTATTTTAGAAACTGAAATTGCCGATCCAAGTGTGGTGCAATTTATGTTGAAATCTTTTGAACCTACTTCAAGTGAATATTTTCGTTTCAATTTGACCGCACTTTTTGAACATTATGCAGAGCTAATGGATTGGCAAGAGATCTTTGCTAATACGCCTACTCTCTTCATCAAAGGCGGGCTTTCATCTTATATTAAACCTGAATATACAGAAACTATTCTTAAACAATTCCCGAATGCGACATCCTTTACCATTAATGGTTGTGGACACTGGGTTCACGCAGAAAAACCTGATTTTGTGATACGTGCGATTGATAGGTTTCTAAATAAGAATTAATCGTTTTAAATGAGAATTATTCTATTCAAATGAGAATTCATTTATGATATAGTTCGCACAAATTGTAGGGTTTTAGTCTCTCATCTTTATTTATTAACTAATTATATTTCAAAAGGAAAGAACGATGGCAGTTGTCGGTTTATTTTATGGTAGTGACACGGGTAATACAGAAAATATTGCAAAAATGATTCAAAAACAATTAGGCAATGAATTAGTTGATATTCGTGACATAGCAAAAAGCACGAAAGAAGATATCGAAGGTTATGATTTTTTACTTTTCGGTATTCCGACTTGGTACTACGGTGAAGCACAAGCAGATTGGGATGATTTCTTCCCAACCCTAGAAGAAATTGATTTTACTGACAAATTAGTGGGTATTTTTGGCTGTGGTGATCAGGAAGACTACGCTGATTATTTCTGCGATGCGATCGGTACAGTTCGTGATATCGTTGAACCACACGGTGCAATTATTGTCGGAAACTGGCCAACAGATGGTTATACCTTTGAATCATCAAAGGCACTATTAGATGATGGAAACTTTATCGGTTTATGTATTGATGAAGATCGTCAACCCGAACTCACTGCAGAACGTGTCGAGAAATGGACAAAACAGATCTATGATGAAATGTGTTTAGCAGAGTTAGCTTAACCATCTCTAATTTAACAAATTTAAGGGAATATTATGTCTGAAGAAAACATCAAATTACTCAAAAAAGCAGGGTTAAAAATTACTGAACCTCGACTCACTATCCTTGCATTGATGCAAGAGCACAAACATGAACATTTCTCAGCTGAAGAAGTGTATAAAATCTTGTTAGAACAAGGCAGTGATATTGGCCTTGCAACCGTATATCGAGTACTTAACCAATTTGATGAAGCGCATATCTTAATTCGTCATAATTTTGAAGGTAACAAGTCTGTTTTTGAACTTGCTCCAACAGAACACCACGATCACATTATCTGTGAAGATTGCGGTAAAGTATTTGAGTTTACTGATAATATTATCGAACAACGTCAAAAAGAAATCAGTGAACAACATGGCATCAAATTAAAAGCACACAGTTTATATCTCTACGGCAAATGTAGCGATATCAGCAAATGTGACGAGAAAAAATAATTCTTACTAAAAAACAAAAACCTTAGGCTAAAACCTAAGGTTTTTTATTCTCTCAACTAAAAGTACGGTCAAAATTAACCGCACTTTTGCGCATTAAGCCGCTGATTTAATAATCACTTTTGAGTCATCCCAGAAATCAACCGGTGCATTTACTACTGGTTTGATAATGCCCGCACGAATGGTAAAATCACCAAAGCCTTCGTTTGCATGACGCTCATTTGCCCAGCGGCCAATCAGAGTATCAAGTTCAGTGATAATTTCCGGAATCGTGATATTTTCTTTATAAAGACGTGGAATACGCACACCTTCACGATCCCCACCAATATGCAGATTGTAACGACCAATTGCTTTGCCCACTAAACCGATTTCCGCCAACATTGCGCGACCACAACCATTTGGACAACCGGTAATTCGCGTAACAATATAATCATCAGCCACATGATATTTCGCCATCACTTTATCCAGTTCATCAATAAAGCTTGGAAGAATTCGCTCTGATTCTGCCATCGCTAATGGACAGGTTGGGAAAGAAACGCAAGACATTGAGTTTTCACGTAATTTACTCACATCATCACGAATTAAACCGTAATCACGCGCAATTTGTTCAATTTGTGCTTTATCCTCTTCCGCTACATTTGCCACGATCAGATTTTGGTTGGCGGTGATACGAAAATCGCCCTTATGAATTTTGGCAATTTCCAATACCCCACTCAGTAATTTTTTCTCATCGTTATCCACCAAGCGGCCGCTTTCGATAAACAGGGTCAAATGCCAGTTGTTATCGATGCCTTTTACCCAACCAATACGATCGCCGCGTTCAGTAAATTTAAACGGACGAATCGGTTCAAATGGAATCCCCATACGACGTTCGACTTCGGCGCGGAAATTATCTAATCCCATGTTTTGAATGGTATAACGACTACGTGCATTTTTACGATCACTACGGTTACCAAAATCCCGTTGGGTTGTCACCACGGCTTCCGCTGCTTTTAAAGTGTATTCCAACGGCACATAACCCAGTTCAAGGGAAATATGCGGATAGGTTTTGGTATTGCCATGTTCAAGGGATAAACCACCGCCCACCAATACATTAAAACCAACCAAATTGCCGTTCTCGTCAGCAATCGCTACAAAATCTAAGTCATTTCCGTAACAATCCACATCATTGAGTGGTGGAATCACCACAGCTGTTTTAAATTTACGTGGCAAATAAGTTTTACCGAGAATCGGTTCTTCCTGTAAAAAATCATCGCTACTTTGGACTTTCTTACCATCAATCCATACATCTAAATATCCTCGTGTACGTGGTAACAGATGTTCTGAAATTTTCTTGGCATATTCATACGCCTGTTGGTGTAATGCCGATTCAATTGGATTGGAAGTACATAACACGTTACGGTTCATATCTGAAGCCGTAGCAATTGAGTCTAATCCCAGACTATGCAATAAACGATGCATGGTTTGTAATTGGCTTTTCGGCACACCGTGATATTGGAAAGTTTGACGATTGGTCAAACGAATCGAACGATAATAACTGTGTTCACGGGCGAATTTATCCAATTCAATCCATTGGAATGGTTTGATGATTCCCCCCGGTAAACGGCAACGTAACAGCATAAATTTCAACGGTTCGAGTTTTTCCTCTGCACGTTCGGCACGAATATCACGATCGTCTTGTTCATACATACCGTGGAAACGGATTAATTGAAAGTTATCCCCACGGAAACCACCGGTTAAGGAATCTTCTAAATCATCTAAAATGGTACCGCGTAAAAAGTTACTGTCGGTTTTTAAGCGTTCATTGTCAGAAAGCGGTTTCTCTTGCCATTCCAAGCCTTTTTGTTTGTTTTGCTCTGTCATTTTTTCACCCCACAAATCTAGTACACATCGCGTTGATAACGTTTTACTTCACGCAGTTCATTTAAATAATCTTCTGCTTCATCCGAACTTAAATTACCTTCTTTAGCAATGACGTCGAGTAATGCTTGTTCCACATCTTTTGCCATTTTTGATGCATCACCACAGACATAAAAATAAGCGCCCTCTTGTAACCATTGCCAAAGTGCAGTCGAATTTTCACGAATTTTATCTTGCACATAGATTTTCTTCTCTTGATCACGTGACCAAGCAAAATCGTATTTATGCAAGAAGCCATCTTTGGCAAATTGTTGCCATTCGGTTTGATAAAGAAAATCGCTGGCAAAATGCGGATTACCAAAAATCAGCCAGTTTTTCCCACTCGCCTCATCGGCTACACGTTGCTGCATAAAGGCACGGAATGGCGCCACGCCGGTACCAGAACCAACCATGATAATTGGCTTAGTCGTGTCATTTGGCAGACGGAAATTATCGTTATGTTCTACAAATACGCGCACAGCGCCATCTTCTTCTACGCGATCCGCTAAAAAGCTTGAGGCTGCGCCACTACGTGCTCGACCTTCATATTCAAAACGTACCACGCCAACGGTTAGATGCACTTCTTCCCCAACCTCTGCTGGAGAAGATGAAATGGAATACAAACGAGGCGTTAAAGGACGCAATAATGAAACCAGTTGTTCAGCGGTTAATTTTGCAGGAAATTTATGTAACACATCCACAATCGGTGTGCGTTGAACCAATTCTTGCAATGCTTGATTATCCGCAACCAAATCGTTTAACTGTTCGTTATGCGCCAAGGCTGCATAGCCTTTCACAAAAGCCGGCGTGTTTTGAGTAAGCTCTAAATGCGATAAAAGTGCGGTCGAAATAGTTTGCGCTTTTCCCTCAATTGTCACTTCTGTAGTAGGATCAATCTGTGCGAGCGATAAAATTTCATCGACTAACTTAGGATCATTGTCAAACCATACGCCGAGTGCATCCCCCGCTTGGTAATGAAGATCTGAGCCGGCTAAATCAAACTCTAAATGACGAACATCTTTATCAGACTGACGACCAGTAATTTTCTGGTTAGTGATTAACGTTGCAGAAAATGGATTGGCTTTATTGTATTGGCTTTCCTTGGCTACCGGTGCGGTTGTAGCAGTACCAATACTTTGCACAGCCGGTGAAGCCTGCGCAGCCTTTTCTTTTACGATAGCCACAATATCTCTGATCCATTGTTCCACGGTTGCACTGTAATCTAAATCTGCATCCACTCGCTTAAATAAACGCGTCGCGCCTAATTCGGCAAAACGCTGATCAAAATCCTTGCCTGCTTGGCAGAAATTTGGATAAGAACTATCCCCTAATCCCAACACAGCAAATTGCAATTCGGTGAGTTTTGGTGCTTTTTTACCGTTTAATAACTTATGCAATACCACACCTTCTTCCGGTGGCTCGCCTTCACCTTGCGTAGAAGTCACTAAGAGCAGGTATTTTTCATCAGCAATGGTTTTCGCTTTATAATCTTTTAAAGCGACACGTTTCACGGCAATACCGGCTTCTGTAAGCTCTGCGGCAACTTTATCTGCCACCGATTTAGCATTGCCGGTTTGGGAGCCTGAAAGCACAGTAATTGAAAAAGGTTCTGCCGAAAGTGCGGTCAAATTTGCTGCCAAATGTTGCCCTGCGACCTGTTGTTCTACACCGGAAGCTTGCGACCATGCATAACCGGAAAGCCATGCCAATTGAAGAGGAGTTAGCGTTGGTAAGAGATTCAGTATTTCTGTTGGTAATGGATTGTTGTGTTGCATAAGTTTCCCCACAAAAAAATGAGTAATATCAGTAAATTCACATATTAAAGAAAGCGCGACTTAGAGAATCATACCAGCTGCTACTGTGTTATAAGTTGCTTCATCAACTAAAATAAAAGCGCCACCAGCAATATTTTCTTCGTAAGTTGTGGCAACAATCGGTTTCTGTAAACTTAAACGCACTCTAGCAATATCATTCATCTTTAAGGCTGTAGCACCACTTTCTTGTTCTAGTGTATGAACGTTTAACACACTTTCAATTTCACTGATTTTGGCAAATACGGTTTGCGTACCATGTTTAAGTAAATATTTACGGGCGGTATTTAATGGGCGTTCATCAAACCAACAAATTGTGACTTCAAGTTGTTTTTTTGGTGTAAGTGGTGAACTTTCATCCACAAATAAATCACCACGGGAAATATCAATATCGCGATCTAAACGTAAGGTAATCACTTCCCCGGCCACCGCCTGTGTCACCTCACCTTTTGGCGTAATAATCTCAGTCACTTTAGCGGTTAATCCATTCGGTTCAATTCGAATAGTCTGCCCCTGTTGCACGGAACCGCGCTCAATTCGACCTTGATAACCGCGGAAATCATCAGCTTTATCCGCATCCTGACGTACGACTAATTGCACGGGGAAATAAAAATCAGCATTGGAATGACTCACCTCATCCACACTTGGTAAATTTTCTAAAATGGTAAGTAAAGGTTCACCTTGATACCAAGGGGTACTTTCACTTACATATACCAAGTTATCGCCAAGCAATGCAGATACCGGCACAAAATGTACATCTTTTAAACCAAGTTGTGCCGCCAATTGACGATACGCCTCCACAATGGCATTGAATTTTTCTTCGCTGTAATCCAATAAATCCATTTTATTTACCGCCACTAAAATGTGCGGGCAATTTAATTGACGTAAAATTGCTGAATGACGTTTGGTTTGTGGTAAGAGTTGTAACGGTTCCTCATCAAAATTCAGCTGAGAAGCATCAATTAAGACGATTGCAGCTGATGCAGTGCTCGCACCTGTCACCATATTACGGGTGTATTGCTCATGTCCTGGGGTATCGGCAATGATGAATTTACGTTTTGCCGTAGAGAAATAGCGATACGCCACATCAATGGTAATGCCCTGTTCACGTTCTGCTTCCAAACCATCTGTCAAAATAGAAAAATCAATGGCTTCTTTATTACCTTTCTCTTTTCCTGCGTTGAGGGTTTTAATTTGGTCGGTTAATAAAGCTTTACTATCGTAAAGTAAGCGGCCGATTAAGGTACTTTTCCCATCATCTACACTACCGGCAGTAATAAAACGAAGTGGAGTTGAATGTTGTGTCATATTTCTTCCTTATATTCTGTTAATTATTCTTTTGTATTTCATCATCTTTGAATAATGCCCCATATAAATCGCCTGAACGACTTTCAATTTTTAGAAAAATTTGTACTGTTCGAGCGTAGCGAGTTTACAAATTTTTCGTTAAGAAAATTGAAACAAAGTGAAGAGGAGCGATTTAATTGGGGGTGTGTTCTTTGCTACTTTCTTGCACAAGCAAGAAAGTAGAAATACTAAAAATACCCTTCTTTTTTTCTTTTCTCCATGGCGGCTTCGCTGGCTTGGTCATCTAGACGAGTCGCGCTGCGTTCAGAAATGTCGGCAATAGCGGTTTCTTCAATAATTTCTAATGGTGTTGATGCGGTGCTAGCCACTGGACAAGTACAGCTAATATCGCCCACAGTACGGAAACGAACATCTAATACTTCGCTGACTTCATTTGGCAATTTAGGGGTTAATGGCGTCACTGGTACTAACAAACCTTTACGACGTACAACTTCGCGTTTATGGCTGTAATAAATCGGAGGCAATTCCAAATTCTCACGAGCGATATATTGCCAAATGTCTAATTCCGTCCAGTTGGAAATCGGAAACACTCGCATATTTTCACCTTTATGTAATTTAGCATTGTACAGAGACCATAATTCCGGACGTTGTGCCTTAGGATCCCATTGGCCGAACTCATCACGGAACGAGAAAATTCGTTCTTTAGCACGAGCTTTTTCCTCATCACGACGAGCACCGCCCATCAAGGCATCAAATCCATTCTCTGCAATGGTTTCTAATAAAGTGACCGCCTGTGCCGCATTACGCGAATCCGTTTCTTTGCGTAATACCACCGTGCCTTTGGCAATGGAATCTTCCACATGCCCAACGACTAAGCGCGCGTTAAGTTTTGCCACTTGTTCATCTCGAAATTGGATCACTTCTGGATAGTTATGGCCGGTATCAATATGCACCAATGGAAACGGCAAATGTACCGGACGATCACCTAACTGGAATGCTTTACGGGCTAATGCCAGCAATACCACCGAATCCTTTCCACCGGAAAAAAGCAACGCCGGGTTTTCACATTCCGCAACGACTTCACGAATAATATGAATCGACTCTGCCTCGAGCCAGTCTAGATGTTGGTTGTTGAGTTCAGTTTTTGTCATGTTTTGCTTCCTATATTTTTCTACTTATGTAATCCACATTCCTTACTATCTTTACTCTCCCACCACCAGCGGCCAGCGCGAATATCTTCGCCCTGTTTAACTTGGCGGGTACAAGGTTCACAGCCAATGCTTGGAAAACCTTGATGGTAAAGCTCGTTATAAGGCACATTGTTCGCTAAGATATAAGCCCACACATCTGTTTCTGACCAATCAAAAATAGGATTGTATTTATCAATACCACGAGACTGATCTTGCTCAGCAAAAGGGAGCGCAGTACGTGTGGCCGATTGTTCTCGACGCTGTCCGGTCAGCCATGCATCTGCACCTTGAATCGCGCGATTTAACGGTTCGATTTTACGGATATGGCAACACTCGCGACGTAATTCCACGCTTTCATAAAAAGCAAATTTCCCTTTTTCTTCCTCGTAGCGAATCACTTCATCAGCAATCGGCTGAAAGCGTTCTATTTGAAGATGTGGATAGACTTTCTCAAGGTTGTCTAATAAATTTAACGTATCTTGATGAAGTAAACCGGTATCTAAAGTAAAAATACCAATATCTAAGTTTTCACGCGCAATGACATCGGTAATGACCATATCTTCTACAGCTAAACTGCTGGCAAAGCGTGCATCATGATGGTTATCAGCTATTTGATGTAAACGTTGCTTCAATGTGGCTGTTTTTTCTGCCAAACTCTCTTGTACATCAAAGCTAACAAGTGGAATTTGCCAAAAGTCGGTTTAAATAAACTCATCATCCACTCCTTACGCCACTTGACCGATGGTTAAATTTTCTAAGGTAAAGTGCGGTTGTTTTTGACGTTGTTTTTCTTCGCCAAACCATGCTAATTGTTCGTGTAATTTCACCACTTCTCCCACCACAATTAAGGCTGGTGTCTCTGCTTTTTCAGCTAATTCAGCTAAATTTGCAAGTGTGCCAATCGCTGTTTTTTGAGTAAGTTGAGTACCTTGGCTGATAATCGCAACAGGCGTATTCGCAGCTCGACCATATTGTTGTAAACGTTCAGCAATGACTTGAACTTTTAACGTCCCCATATAAATAACTAAGGTTTGATGACTTCTTGCTAAGGTTTGCCATTCAATATCAGACGCATCGGCTTTACGATGACCTGTCACAAAAATGGTACTTTGTGCATAATCACGGTGAGTTAATGGAATACCAGCATAGGCTGTTGCACCAATACCTGCTGTAATACCGGGTACAACCGAAAATGGAATTTGATGTTGAGCTAATACTTCTAATTCTTCGCCACCGCGTCCAAAAACGAAAGGATCGCCGCCTTTTAAACGCACTACTCGCTTGCCTTGTTGGGCAAGGGTTAATAACAATTGGTTGGTTTCTTCTTGTGCGACAGAACGACCATTGGCACGTTTCCCCACAAAAATACGTTCTGCATCACGACGAATCAAAGAAAGAATCTCACCAGAAACCAATGCATCGTAAAGCACCACATCAGCTTGTTGAATTTCCTGTAAACCGTTAAGAGTTAATAACCCAGCATCGCCAGGACCTGCACCAACTAAAGAGACAAAACCACCTTGATAGTTATTTTCTAGTTGCTCAGCCAATTCCTCTTCAGCTTGTGCCTCTTGTTGATTCTTAACGAGACTTGCAAAACGTCCGCTAAACATTTTTTCCCAAAAACGGCGACGTTCGGTGACCGATGCCAATTTTGCTTTTACTTGATCACGCCACTTACCAGAAATCTCAGCGATTTTGCCCAAATGTTGTGGCAATAATGCTTCCAGTTTCTCACGTAATAAACGGGCTAATACCGGCGCCTTGCCACCACTCGAAATCGCAATTTGGATCGGGTTACGATCAATAATAGAAGGGAAGATAAAACTACAATGAGGTTGATCATCCACCACATTGACTAATTTATGTTGGCTTTCGGCTAAATGGAAAATACGGTGATTTAATACCTCATCATTTGTTGCCGCGATCACTAACATCACCGTTCTCATTTGTTCGACATTAAATTCTTTGGCAATCCATAGCACTTTATTTTGACGTTCAAGCTCGCTTAATTCCTCATTTAATTGGCGAGCAACAATACGGACTTGAGCATTTGCTTTGAGCAACAACCCAACTTTACGAGCAGCCACTGAACCACCGCCGACAACAAGTACTGGGCGACCAGTTAAATCAGCAAAAAGTGGAAAATAATTCATGGGTATCACTCCTATTTATTCACTTTATCAGCACGTTGTGCACTGATATATAGACGATCAAATAAGCCGTTATCGACAAAATGTTTGGTATTAATCGCCTCCCACGAACCAAAACGTTGGTTCACATCAAATTGATTCACTTCGGGAAAAAGTGCGGTCGTTTTAGCAATAATTTTTTTATCTGTCGGACGGAAATAATTTTGGGCAGCCAGTTCCTGTGCTTGGGGTGACCATAAATAGCTCAAATAATCATGGGAAAGTTGATGCAAACCATCTGCCTGCGTATTTTTATTCACTTCCGCCACATAAATTGGGGTATAGGCCGTTATACTTGGGTACACCACTTCAACGCTATTTTCACCCAGTGTTTTAGCGGCTAACGCTGCTTCATTTTCCGGGGCAATTAAAACATCACCGATATTACGCTGCGTAAAAGAAATACTGGCACTGCGCGCACCCGCCTCTAAAACCGGCACATTTCTTAGCAGGCGTAACATAAAATCTTGTGGTTTATCACTATGCTGTTCGGCATAAGCTAAAGCCGATAAATAAGCAAAGCGCCCGTTCGCAGAGGTTTTAGGATTAGCAAACACCACTTTGACATCATCACGTACCAAATCCGACCAGTCTTGAATGTGTTTTGGATTTCCTTTTCTCACCAAAAGCACCATCACCGAACCAAAAGGAACGGCACCATTCGGTAATACTTGCTGCCAATCTGCATCCACTAAGCCTTTTTTAACTAAAGCGTCGATATCATTACTTTGTGTCAACGTCACCACATCTGCAGGCAAGCCATTTAACACGCCTAACACTTGTTTACTGGCGCCACCATGCGATTGTGAAATCATCACATCTGAGGGAAATTCACGTTGAAAGGTGATGTTATATTCCTTATAGAAATCACGAATCACGTCATAGGACACATTCAATAGCACCGTTTTTTGTTCCGTACTGGTATGCCATAAACAAGCTGCCAAACCGAAAGAAAGCACTGAAAATAAAGCGATTTTTTTCATTTTTACTCTCCTCCGTTATTACCCTCAATTTCGTGTGGCTAAATTTATATCGCAAAATGTTAAGTACAAAAAATAACGAAAAAGCATTTTATAGAACAAAATGAAATATAAAATGAAAAACCAAACGTTTTCTTATTTCACTTTGGAATATTAAATAAATTTCCGTTCTTTGCCATTATGGAAAAGAGCGGTTATTTTTTTGAACATTTCAAAACGCTTACAAAGCTTAGGTATTTATCTGTTGTGAAGGTGGGATAATGAAAACCGTATTACCAGGATTTAAACGAAGTATATTGATTACATTAGCCTGGCTCGGCTCAATGGTATTATTGCCATTAACATTACTTGTGCTCACTGCCTGGCAGTTAAAATGGGCTGATATCGTTCAAATCATCACGAGTGAACGAGTGATCTCATCCTTAACGCTATCCTTTGAAATGGCGGTAATCGCGACGTTAATTAATATCGTTTTTGGCTTTTTATTGGCATGGGTTTTAGTGCGTTATGACTTTCCAGGTAAGAATCTCGTCAACGCGTTAGTGGATTTACCTTTTGCTTTACCCACTGCCGTTGCTGGTATCGCACTTGCCTCGCTTTATGCTCCGACTGGACTGATTGGGCAATGGCTAAGCCATTTAGGGATTCAACTCGCTTATACTCCAAGTGGTATTGCGATTGCGTTGATTTTTGTCAGCTTGCCTTTTACCGTTCGAGCGATTCAACCCGTATTAGCAAATCTCGATCCTAGCTATGAAGAAGCAGCTCAAATTTTAGGTGCATCTAGATTAACAACGTTGCGAAAAGTCATCATCCCGGTGGTATTGCCTGCATTAATAGGTGGCGCAGGTATGGGATTTGCGCGATCGCTTGGTGAATACGGCTCGGTAATTTTTATTGCAGGTAATGTGCCACTTGTATCCGAAATTGCACCATTGATTATTATGTCAAAACTTGATTTATATGACGTGCAAGGTGCATCTGTGGTTGCATTATTAATGCTTGCCATTTCATTTCTGTTGATTTTATTCATTAACTTAGCGCAGTGGTCTGTTGCCAAATGCATTAGTCCAATTCGATAAGAGGTATTTATGAAAACCCAATCGTGGCAAAAATGGATCTTAATTCTGACCGCACTCAGTTTTTTTACGATCATATTATTGCTCCCATTATTTACCGTATTCTATTCAGCCCTTGAACAAGGAATTGGTCTATTTTTCGCTGCATTAAAAGAACCTGAAGCCTTAGCGGCTATTTGGCTTACGATTAAAGTCTCTTTAATTGTATTACCTATTAACATTTTTATCGGTGTGGTTATGGCTTGGGCTATTGCTTATTTTGACTTTAAAGGGAAAAGCTTATTAACCGCACTACTCGACCTCCCCTTTTCCATTTCACCAGTGGTTGTAGGATTAATGTTCTTACTGCTGTTTGGGTTAGATGGACTTTGGGGCGCATGGCTTGCTGAACACCATATTCGTTTTATGTTTGCTACGCCAAGCATTGTTATCGTGACTTTATTCGTCACCTTTCCACTTATTGCAAAATCATTAATTCCAACCATGTCAGCACAAGGCACAAGTGAGGAACAAGCTGCGTTAATCTTAGGTGCATCCACTTGGCAACTTTTCTGGCACGTAACGCTACCAAAAATAAAATGGGCATTAATTTATGGTGTGATTTTAAGTAACGCTCGTGCAATGGGTGAATTCGGTGCCGTGAGTGTTGTATCTGGGCATATTCGCGGTTTGACTAATACCATCCCACTTTATGTAGAAATCAGTTACAACGAATATCAATTTGTTGCCGCATTTGCTTGCGCCAGTTTATTAGCATTAATCGCAGTGGGAACACTGGGATTGCAAAACGTAGTGAGATATGTGGAAAAGAAAAAAATCCAAGAATAACAACAGGAACACAATACATGACAATCAAAATCCAGCAACTAAACAAACACTTTGGACAGTTTCATGCGTTGAAAGATATCAATCTCAGCTTTCCGGAAAATCAGCTAACCGCCTTGCTTGGACCTAGTGGTTGTGGAAAAACAACGCTATTAAGGATCATTGCCGGATTAGAATTTGCTGATAATGGACACATTTGGTTTGGTGAAAAAGAGGTGACTCAACTTTCAGCTGCTGAACGCGGTGTCGGCTTTGTGTTTCAGCATTATGCACTGTTTCAAAATATGACCGTCTTTGACAATGTCGCTTTTGGCTTAACGGTGAAACCTCGTAGAGAACGTCCCTCTGCAGAAGAAACTCGCGAAAAAGTCACCGCACTTTTAAAGCTAGTAAAACTTGAATGGCTAGCCGATCGCTACCCTAATCAACTTTCTGGAGGACAAAAACAACGTATAGCCTTAGCTCGCTCCCTTGCTGTTCAACCGAAAGTCTTATTACTTGATGAACCCTTTGGTGCATTGGATGCTCAAGTTCGTAAAGAATTACGTCGTTGGCTACGGGAATTGCAACATGAACTCAATGTGACCAGTATTTTCGTTACCCATGATCAAGATGAAGCATTAGATATGTCTGATCGTATTGTGGTGATGAATAAAGGTCAAGTGGAGCAAATTGATGAGCCTAGCCAAATCTATCATGCACCGCAAACCCCTTTCGTCACGCAATTTGTGGGGGATGTTAATGTGTTCCATGGACACATTGATCAAGGCAATTTAGTCATTGGTGAATTTGCTCATAATTTACAAACACATAGCAATGCGACTCATGCAGTCAATAACCAATCTGCAACGGCTTATATTCGCCCTTACGAACTGACGCTTTCGCGTGAATCTCATAATGCCTTAGCGAGTGGTACGATTCGTCATATTAATGCTATTGGTTTTATCGTGAGAATTGAAGTAGAAAGTTCGCAAACTGAACAACCTATTGAAGTCATTCTTACCAAAGAAAACTATCTCAATGCGCAATATAAAATAGGTGATCAAGTTTATCTCGTTCCGGATAAATTAAATCTATTTCAAGAAATGAATATCTAGAAAAGTAAAAGTGCGGTCAAAATCAACCGCACTTTTTATATTTAAAGGAGAAAATTATTTTTTACCTAATTGCGGTAACACTGAATCTTTACCCGCAGTTAATAAACCAACTTGAGAGTAGATACTTAATTTGCCACGTGTATCTGCTACGTCTAAATTACGCATAGTTAATTGACCAATACGATCGATTGGATCAAATGGTGCATTTTCCACTTTTTCCATACTTAAACGTTCAGCCGCATAAGTTAAGTTTGGTGATTCAGTATTTAAGATTGAGTAGTCATTACCACGACGAAGTTCTAATGTCACTTCACCAGTCACCGCACGAGCGACCCAACGTTGTGCTGTTTCACGTAACATTAACGCTTGTGGATCAAACCAACGACCTTGGTATAACAAACGACCTAAACGTAAACCGTTGATACGATATTGTTCAATAGTATCTTCATTATGAATACCCGTTACTAAACGTTCATAAGCGATATGGAATAATGCCATTCCCGGTGCTTCATAAATACCACGTGATTTAGCTTCGATAATACGGTTTTCAATTTGGTCTGACATGCCTAAACCATGACGACCACCAATACGATTTGCTTCTAAGAAAAGATCCACCACATTATCAAATGTTTTACCGTTTAATGCAACCGGCACACCTTCTTCAAAACGAACAGTCACCACTTCTGGTTTTACTTGAACATTTTCATCCCAAAATGCCACGCCCATAATTGGTTTCACAATTTTAATACCAGTGCTTAATTCTTCTAAGTCTTTCGCTTCGTGTGTCGCACCTAACATATTAGAGTCAGTTGAATACGCTTTTTCTACCGACATTTTGTAGTCAAAACCATTTGCGATTAAGAATTGTGACATTTCAAAGCGACCGCCCAACTCATCGATAAATTGTTGATCTAGCCATGGTTTGTAAATTTTTAAATTTGGGTTGGTTAATAAGCCATAACGGTAAAAACGCTCAATATCATTACCTTTGAAAGTTGAGCCATCACCCCAGATATTCACATCATCTTCTTTCATTGCCGCAACAAGCATCGTACCTGTTACCGCGCGACCAAGTGGTGTGGTGTTGAAATAGGTTGCTCCACCAGTAGAAATATGGAATGCGCCACATTGAATAGCCGCAATTCCTTCATGAGCTAACTGCGCACGACAATCCACTAAACGCGCATTTTCTGCACCATATTCCATCGCTTTTTTAGGAATTGCATTGTAATCATCTTCATCTGGTTGACCTAAGTTTGCCGTATAAGCATAAGGTACTGCACCTTTTTGACGCATCCAAAGTAATGCCGCACTAGTATCTAGCCCGCCTGAAAAAGCAATACCAACTTTTTGACCTTTAGGTAAATGTTGCAGAATCGTATTTGACATATTTTATTTCCTTCATTTTGGTTATGGTGAATGAGTATTTAAAAAGTGCGGTCAAAAATCACTGCGCTTTTCTAACATATCATCGGGACTTGGATAACGATAAGTAAAGCCTAAATCTCGACAAATTTTATCTGCCATAATGATTCGTTTTGGATCCGAATCACTACATTCAAATTGTGGTATGGATAAATCATAAAATACCGCTGCTTTTGTGTAATATTCTGTTCGAGTAGGATGAATTGGGGCGCAAAGATGGTAAGTTCGCAATCCATTTGGATTCATGAGTAAGGCAGTAATAGCTTGAATGCAATCTTCAAGATGCACCAAATTAACAGGCGAATTACCTTGTTTTAAATTGCATTTTCCTGCTAAAAATTTAACCGGATGGCGTTGTTTACCAATTAATCCTGCAAGTCGAAGAACATCACAATAAGATATTTCTGATTGGAATAAACACTGCTCGGCTTGTATCAGTGTTTTGCCAATTTCTGTTTCAGCTGAAAGTTGGGCACCTTCATCAAATTGCCCCGAAATATTAGAAAAAACAGACGTTGAACTGGTAAAAATCAAGTGCTGTACACCTTGCTTCTTGGCTTGATTAATTAAAAAAGCAAGATATTCACAATACTGTTGAGAAGAAAAACTGCTAGGTGGTAGGGTGATAATGAGAGCATCTACATTAAAAAGAGGGCGAATATGGTCTGGTAAACTCATCATTTCCTCAGAAAGCGAAAAAGGATAAGTTTCAATGCCTAGCTGATGCAATTTTTGAGCATCCTCAGGGGATTGTTTTGAGCCCTTTACACACCAACCAAGCTCTTTTAAATGCAGCGCCAGCGGTAAGCCTAACCAACCTAAACCAACTATCGCAACAGATTTCATACTCTTTTATTCACAATATTTTATCCATAAAAATCCCTGCTATTCTAAAGCATAGCAGGGAGTTTGTTAATGTTATTTTGTTAATAAATCCAAAGCTTCTTGATATTTAGCCACTGTTTTTTCAATCACTTCTGTTGGTACTTTTGGTGCTGGCGGTTGTTTATTCCAGCCACTTTGTTCTAACCAATCTCGTACAAATTGCTTATCAAATGACGGTGGATTTGTGCCTTCTTTATAAGTATCAACTGACCAAAAACGGCTAGAATCCGGTGTTAATACCTCATCCATTAAAGTGAGCGTGCCATTTTCATCTAAACCAAATTCAAATTTAGTATCACAAATAATAATACCTTTAGTCAGCGCATATTTTGCTGCCTCAGTATAAAGCGCAATCGCTTTTTCTCTCACTTGTGCTGCTAACTCTACGCCAATTGCTTTTTCACATTGTTCATAGCTGATATTGATATCGTGGTTGCCCACTTCTTCTTTACTTGATGGTGTGAAAATCGGCTCTGGTAATTTACTTGCCTCAACTAATCCTTCTGGCAATTTCAAACCACAAATAGTGCCAGTTTGCTTATAATCTTTTAGCCCACTACCTGTTAAATAACCACGCACGATAGACTCAATTTTAATTGGATTCAAACGTTTGCAAACCACTGCTCGAGCTTTCACTAAATCAGCTTCTTCTTTTGGTAACACATCATAAACTGAATCGCCAGTAAAATGATTTGGCATAATATGGGCTAACTTATTAAACCAGAAATTGGAAATTTGAGTCAGGATTTCACCTTTGCGTGGGATAGGATCATCTAAAATCACATCAAATGCAGACAAACGGTCACTGGCAACCATTAACATTCGTTTATCATCGATCTCATAAAGATCACGCACTTTTCCCGAATAGATTTTTTTTAGACTAAGTTGTGTCATTACTTGCACCTTTAATTATAAGAATAAAAACTCGGTGGATATTGTACCGCACTTTTAGCGCAAACGTTTGCTTTTTTTTTAAAAAATAAAAGCGAATAAAAAAACAGGCTATAAAAAGCCTGTTTTTTGTATATCACTTGTCGCCTTATCGCCAAATTGCCCCTTTGGTTTTTGCTCCACGGGTATTGATATTCGTTTTGATTGCACCTTTTAAATTGGCGCCAGTAAGATCTGCGCCTGCTAAGTTAGAATTGGTTAAATTAGCGCCTTTTAAGTTAGCTTTATGAAAGTTAGCCCCACTTAAATTTGTATTTGTGAAGTCAGCGCCTTGCAAATTCGCATTGCTAAAGTTTGCATTGGCAAGATCTGAATTGGTAAATGACTGTCCTGCCAAATCTTGACCAGAGAAATCTTGTCCACCTAAAGCAGCATTAACTTTATCTGAAGATGAATCACCACTAGGGATATATGTCGTTTCGCCGTTGTGAGTAATAACTGTACCATTTACAACAGTACTTTTTTTACCCGAGATAGTTTGTACTGATTCTCCGCCATCCGTTGCACTATTAATAATTTTACCCTTTACTGTAACTGATTGATGATTATCAGCTTGAGCATAGCTAGATAATGCTGCAAAACTAAATAATGCGATAGCTAATTTTGAATAAACGTGCTTCATGTTTACCTTCCTTTATGTTTACTTTAAATAAATTAACGACTTGGTTCCAAACTTAATAATCCTTCTAATGGATCATCTTCCTGCAATGTTGTTATAGCTTTCGTGGCTTTTTCTGTATCAAAACCCGCAATATTATTTTCAGTTTTGCCTGTATGCATACGGTTAGTATCCTGTTGTACTACAACTGGACTTGGAAGCATATTTGACATTCGTTGCATCCACATACTATTAATATTGCCGCCAGTTGTTCTTCTTGATAACAAAATTGGCAAGACTTTTTGAGCTTCAGTACTACCTTGTTCTGCAGCTAATTGATATAAACGAATTGCTTCACCAAAATTTACTGCAACGCCAACACCTTTATGGAAACGAACCGCTAAATCATAGCTTGCACTTGAATCACCCGCTTGAGAACGCTCTCTTAGCTCACCAATTACACCTACATTTGGTGGTGAAGAAACAGTTTTAGGTACCATTTGAACTGCTTGCTCATTTTGGCGATTTGATATAACGCGTTGATTTAGTCTTGCAGCAGGACTTCCTAAGCTAATCGCTTTTTCATTCCAACGTTGAGCTAATGCATAATTCCCTTTTTGGAAATGGTAGTTAGCCAAAGCATTCGCGGCAACGTAATCTCCCATAACTGCAGCATCATTAACCAATCTTTCGGACTTTGCATTAAATTGACTTAGGCCTTTTTGGTATTTTTCCAATAGCCCCTGCAAATATATTGCTCGAGCATATTTTAGGGAAGATACTTGCGCTAAATATTTATTAGCTCTAGCAAAATCTCTTGGTAAATTTCCACTAAACAACAAATAGGCATTCGCCATTAACGCTTTTGGATTATTCTGTAAAACAAAATGATCAAATTCATCATAAGCATTTTGATAATCCTTATTACGGTAGCTTTCATAAGCAAATTCCATGGAAAACCCCGTATTTTGCTCTTGCTGAACGGTTGAATTCCTAGGCTCAATCGGCTTATTAATCACGATTTGTGCATAAGAAACCGGAATCCCCGCTAGCAAGGCATAAACAAATAATTTAGATGCTGAATATTTTTTTGACATATCGTCCCCAATGATTATTTGTTTACTTCACTTGATAACTAACTGTTTGGATACCTTTTAAATCATCACCAAAGATTGTTTTTAATTGCTCAGATAACGCATTCATATCCTTCACTTTAAGAGGATTCAAAGCATCCCCAAAGTTGCTCTGAAGCTTATCAGATACACTATAATATGAAGCCATACACATCACACTTTCTTTACCTTTTTCATTTAAACTTAAAGTAAATGCATCAGAGCCTGGAATTTTCAGTGGATTATTTTTAGAGGTTATACCCTCTCCTTGGATAGGATTTGGATAAACCTGAGTAATGCTTTTCGATGCGTCTTGGTAGAAACACGCTAAATAAGTTGAATCTCTATCCACATTAACATCTAACTCTAATGCATCGCCTCGACGATAGGATGATTTATTTAAGTTAATGCCTACATTAATTGGTGCATCTTTATCAGAATTTAGTACTGGATATCCTCCTCGAGGTTGCTCTTCTTTATCATCTGATGCTTCTACTCCTACTTTCTTAAAGTTACCATTTGCATCTGTTTTTACATAATTTTTCATTAAGCGTTCATAGCTTTCGAAATTAATAAAACCAGAAGGTGTCGCTTTATTATCTTTTTGGAATGCCGATAATGCATCACGGAATTCTTTTGAACTCTTGCCATCTACTTTACCGCTGTAATAACCTAAGTTTTTCAAGCCAGTTTGGAAGAATTTCACTTTGCTACTATCTCCCATTCCACCGTACCAATCTAACAATTCACGTTGGAATTCCGGATGAGCTTGGTCAAGCGATAAACATTGCCAATAAGGCACTTTAGTTAATTTACCCACTAACTCTATCGTACCTAAATCAACTAAGGTTCGCATTGAACCTCCCAGCCCTTGAGAAAGCGCTCGTTCTAAAGAAAACTGAACACCTGTTTTCTTAATTTTTGCACCAGCATCGAGTCCAAAACCCTTACCAGCAGCAACAATTTCATTAGATGAATCAATACCTGGATAAAGCGTACGAGTTAAAAAGTCACCCATGTGCAACTCCAACCCCAATGCGGTTGTCATCAAATCACCTGAAATACCAAGCTCACCATCTTCTGCATAAGAAAGTCCTAAGCTATTGGACTTACGTAATACATTCTGATCCACATAAGATACGGCCCCTGAAATATAAAGTTGAGGAGCTGGAATTTGCATACTTCCAGTTGGTAATAAAAGATTTGTTAACGTTTGTACTGTATCTTGTTTTAAAGGATCGATTTCAAAATCAGCGACTTTAAAAGCACCACTAGTTTTCGACATTTGTGACAACGCAGTCATAATCATTTCACTTGCTGCTACACCAGCTTTAGTTGATGGATCTTTAATAGTTTTTACCGCAATAACTGTTTCACCAATATTACTTTGACGTAGCAAATCATCCATACAATTTAAACTATCACTGAAACTTGATATCGATCTAACTGGTTCTACTGCCGGGAGATTATGAGTTGTTGTCGAACCAATATATGGTCTATCCTCCTTTAGATTTGTAGCAGACAAAGAACACCCAACTAGATTAGAAATCAAAACATAAGAAATAATAGTTCGAGAAAATTTCATAAGATACCTTAAGTTATTATTAATTATTTACAGACATTGATTACATCGCCTTTAACAACGACGACATTATTATTTTTATTTTTAGGACCATATCGACCAGAACTAGCACCTTTTTGAGCAGTAACATTTCCAACATTTGTAGAACAATTTTTAGAACGTCCTCCAAATGAACTGCCACTAGAAGTGTTGTTATACTGAGATACACTATTCTCAGCCTCATCTTCCATCTCTATTCCCATTCCAATTCTTGACCACTTTTGAGCCTGAACTTCATGAACTTTTGCTTTATCCAAAGGTCCTAAACCTTTTCTTGGTACAAGTTCACCATTTCCAGCAAAAGTATTCAGAGATAAAAAACATGAAGCCCCAAATAGTATCAACATGTAAAAAACTTTCATGACTTCGTCCCCAACAGAATTTTAAAACATATAAAAAATTGGTTATTGGATAACCAATAACCAATTAATTTTATTTATGACTATTCGCTGCTATTAGAACTTAGGTTTTGTATAGCCTTACTTCCACCAACCGCAGTATTAGCTACCGCACCTTGAATATTAGTGGTTTGTGTGTTATTACCACCGATAGTTACTTTACCATGGTTAGATGAAATATTTTGAATCGCTTTACTACCACCCACAGCTGTATTAGCTACTGCACCTTGAATATTGGTAGTTTGTGTGTTGTTACCACCAATTTTAATTGCAGCATTAGTAGATAAAGCTAAACTTGCTGCAAAGATTGCTGCTGCACTAATCTTAACTAGATTTTTCATTGTTTTTCCTCTTTTTTTAAAAGAAATTGAGCATTACTATGCTTATTGAAATTAATGATTACTTAATACAATCATTAATTCTGAGCTAAAGATTAATAATCTTTAACAACAGAACCGATATTCACTTCAGATTTACCACCTGAAGAAGAATTGACAATTGAACCAACACTAACTGACTGATTATGACTTCCACCATCATTTACTGATGATCCAATATTAATGCTGGCTTTACCGCTGCCAGATGCTCTATTTACTAAAGAGCCATTCACAACAACATTTTGGGTATTATTGCCAACACTCTTACCTACGGTAGAACCAACATTAATCATTGCTTTACCGCTGCCAGAAGAAGAGTTATTTACAGCTCCACTAACAGTTACATTTTGAGTGCTCCCATAAACGAACGTTGATACAGAGCAAACTCCAAATGCAATAAGCAATAATTGTTTAAAACAAAAAGTTTGTTTTTTCATTTTTACCTCAAGATTCCTCATGAGAAAATATTATTCAATCAAGGATTGAAAACTGAAATCGGTATATTCCAGTCAGAGGGTAATCTATCACGGCAAAATAAACTCAGTCATTAGACCAGTTATTTTTGAACTATAATAAGCAATATATGCCGCATATTTTTTACGAAAAGTAAATAATGTATTTTTAATACAAATAAAACATTTAGTTAAACAAAAAACTCACAAATAAGCGTCCTTATTATCTAATAATTTCACATAAAATTTAAAAGATTTCGCCAATCAATAAAACAAAAACGATAGAATTAAAAAACAATAATGTTTATAAGATAACCAACGCAAACGCTTGCAGAGGTTAAAAAATAAACAAACTTCAACATTATTTGTTAAGCTAATTGAGCATAAAATCAATATTTTCCCAATTTAATTTGAGCTCAATCTGAAAATCAGCGACAATACACCATTATTTAAAACAGAAGAAACAAGACAAATGAGTTATCCATTAGAAGAAGTGAATAAACGTCGCACATTTGCGATTATTTCCCACCCTGACGCGGGTAAAACCACCATCACCGAAAAGGTATTGTTATACGGCAATGCCATTCAAAAGGCGGGATCTGTCAAAGGTAAAGGCTCAGCACAGCATGCAAAATCTGACTGGATGGAAATGGAAAAACAACGTGGTATTTCCATTACGACTTCCGTGATGCAATTCCCTTACAATGAGTGCCTAGTGAATTTATTAGATACGCCAGGGCATGAGGACTTCTCAGAAGATACTTACCGCACTTTAACGGCTGTAGATAGCTGCTTAATGGTGATCGACTCAGCAAAAGGGGTTGAGGAACGTACCATTAAATTAATGGAAGTCACCCGTTTGCGCGATACACCAATTATCACTTTCATGAATAAACTTGACCGTGATATTCGTGATCCAATGGAATTATTAGATGAAGTGGAAAACGTATTGAAAATCCATTGTGCACCGATTACTTGGCCGATTGGTTGCGGTAAATTGTTTAAAGGGGTTTATCATTTATATAAAGATGAAACCTATCTTTATCAGAGTGGACAAGGCTCGACCATTCAAGAAGTACGAATCGTTAAAGGCTTAAATAGCCCTGAATTAGACGCTGCCGTAGGCGATGACTTAGCCCAACAACTGCGTGATGAATTAGAGCTAGTAAAAGGTGCAAGTAATGAATTTGATTTGGATTTATTCTTAAGTGGTGAATTGACGCCAGTCTTTTTCGGTACTGCATTAGGTAACTTCGGTGTCGATCATTTCTTAGATGGTTTAACCGAATGGGCTCCTGCACCGCAAGCTCGCCAAGCGGATACTCGTAAAGTCTCAGCAGAAGAAGAACAATTTACTGGTTTCGTGTTTAAAATCCAAGCCAATATGGATCCCAAACACCGCGACCGCGTGGCTTTCCTACGCGTAGTTTCTGGCAAATATGAAAAAGGGATGAAACTCAAACACGTACGTATTGGTAAAGATGTGGTTATTTCCGATGCACTCACCTTTATGGCTGGGGATCGTACCCATGCTGATGAAGCTTATGCTGGTGATATTATCGGTCTGCACAATCACGGTACAATTCAAATTGGCGATACCTTTACACAAGGTGAAGAGCTTAAATTTACCGGTATTCCAAACTTTGCACCTGAATTATTCCGTCGTATTCGTTTGAAAGATCCTCTCAAACAAAAACAATTGTTGAAAGGTTTAGTACAACTTTCTGAAGAAGGTGCTGTGCAGGTATTCCGCCCATTAAGTAATAATGATTTAATTGTTGGCGCGGTCGGTGTGTTACAGTTTGATGTGGTTGTTTCTCGTTTGAAATCAGAATATAACGTAGAAGCCATTTACGAAACTGTCAACGTTGCAACGGCTCGTTGGGTTGAATGTGCAGATAACAAAAAATTTGAAGAGTTCAAACGTAAGAATGAGCAAAATCTAGCATTAGATGGTGGTGATAATCTTACTTATATCGCTCCGACTATGGTAAACCTGAATCTTGCACAAGAACGTTATCCTGATGTGACCTTCTTTAAAACAAGGGAACATTAATTGTAATATAAAGTGCGGTCAAAATTTATAGTGAATTTGTACCGCACTTTTTTATAGATAAAAAAATGAAATACTAAGGTGCGGTTAAATTTAATCGCATTTTTATATAAAAGAAATAGAGAAAAAGAAAATAAGATGGCTGGGGTACTAGGATTCGAACCTAGGGATGCCGAGATCAAAACCCGGTGCCTTACCGCTTGGCGATACCCCAACAGAAATTCTTTGATTGGAAATAAAGAAGATTTTATTTAGATAGTATGGCTGGGG